>NZ_JBHYRN010000013.1:0-161291 GCF_042749305.1 Nocardia sp. NPDC058705 | reverse complement strand
AGGCTTCGCCTCGGACGCAACGGCGGCTAACTCGCGGCCGGGCCGCTACGCCGCTGCGCGGCGGCCCTCCCTAGGGGTCGGGCGTGGGGGTGGCCGTGGGGGGTGGGCGTGCGGTTAGGGCGGGATCAGGTGCCGGTGAAGGTGGGTTTGCGCTTTTCTGCGAAGGCTTTGGGGCCTTCTTTTGCGTCGGCGGACTTGAAGACCGCGGCGCCGAGTTCTGCGTCTACCTTGAAGGCGTCGTTTTCGTGCATGCCCTCGGTGTCGCGGATGGTTTTCAGGATGGCTTGGATGGCTAGGGGGCCGTTTGCGGCGATCATGTTCGCGAGTTCGAGGGCCTTGTCCAGGGCGGTGCCGTCGGGGACCACATGGCCGATGAGGCCGATTTCCTTGGCTTCGGGGGCCTTGATGTGACGGCCGGTCAGCAGGAGATCCACGGCTACGGTGTAGGGGATCTGACGGGTCAGGCGGACGGCTGAGCCGCCGAGGGGGAACAGGCCCCAACGGGGTTCGGAGACACCGAATTTGGCGCTCTCGCCCGCTACCCGGATGTCGGTGCCCTGCAGGATTTCGGTGCCGCCCGCGATGGCGGGGCCTTCTACCGCGGCGATCAGGGGCTTGGTGAGTCTGCGGCCTTTGAGCAGGGCGTCGATGCGGGACAGGTCCCAGCCGCCGCCGGAGAAGGAATCGCCGGGGTGCTGGGTGGTCATCGCCTTGAGGTCGGCGCCCGCGCAGAACGCGCCGCCCGCGCCGGTGAGGATCGCGACGCGGATGTCGGGATCGCTGTCGACCTGGTCCCAGGCGTCGCGCATGATCGCCATCATCTCCCCGGACAGGGCGTTGCGCGCCTCGGGGCGGTTCATGGTGACGATGAGAACGTGGTCACGCTTCTCGACCAGACAGTGGGCCATCTGAAAATCTCCTCACAACGTTCGGTCGCATTCGCCGAAAACCTTGTCAGAAACAGTAACACGTTCTATTTTTGACTCTGTGAGCTACAACATAGCCGATCTCGTCGAACATGCCGTCGACTTGATGCCCGACCGGATCGTGCTGGTCGGCGAACATCGAGAGTCGACCTACGCCGAACTGGAGGAGCGGGCCAACAAGCTGGCCCACTACCTGCTGGAACAGGGTGTGCGTCCCGGCGACAAAGTCGGAATCTATTCCCGCAACACCGTCGAGGCCGTCGAAGCGATGGTGGCCGTCTTCAAGGCGCGGGCGGTGATGATCAATGTCAATTTCCGCTATGTCGAGAACGAGTTACTGCACATCTTCGACAACTCCGACATGGTGGCGCTGATCCATGAGCGCCGCTACACCGACAAGGTGGCGGCGGTTCGGGACAAGGTGCCCGGGCTGAAGACGGTGATCGTCGTCGACGACGGCACCTCCGCGGACACCCCCGACTACTCGGTCGAATACGAAGCGGCGCTGGCCGATTCGTCGGGCGAACGCGACTTCGAGGAACGCTCGCCCGACGACATCTACATGCTCTACACCGGCGGCACCACCGGCCTGCCCAAGGGCGTGATGTGGCGCCACGAGGACGTCTGGCGGGTGCTCGGCGCCGGCATCAACTTCGTCACCGGCGAATACACCAAGGACGAATGGGAGCTGGCCAAGATCGGCGCTGCCAACCCGCAGATGGTGCGCTTCCCGATCCCGCCGATGATCCACGGCGGCTCACAGTGGGCCACCTTCCACAGCCTGTTCGGCGGCGGCAAGGCGGTGATGATCCCCGAGTTCAGCGGGCACGGTGTGTGGCAGGCCGTCGACAAACACGGCATCAACCTGATCTTCATCACCGGCGACGCGATGGCGCGGCCGATGCTCGACGCGCTGGCCGAAGGCAACCCGGAAACCGGTGAGCCCTACGACCTTTCGACCCTGTATGTCCTCGCCAGCAGCGCGGCGCTGTTCTCGCCCTCGCTCAAGGACAAGTTCCTCGAGGTACTGCCCAACCGGATGATCTCCGACTCCATCGGCTCCTCGGAGACCGGTTTCGGCGGACTCTCCCTGGTCGCCAAGGGTGCCACCCACACCGGCGGCCCCCGGGTGAAGATCGACGCGGCCACCCAGGTGCTCGACGAGGAAGGCAATCCGGTGAAGCCGGGTTCCGGCGAAGTCGGCCTGCTGGCGCGCAGCGGACACATCCCGCTCGGCTACTACAAGGACGAGGTCAAGTCGGCCGCGACGTTCAAGGAGTTCAACGGGGTTCGCTTCGCGATCCCCGGCGACTACGCGCGCGTCGAGGAGGACGGCTCGGTCACGATGCTCGGCCGCGGTTCGGTGAGCATCAACAGCGGCGGCGAGAAGATCTACCCCGAGGAAGTCGAGGGTGCCCTCAAGGCTCACCCGGATGTTTTCGACGCGCTGGTAGTCGGTGTCGACGACGAGCGGTGGGGCCAGCGGGTCTGCGCGGTCGTCCAGTGCCGCGGCGAAAACCGACCGACCCTGGCCGATTTGAAGCCCGTCCTCGCCGGCGAGATCGCGTCCTACAAGCAGCCACGCAGCCTGTGGTTCGTCGACGAGATCAAGCGTTCCCCCGCCGGAAAACCGGACTACCGGTGGGCGAAGTCGCAGACCGAAGCGCGACCCGCCGACGAACATGCCGAAGCGGGTTCGGCCTAGTCCCACGATCTACTCGTCACCCCGTCCGGCAGCGTCGCCGAGCGGGGTGACGAGTGTCAGCGGTTGCCGAGTTCGGACAGTTGGTAGGCCAACTTGGTGCGTACCAGGGGGATTCGGGTGAGCACGCGCATCGCGGTATTGCGGGCGGTGCGGACCGGCGCGGACTGGAGGGTGGCCATTTTCGTCATGCGGTCGGTGAACGCTACGACCTCGAGCGCGATCGGTCTGCGAACGGTTTCGTAGGTGTCGAGGACTGAATCCGGCTCGCCCGCCGCGACTTTCGCCAGGAGGGTGGCGAGCAGAGCGGCGTCCTGGATGCCGGTGTTCATGCCCTGGCCGCCTGCCGGGCTGTGGACGTGGGCGGCGTCGCCCGCGAGGAAGACGCGGCCCGCGCGGTAGTGGTCGGCTACGCGGTGGTGGACGCGGAAGCGGGAGCTCCAGAGGACCTCGTCCACGCGGATCTCGCCCGCGGGGCCTCGGGCGTTCAGCAGGGTTTGGATGTCGTCGAGGGTGGGGTGCTCCGGGGCTTCGTCCACGGTGGCGACGACACGGTAGCGGTTGTTCGCCGTATCAGGAAGGGGCGCGACCACGGTGACGCCTTCAGGGGACAGGTGCAGCGACACTTCCGTGCGCGGGGTCGGCCAGCTCATACGGACGTCGGCGAGGATGAAGGACGCCGGATAGGTATCGCCGGTGAAGCCGATGTCCGCCTGCTCGCGAACGACGCTGTGCATGCCGTCGGCGCCGATCACGTAATCCGCCTTGATCGTGCCGAGTTGCTCGTTCGCATCCGCGTATTCGACAGTGACGCTGCCGTTTTCGTCCGTGACGCGGGTGACTGTCAGCGGTCGGTGCACCGTCCCGCCCAGCTCGTGCAGCCGGTCGAGAAGCACCTGTTCGGTCACATCCTGCGGCACCATCAGCGTGTACGGAAACGCGGTGGGCAGATCGCCGAATTCGATGGTGGCCAACGTCTTCGCCCCATCGTGCAGCTTGAAGGTGGGCACCTTGATCCCACGCTCGACGAGTTCGCCCGCGATGCCGAGCCCATCGAGCACCTCGAGCGTCCTGGCGTGCACCACCGCGGCCCGAGAGGTGTTGGCGCCCTCGCCGAGTCGGTCGATGAGCACGTGATCGACCCCGGCTTCGGCGAGCACGATCGCGGCGGTGAGGCCGGCGGGCCCCGCCCCGACGATAACGACGGAAGTGGCTTCGGGCAGTGAGATGGCGGCCATTTCGACTCCTGGTCAACGCTTGTTTGCCAACGCTTGTAGGCATAACGGTAAACCCGACTGCGCGTGAAAGTCAACAGCTGTTGGCCTACAATCGTTGACATGCCTGACCAGGAGACTCCCACCCGTCGCTCCGACGCGACGAAGGCCGCCATCCTCGAAGCCGCCCGCGCCCGCTTCGCCGCCGACGGCTACGCCAAGGCCACCATCCGCGCGATCGCCGCCGACGCCGGGATCGACCCCTCGATGGTGATGCGCTACTTCGGCAGCAAGGACGGGCTCTTCGCCGCCGCCGCCCAGATCGACCTGGACCTCCCCGACCTCAGTGCCGCGGACCCGAACACCATGGGCGAGCTGCTGATTCGCCGCTTCCTGAGCATCTGGGAGGAAGGCGACAACACCGTCCTGCTGATCCTGCTCCGCTCCTCGATCACCGACGAAGCCGTCGCCACCCGCTTCCGGGAAATCTTCGCCGACCAGGTGCTGCCCGCGGTCCTGCGCTTCGGCACCCCCGCCGACGCCCCCCGCCGCGCCGGCCTCATCGTCACCCAGCTGCTCGGCCTGGCCCTGTGCCGCTACATCCTGCGACTGCCCCCGGTGGTGTCGCTCACGCCGCGGCAGATCGTCACCGACATCGCCCCCATCCTGCAGACGTATCTGACCTCGGGCGACCGCGCGGAACTGTTCGATGAAGCGGCTGCCATAGTGCTGGACGTCAGCGGCGAGCTGAATCGGCGGCTCGCTGACCGCGCGACTGCTGCCGAGGGTGAGTAGTCATTCCTTGCCGAGACGGTTCAGTAACTCGCGGTGGCGTGCGGCGAACGCTTTCGACAACGCGATCACCTGAACCTCGGCGACTCGGGGTTCAGTGGGTCGTTCGCTGTGCGCGGGCGATGTCGCATCGGTCATAGCTGGACCGTACCGACGCAGATAGGCCCGTGCGAAGTGGTTCGCACGGGTCTATCTGGGGTCGAGGGCTAGCGCGCCAGTTCCGCGCCGAGGGCGAGGAGGTGGGGGGTGGCGCCGCCGAGGGCGTATTCGTGGTGTTTGGCGGCGGTGAAGTAGTTGTGGGTGATGTGGTCTCGGTCGATGCCGAGGCCGCCGTGGATGTGGACGGCGGTGTGGGCGACCTTGTGGCCTGCTTCGGCGGCCCAGAATTTGGCGATGTGGATGGACTCGGCGGCGGGGAGGTTTTCCGAGAGTCGCCAGGCTGCCTGGGTGACTGTCAGGCGGAGGCCGCCGATTTCTATGTAGGCGTCGGCGAGGCGTTGGGCTACTGCTTGGAAGGAGCCGAGGGGTTTGCCGAATTGTTCGCGGGTGCGGGTGTGTTCGGCGGTGAGTTCCAGGGCTCGTTCGAGGGTGCCGAGTTGGAGGGCGGCGAGGCCGAGCCAGGCGTGTTCGCGTAGCCAGGTGAGGATACCGGCGCCGGTTTCGATGGTGCCGACCAATTCGGCTGGGGTGTCGGTGAATTCGACGAGGAATTCAGGGGAGAGGTCGACTACCTGCTGTGCGGTGCGGGTGACCGAGGTGTGGGTCGGGTCGACCAGGAATACCGCTGTACGGCCGGAAATGTTGGCTGGCACCAGGATTCGCATGGCGCGGTCCGCTTGAGGGACGGTGGTCGCCCTTCCGGTCAGCGTCCAGGGCCAGCCGGTACCGCCCCTGCCCTCCGCATCAGCGACGGTGGGGGCGCCGACAGTCGTGATGGGATCGGCGAATGCGGCGGAGCTGTCGATCGAGTCGCCGACGCCGATGTCGAAAGATGTGTCCGCAGTGTCGGCCTCGGTAGCGGCTGTGGCGAGGATGCCCGGGGCATCGGTGGCAGCGCGTAGTTCCTCGGCGAGTGCGGCGGTGAGCACGATCTCGCCCGCGCCTGCTCGCGCTGCCAGCTGCTGCTGTGAGGCGTCGCCGAACTTCGCCAGCGCACCAGCGCCGAGGACGACTGACCACAGGTAGGGCACCGCGGCGACGACACGGCCGAGTTCGCGCAGCACAGCCGTCTGCTCGAGCATGCCGAAATCGTTGCCGCCCAATGCTTCTGGCAGGCCCGCCGCGAGCACGCCGGTGTCGGCGAGGGCCTTGCAGAGCTGCTCGTCGAAGCGTCCGGGAACATCGAGTTCGCGCAGGCGATCGGCGGTGACGAGTTTGGCGCAGATCTCTCCGGTCAGGGTGGCGAGGTCGGTCTGGGCTTCGGTGGGGGTGAAATCCATGGGGAGATACCGGCTTTCAGCGGGCGGAGGCGGGCTGGCGCAGGGCGGTCATGGCGATGATGTCGCGCTGCACCTCGTTGGTGCCGCCGCCGAAGGTGAGAATCAGTGCGGCGCGGTGCATTCGCTCGAGTCGGCCGAGCAGGACGGCGCCGGGGGAGTCCTGGCGCAGGTAGGCGTGCGGGCCGACGACTTCCATCAGCAGGCGGTAGGCCTCGGTGGCGAGTTCGGTGCCGTAGACCTTGCAGGCGGAGGCGTCCCACGGTTTCGGCGCGGCCTCACCGCCCTGATCGGCGCGGCTGGCGATCTCCCAGTTCAGGAGCTTGAGGTACTCGACCTTCGCGTGCACACGAGCCAGATTCAGCCGCACCCATTCCTGGTCGATCACCCGCACACCATCGGGGCCAGTAGCCGAACGAGCCCACTCCACGGTCTGCCCCACCGCCAGCGACAACGGCCCGGCAGACGTCAGCGCGACCCGCTCATGATTGAGCTGGTTGGTGATCAGTGACCACCCGCCGTTCTCCGGCCCGACCATCGACGAGACGGGCACCCGCACGTCCTGGTAGTAGGTGGCACTCGTGTCGGGCCCGGCCATCGTGTGCACCGGCGTCCAGGAGAACCCCTCGGCGTCGGTCGGCACGATGAGCATCGTGATGCCCTTGTGCTTCTTGGCATTCGGATCCGTGCGCACCGCCAGCCAGATGTAGTCGGCGTAGGCGATGAGGCTGGTCCACATCTTCTGACCGTTGATCACGTAGTCATCGCCATCGCGCACCGCCGAAGTACGAAGTGCCGCAAGGTCGGTGCCCGCGCCTGGCTCGGAATAGCCGATGGCGAAATGCAGTTCACCGGCGGCGATGCGCGGCAGGAAGAACTTCTTCTGCTCCTCGGTGCCGTACTGCATGATGGTCGGCGCCACGGAGTTCAGCGTCAGGAAGGGCACCGGCGCACCCGCGATGGCGGCTTCCTCGACGAAGATCAGCTGATCCATCGTGGTGCGGTCCTGGCCGCCGTACTCCTTGGGCCAGCTCAGCGTGAGCCAGCCGTCGCGGCCCATCTCGCGCACGACCTCGCGGTAGACATTGCCCGCACCGTATTCACCGGTCTGCATGCTCAGTGCCGCGCGCCGCTCGGGCGTCATCAGCTTCGCGAAATATTCGCGCAGCTCGGCGCGCAATTCTTCCTGCTGCGGCGTATACGCGACGCGCATGCTTCCTACCTCGGTGTCGAGCTGACAAGTCGGGTGGCGGGGCGCAGGGGGTGAGCCCCGCCGAAACCGATCATTGCATACGAACTGGAACATGTTCCAGTATTGAGCGTGATTCGGCGTCCGTTCCGCTCCGCGCACGCGGCTGTCTGGGTTAGTGTCGCCAAGACCGTGTGGAAGGAAGTTCTCATGAAGATCATCGTCGATTTCGACCGGTGCGAAGCGAACGGCGTCTGTGTCGGAATCGCCCCTGACATGTTTGAACTCGATGACGACGATCAATTGACCGTCGCCAAGGGTGATGTCGAGCCCGATCGCCTCGCCGACGCCGAGGAAGCCGTGGCGCAGTGCCCCAAGGCCGCGCTGAGGTTGGCGTGATCGCCTCTTGTCGGATGGTGGAACACGTTCTAGAGTCGGCCGAATGAGTGTGACGCAGATTTCATTGGAGGGCCGTGTCGCCGTCGTGACCGGCGCGGGCGCCGGGCTCGGTAGGGCCGAAGCCCTCGCGCTGGCGTCGGCGGGCGCGGCGGTGGTCGTCAACGACCTCACCGAGGACGCGGCCGCCGAGACCATCGCCGCGATCCGCGAACTCGGCGGCAAGGCCGAATTCGTCGGCGGCTCGATCGCCGAACGGGCCACTGCCGACGCGCTCGTCGCGACCGCGCAGGAATCCCTCGGCGGCCTCGACATCGTCGTCAACAACGCGGGCATCACGCGAGATCGCATGCTGTTCAACATGTCCGACGAGGACTGGGACGCGGTGATCGCGGTGCACCTGCGCGGACACTTCCTGCTCACCCGCAACGCGGCCGCCTACTGGCGCGCGGCGTCGAAGGCGGCGGGCGCGCCGGTGTACGGCAGGCTGGTCAACACCTCCTCGGAGGCGGGCCTGCTCGGGCCGGAAGGTCAGGCGAACTACGGTGCGGCCAAGGCTGGCATCACCGCGCTCACGCTGACCGCGTCGCGCGTGCTGTCCAGGTACGGCGTGCGCGCCAACGCGATCTGCCCCCGGGCGAGGACCGCGATGACCGAGGCGGTCTTCGAACAGGCGCCCGACGACGTGGTCGACCCGCTGGCACCCGAACATGTCGCCAAGCTCGTCGCCTACCTTGCCTCGCCCGCCGCCGACGCAGTCAACGGTCAGGTTTTCGTCGTCTACGGACCGATGGTGGCACTGATGGCGGCCCCGACGGTCGAGCAGCGCTTCGACGCTGACGGCGCCGAATGGTCCGAGGCCGACCTCGCCGCCACCCTCGGTGGCTATTTCGCAGAGCGTCCCGCCGATCACACCTTCTCGGCCCGCGCCCTGCGCGATCTGGGCTGAGGCGGCTACTGAACGGTTTGCCCGATGTTGGCCCACCGCGTCCGACGCTGAATCCGCCTCCACTGTCGTGTTGATCACCGGTCCAGGTGTTGGTAGACATGAGCGTCGGAGTGTGTGGCGGCTCACAGGAAGGCAAACGGAACCGATAAGCATCCGTTTCAGTTTTGACGGCGATTTACGAGAAAAAGTCCTGGTCCAACTCGCTCGAAATGGCAGACATTACCGGGAACGTGTTCTAGTCTTTGGGCAGTCTTCAGATCGGGGTGGCGGTGAAGTACGGGTACGCGGACACATCGGTCCGCCCGTCGATTGAGGAGGATTCGCAATGAACAACCTCCTTGCTGTCCCGTTGCGGGCGGTCGGCGGATTCTTCGAACTCGGCGCGGAAGTGGCGCGCGCCGCCGTCCGCAGGCCGTTCCAATGGCGCGAATTCGTCGACCAGTCCTGGTTCGTGGCCCGCGTCTCGATCGTGCCGACGCTGCTGGTGGCCATCCCCTTCACGGTGCTGGTGGTCTTCACCCTCAACATCCTGCTGCGCGAGATCGGCGCCGCCGACCTCAGCGGAGCGGCGGCCGCGTTCGGCGCCGTCACCCAGGTGGGCCCGATCGTCACGGTGCTGATCGTGGCGGGCGCGGGCGCCACCGCGATCTGCGCCGACCTGGGCGCACGCACGATTCGCGAAGAGATCGACGCGATGAAAGTCCTCGGCATCGACCCCGTCAGTCGGCTGGTCGTGCCGCGGGTGCTCGCTTCGATGTTCGTCGCGCTGATGCTCAACAGCCTGGTGTGCACCATCGGCATCGTCGGCGGCTTCGTGTTCTCGGTCTTCCTGCAGGGCGTGAACCCCGGCGCGTTCGTCAACGGCATTCCGCTGCTGACGAATCTGCCCGAACTGATCATCTCCGAAGTCAAGGCGGGTTTGTTCGGGCTGATCGCCGGAATGGTCGCCTGTTATCTCGGACTCGGTGTCAAAGGTGGACCCAAGAGCGTCGGTGACGCGGTGAACCAAACGGTGGTTTTCGCATTCATGGCGCTGTTCGTGGTGAATGTGGTTGTCACCGCGATCGGCCTGAAATTCACGGTGCGGTGATGGCGTTCATCGTTCGCAGCAAGTTCCCGCGCACGGTCCGCCGTTTCGAACGCGTGTCGAAATCGACCGACTCCCTTGGCAATCAGGCGATCTTCTACGTCAAGGCCCTCGGCTCGGTGCCGCGCGCACTGGTGCACTACCGCACCGAAACCATCCGGCTCATCGCCGAGATCAGCATGGGCAGTGGCGCGTTGGCCGTGATCGGCGGCACCGTGGTGATCGTCGGCTTCTTGACGCTTATGGCGGGCGGCACCATCGCGGTGCAGGGCTACAGCTCGCTCGGCAATATCGGTGTCGAGGCGCTTACCGGTTTCTTCGCCGCGCTGATCAATGTGCGCATCGCGGCGCCGGTGATCTCCGGCATCGGCCTCGCGGCCACGATCGGCGCGGGCGCGACCGCCCAGCTGGGCGCGATGCGGGTGGCCGAGGAGATCGACGCGCTGGAGTCGATGGCGATCCGGCCGATCCCGTTCCTCGTCGGGACCAGGGTGCTGGCGGGCATGATCGCGATCGTGCCGCTCTACGCACTCGCCGTGATCGCCTCGTTCATCGCCAGCCGCTTCGCGACCGTGGTGATCTACGGGCAGTCCGGCGGCGTCTACGACCACTACTTCTCGACGTTCCTCATTCCGAGCGACATCCTCTGGTCGTTCGCGCAGGCGATCGTGATGGCGCTGGCGGTGATGCTGATCCACACCTATTACGGCTTCCACGCCGCGGGCGGCCCGGTCGGCGTCGGCGTCGCGGTCGGTAACGCGGTGCGGTCGTCGCTGATCGCGGTGGTCACGGTGACACTGCTGATCTCGCTGGCCATCTACGGCACCTCCGGCAACTTCCACCTCTCGGGATAGCGTGATGAACACTGCACGGATCGTCACCGCCTTACAGGGCGGACTCGGGCGCAAGCTCGCCGCGCTCACGATGGTCGGCTTGCTCGTCGGGCTGGTGGCCTTCGCGTTCGCGATGTTCCAAGGCGCGTTCACCGCCACCGCGAAGGTGCTGGTCGACGCGCCGCGTTCGGGCCTGGTGCTCGACCGCGACGCCAAGGTGAAGGTGCGTGGCGTCGAGATCGGCCGGGTCGCGGAGATCAACTGGCGTGATGACAGTGCGCAGCTACTGCTCGAGGTCGACCCCGAACAGCTGAAGCTGGTGCCGTCGAACGCGGGTGTCGATATCCGTTCGACCACGGTGTTCGGCGCCAAGTATGTGAATTTCGTTGTGCCGGAGAAGCCTTCGTCGAGTTCGCTGAAGCCCGGCAGCACGGTCGCGGCGAGTGCGGTGACGGTGGAGTTCAACACGCTGTTCCAGCATCTGTCCGATGTGCTCGCCCAGGTGGAACCGGAGAAGCTCAACGCCACGTTGACCGCGCTCGGTACCGCGCTGCAGGGGCGCGGCGACAAGTTCGGCGAGCTGCTGGTCCGCTCGGACAACTACCTGCGCGAGATCAATCCGTATCTGCCTACGCTGCAACAGGATCTGGACAAGACGGCTCAGGTGACCGACATCTACGCCGATGCCTCCGGTGCGCTGTTGCGCACGGTGGACAACGCGACGGTCACCTCGAAGACGCTGTCGGAGTTGCAAGCTCAGCTCGATGAGGTGTTGGTGAATGTGATCGGGTTGTCCGACACGACCGGGGCGGTGTTGCGGGAGAACGAAACCCAGCTCGTCACCGCGTTGGATCTGCTGCGGCCGACGACGAGCCTGTTGTTCGAGTACGCGCCCGCACTGACCTGCATCATCGACGGCCTCGGCCCGTTGATGCCGGTGGCCGAGGAGATGTTCGGCGGTCGCCTGCCCGGTGTCGGCATGAACACGAACTTCATGTTCGGCGACAAGCCTTACACCTATCCCGACGACCTACCCAAGGTGAACGCCACCGGCGGACCGCACTGCGAAGGCATCCTCGACCGAGTGCCCGACAGCCACGCGAACTACGTGGTGACCGATACCAATCAGGGCGCGCCGTACACGCCGCGCACCGGTTCGCCCGAATTGAACAGCGCACCAAAGGTTTTCCAGCTCTTGCTGGAAGGGCTGCCGGGAGTGACACGGTGAAGAACACGGCGACGACGGTCAAACTCGCGATCTTCACCGTGGTGATGACGCTGGTATTCGCGGGCCTGGCGATCGTGCTCAGTCAGGCACGGTTCTCCAGTGAGAACGGCTACAAGGCGGTGTTCACCAACTCCTCTGGCATGCTGCCGGGGTCGAAGGTGCGGATCGCGGGTGTGCCGGTCGGCTCGGTGACCTCGGTGAAAGTCGGCGACGACGATCTCGCGCATGTCGAATTCGACGTGGACACCAAGTACTCCGTGCTTTCGAGCACCCGCCTGGCGATCAAGTACGAAAACCTGGTCGGCGACCGGTATCTGGAGCTGAAGGAAGGCCCCGGCTCGGCGCGCGAGCTACCCGAGGGCTCCACCATCGGCAAGGAGCAGACCTCGCCCGCGCTGGATCTCGACCTGCTCCTCGGTGGTTTCAAGCCGCTGCTGCGTGGCCTCGATCCGGGACAGGTCAACGACCTGACCTCGGCGCTGCTGCAGATCTTCCAGGGCCAGGGCGGCACACTGGTCTCACTGCTCAACAGTGGTGGCAGTTTCGCCAAGACCCTGGCCGATCGGGACGCCCTGATCGGCAGCGTGATCGACAACCTGAACACGGTGCTGGCCACCATCGACGATCGCGACGAACAATTCACCACCACGATCGACGAATTGCAACGCCTGGTCAGCGGATTGGCCGCCGAACGCGATCCGATCGGCGCCGCACTGCCGCGAATCGCCGGTGCCACACAGGAACTCAACGATCTGCTCACCACCGCGCGCCCCGATCTGCGCAACACCATCGAGCAGACCGGCAGGCTCGCCACCAACCTCGACAACGGCTCCGACGACATCGAATGGGTGCTCGGCAAGCTGCCCGAAACCTACAAGCAGCTCGTCCGGATCGGCGCCTACGGCTCGTTCCTGCAGCTCTACATCTGTGGCACCAACTTCCTGATCGACGGCCCGAACGGCCAGCCGATGGAAGTCAAGATGCCGGGCCTGCAGGCGACCGGAAGGTGTACGCCCAATGAGTGAGAAGAAGTCCTCGGCCGCCACCATCGGCATCGTCGGGATCGTGCTGGTGGTGACGATCTCCCTTGCCACGCTGCAGTACACCAAGCTGCCGTTCATCCGCTCCGGCGCGACCTTCACCGCGCATTTCGTCGACGCGGGTGGGCTGGTGCCGGGCGACCCGGTGCACGTCGCGGGTGTGCGCTCCGGCGAGGTGGACCAGGTGTCGCTCGACGGTCCCAAGGTGCTGGTGAAGTTCACTCTCGACGAGTCGATTGTGCTGGGCGAGAAGACATCTGCCGCGATCAAGACCAACACGGTGCTCGGCCGCAAGTCCCTTGACGTGGTGCCGACCGGACAGGGCGCGCTGCGTACCTCCGACACCATCCCGCTCGACCGGACCACCTCGCCGTACTCGCTCAACGAGGCGCTGTCCGACCTCGGCGCGACCGTGCGCGACCTGGACATGGACCAGGTCGATCAGACCCTGGACACGCTCTCGGTCGCCTTCGCCGACACACCGGGCCCGCTGCGCAACGCCCTCGACGGTGTCACCGCGCTCTCGCGCAGCATCAATACCCGTGACCAGGCGCTGACCGATCTGCTCGGCCGGGCGCAGAACGTCACCAAGATTCTGGCCGACCGGAGTTCGCAGCTCAACGCCCTGTTGCTGGACGGCAACAATCTGCTCGGCGAACTCGACAACCGGCGCGCCGCGATCAACCAGCTGATCGTCTACGTCGACTCGGTCGCCAAACAGCTGTCCGGGCTGGTCGCCGACAACGAGGCGCAGCTGAAACCGACGCTGGACCGGCTCAATTCGGTCCTCGCCCTGTTGCAGCGCAACAAGGAGAACCTGTCGAGCGCGCTCGAGAACCTCGGCCCCTACGCCTCGGCGCTGGGCGAGCAGGTCGGCAACGGCCCGTGGTTCAACGCCTACGTGGTGAACGCGACGAGCACCGAGCTGCGACTGCTGGTGGACGCGCTGGTCTGGCCCGAGCACCTGCCGCAGGACCTGATCGACGTCTTCACGCATCCGGCGCCGCCGGCCATCGTGCCTTCCGAGGAAGATCCGCCGCGATGAACCTTGCCTCGAAAGTGCGTGGCGTGCCGCGCTGGATCATGGCTGTCGCCGCGGTGGTGATCGCCGCGCTGGTCGCGGTCGGGATCTATACCGGCCTCGGCATCGGCAAGACCAAGGTCACCGCCGCTTTCGCCTCGACCACCGGTCTCTACGCGGGTGACGAGGTGCGGATGCTCGGTGTGCGGATCGGCACGATCGATGCGATCGAGCCCGGTGAGGGTCGGGTGCAGGTGCGGATGACCGTCGATCGCGGCGTCGACCTGCCCGCCGACGCGCGTGCTGTGCTGATCGCCCCCTCGCTCGTGTCTGCCCGGTTCATCCAGCTCGCGCCCGCCTACACCGGTGGCCCGAAACTGGCCGACGGCGCGCAGATCCCGATCGAGCGCACCGCCGTGCCGGTGGAGTGGGACGACATCAAAGCCGAATTGTCCAACCTCGCAACGGCTCTCGGCCCGGTCGGCGACGACCCGCAGGGGTCCTTCGGCCGCTTCGTCGACACCGCCGCGAACAACCTCGACGGCAACGGCCAGAAGTTCCGTGACACCTTGCGCGAACTGTCGGCGACGCTGAATACGTTGTCCGACGGGCGAACCGACCTGTTCGGCACCATCCGCAACCTACAGAAGTTCGTCGAGGTGCTCTCGGCGAGCAACGAGCAGATCGTGCAGTTCGGCGGCCGGTTGGCCTCGGTGGCCTCGGTACTCGCCGGTGCTTCGGAGGAACTCGGTGCGGGCCTCGACAGCCTGGATGTAGCGCTCGCGGATGTGAAACGCTTCCTCGATGGCAGCGGCGCCGAACTCACCGTCGGTGTCGAGAAGCTTGCCGACGTCACCCAGACCCTGGTCGACAAGCGGCCGGAAATCGAACGGGTGCTGCATTCCGCGCCGACCGCGCTGGTGAACTTCTACCAGATCTACAAGCCCGCCCAGGGTTCGCTCACCGGCGCTGTGTCGCTGAACAATACGGCCAACCCGCTGAGCTTCCTCTGCGGTTCCATCCGGGCGCTCGAACACAACGACTCGGACCGGTCGGCGGACCTGTGCGCGGAATTCCTTGCCCCGGTGATCAGTTCGCTGGCGATGAACTACGCGCCGATCATGCTCAACCCGGCCAGTAGTGTGACGGCCTTCCCCGACCAGTTGACCTACAGCCCGCCGAGCTTGGCCGGGCAGGCAGAACCGGATGCGCCGCCTGTGGTGGCTCCGATCACTGTGCCGAATGGTCTTGCCGGGCTTACGGTTCCAGGAGGACAGCGGTGAAGCGGATATTCTCCGGGCTGGCGGTGGGCGTCGCGGTGACGCTCGGCGCGACCGGCTGTCAATGGGACGGACTGAACTCGCTACCCATGCCGGGCTCCGAAGGCACTGCGCCGGGTTCGTACACGGTGCGGATTCAAATGCCGAATGTCACTACGCTGACGCGCAATTCGCCGGTGCGAGTGGATGACGTCGAGGTCGGCAATGTCACCGGGATCGATGTCGAGGGCTGGCACGCGCTGGTCACGGTGTCGCTGAATCCCGAGGTGAAGCTGCCCGCCAACGCGATCGCCAAGATCGGCCAGACCAGCCTGCTCGGTAGCAATCACATCGAACTGTCCGCACCGACCACCACAGCCGCCCAGGGGCAGCTGCGCGACAACGACGTGATCCCGCTCGAGCGGGCCGGGGCGTATCCGACCACCGAGCAGGTGCTGTCCTCGCTGTCGGTCGTGCTCAACGGTGGTGGTATCGCCCAGCTCGAGACCATCACCAGGGAGATGAACGCGGCGCTCAACGGACGCGAGGCCGAAATCGCCGACCTGCTGCCCCAGCTCAACACCCTCACCACCGGCCTGGACAAGCAGACCGGCGACATCATCGCCGCGATGAACGGCCTGGACCGGCTCGCGGGCAACCTCGCCGACCAGCAGGACGTGCTGGCCCGCGCGATCGAGGAGATCCACCCCGCGCTGACCGCGCTCGCCGACCGCACCGCCAACATCACCAGGGCAGTCACCGCGCTCGGCGAGCTCGGTGATGTCACCGAGCGGGTCATCCAGACCAGCGGCGCCGACCTGAAGGCGAACCTGGCCAGCCTCGGCCCGGTGCTGGAAACCCTGGCCAACACCGGCACCAATCTCATCGACTCGCTGCGGATCCTGCCGACCTTCCCGTTCCCGATCAAGAACATCGGCAACGCGATCAAGGGTGACTACCTCAATCTGTTCATCACCGTCGACATGACCGGCAAGCGCCTCGACAGCAACTGGCTCACCGGCACCCCACTGGGCGGGCGCTTCGGCGGCGTGGAGGGCGTGATCGGTAGTTTCGCGCCTTCGACGGCGACCGATGCGGGTGACCCGACCAAACTTCCGGAGGCACCGGCGCCCTCGCTACCCGGGCTGCCGTCGATTCCCGGCCTGCCCGCCATCCCCGGAATCACCGTGCCGCTGCCAGGCCAGGAAGGGGCGGGACGATGAAACTCACGAGGTTCGTCCACGTTCAGCTCGCGATCTTCGCGGTACTCACCGTGATCGGTCTGGTCGTGATGGGCGGGATGTATGTGCAGATCCCCGCGATGCTCGGGATCGGTCGCTACAACGTGACGGTGCAACTCGCCGCCACGGGCGGGCTGTACCCGACCGCCAACGTCTCCTATCGCGGCACCAATATCGGCAAAGTCGAGGCGGTGCGGCTCACCGCGGCGGGGGTCGAAGCGGATCTGTCGATCGACAGCGATTACAAGGTGCCGTCGGACTCGACCGCCTGGGTGCGCAGCGTGTCGGCGATCGGTGAGCAGTACGTCGACCTGGTGCCCGAAAATGGTTCCAGCTCAGGCGATCTGCGCGACGGGTCGGTGATTCCGGTGCAGCGCACCAAGCTGCCCCAGGATGTCGGGTCGCTGCTCGATCAGACCGACAAGCTGCTCTCCACCGTCGCCGATACGCGGCTGCGTCAGGTGATCGACGAGGCCTTCAAGGCGTTCAACGGCGCGGGCCCCGACCTTCAGCGGTTCATCGACTCGGCGGCCCTGCTGGTGCAGCAGGCCGAGACCGATGTGGAGCCGACGAAGAAGCTGCTCGATCAGATCGGCCCACTGCTGGACACGCAGATCCAGACCGAAGCCGACATCCGTTCCTGGACAGCAGATCTCGCCATCGTCACCGATCAACTGCGCGCGCACGATCCATCGCTGCGAAACCTGTTGCACCACAGTCCTTCCGCGATGCAGAAGGTGAACGAGCAGTTCCAGAGTTTGCGCCCGACCCTGCCGCTGCTGATGAGCAACCTAGTCGGTCTCGGACAGGTCGGGGTGACGTATCACGCTGGTATCGAACAGCTTCTGGTTGTCTTCCCGCCGTTGATCGCGGCGTTGAAAACCATCATTCGCGGGCCCACCCAGTACGGCGTCATGGTCGACTTCATGACCGTTGTCAATGACCCGCCCGCCTGCACGACCGGCTTCCTGCCCGCGGACCAGTGGCGTGAGCCGAGCGATTTCACCCCGATCGATACCCCGGAAGGGTTGTACTGCAAGGTGGCTCAGGATTCTCCGATCGAAGTGCGCGGCATCCGCAACACCCCGTGCATGGAGTATCCCGGTGTCCGGGCGCCCACTCCCGAACTGTGCCGAACCGGGTACGTGCCGCAGGGCACCAACCCGCCGTTCGGCGCGCCGCAGCCGGTAGCCCCGGCCTCGGCCCCCACCGGCGCGTCCACCGGCGGAGTCACCCCCGCCGCCGCGCGCCCCTACGATCCGTCCACCGGTAGCTATCTGGGTCCGGACGGACGCATGTACCGCCAAGGTGATATCGCCGCCGACGGCTCGGGGACTGTCCCGGCCAGCTGGCAGGCGATGTTGGAGGAGCAGCAACGATGAGTGAGAACAGCAATCGTCGGCCGCGTCGGCGGGCAGCACGGTCGGCGGGTCCGCCGGTGGGGGATGGGGTGGTCGTCGAGCCGACAGTGACGGTACCGTCCGCTGTCTCGGTCGAGCTGGGGAAGTCCGCGGTGGCGGCGAAAGAGGATGAGACGGTTGTCGTCGGACTGACGAAGAGCGCCGATGTCGACACGGCTGTCGTGGGGCTGACGAAGGGTGCTGATGTCGACACGGCTGTTGTGGAGCTGACGAAGGCCGAAGTGGTGGACGAGGACGACGACGATTCGGACCTCGACGAAGAAGATGCGAAGCTGACGCGGCTCGGTCAGATCATCGGGCTCGCGGCCGCCGCGGTGCTGGTGTTGGCGCTGGTCGTCGGCGCCACCTTCACCGCGCTCGCCGCCCGCTCGGCCGGTCAGGAAGAGGACCTGCGCGCGCAGTACACGCAGACCGCACGTCAGGCGGTCATCAACCTGACCACCATCCGCGCCGACTCCGCCAAGGAGGACATCGACCGGATCCTGTCGGTGGCCTCGGGGGAGTTCAAGACCGAGTTCGACGGTCGCGTCGATCCGTTCATGGATGTGGTGAAGCAGGCGAAGGTGGTCTCCAGCGGCGAGGTCGTCGAGTCGGGGATCGAGTCCGTCGACGAGAACTCGGCGAAGGTGCTGGTCGCCGCGAAGCAGACGGTGAGCAATACGGGTTCGGCTGAACCGCAGTCGCGGCAGTACCGATTCCGGGTCACCGTGTCGAAGGGCGATTCCGGGATGACCGTGTCGAAAGTGGAGTTCGTCGGATGAGCACGAGAATCAAGATTGTCTTCAGCGCCCTCGCGGCGGCCGGTCTGATCGCGGCGATCGTGCTGGGTATCAGTGGTTTTCGACTCTGGCAGCAGGACAAGACCGAGCAGGCACGCACCGACGCGATGAGCACCGCCAGTCGCACGGTGAGCGCGATGTTCACCTATGAGCCGGCCACCGTCGACACCGAATTGCCAAGGGCTGCCGACAATCTCACCGAGGAGTTCCGGGCCGAGTACCTGAAGCTGATCCAGCAGGCCATCGCACCAGGGGCCAAGGAAAAGCAACTCACCGTCAAGGCCACCACCCAGGCCGAGGGTGTGGTCTCCGCGGAGCCGGAGCACGCCGTCGTCTTGCTGTACCTGAACCAGCTGACCACCAGCAAGGATTCCCCCCAGGGCACCACCTCGGGCAGCCGCGTCCGAGTCACCCTCGACAAGTCCGACAACCGCTGGCTGGTCGCCCAAGTCACCCCGATCTGACCCCACAGAGCGCCCACGCAACTGGACAGTCGATCACCATGCCATGGTGCAGTTTCCGCTCGGGCGATGCTTGCACCATTACATGGTGATCAACCGTCCAACCCGTTGGCGCGGCGGGGCGGCGGGGGGTTGCGGGGGAGGTGGACGGTGAAGGTTGTTCCGGTGCCCGGGGTGCTGGTGACTTCGACGGTGCCGTGGTGGGCGGTTGCCAGGGCTTGCACGATGGACAGGCCGAGGCCGGTGCCGCCGCTGCTGCGGGTGCGGGAGCTGTCGGTGCGGTAGAAGCGGGCGAAGACCTGGTCGGCTTCCGCGCGTTCCAGGCCGGGGCCGGTGTCGATGACCTCGAGGTGGACTTCGTCGGGTGTGGGGGTGAGGCGGACGGTGATCGAGGTGTCGTCGGGGGTGTGGGTGCGGGCGTTGTCGAGGAGGTTGGTGAGGATCTGGCGGAGGCGGGGTTCGTCGCCGAGTACCTCCAAAGTGCCTGTACCTTCGGCGATGTCGAGGGTGATCGGGCGATGACCCCCGTCGGCGGCCTCGACCGCGCGGGCACTGTGGACGGCGTCTCCCGCCACGGCCAGCAGGTCCACCGGGCCCAGTTCGACGGGGCGTTGGGCGTCGAGGCGGGCCAGCATCAGCAGGTCTTCCACCAGCAGGCCCATGCGCTGGGCCTCGTGTTCGATGCGGTTCATGAACATCGCGGGGTCGGTGGTCGCGCCCTGGCGGTAGAGCTCGGCGAAGCCGCGGATGGTGGTGAGGGGGGTTCGCAGTTCGTGGCTGGCATCGGCGACGAAACGGCGCATCTTCGCCTCGGATGCGCGCGCGGCGGTTTCGGAGGCTTCGGTGGCGGCGAAGGCGCGCTGGATCTGGGACAGCATGCTGTTGAGCGAACGGGAGAGCCTGTCGACCTCGGTATCGTTGCCGCGCACCGGAACTCGACGGTGCAGCTGGCCCTCGGCGATCGCGGCGGCGGTCACCTCGACTCGGCGCAGCGGTCGCAGGCTGCTGCGGACGACGAAGTAGGCGGCGATGGCCAGGGCGGTCAACACGATCGCGCCGACGATCAATTGCAGCACGACGAGATTGCGCACCGTCTCGATGTTCTCGGTCAGTGGCAGCGCGACCGTCGCCTTCGCCTCGGGGGTTTGCAGCGTCAGAACCCGCCACTGCACGTCGTCGTCGCCTGCTGATCCCACCGTGACGGGCTGCGGGGACGGCGGATCCGGGAGCGCTGGGGACGCGCTGGTCCCGAAGACATTGTCGAACCCCAAAGTTTGTTTGCCGTCGGCACTTTCGGCCCGCAGGAAGTACTGGCTGGGCAACTGCCGCGTCTCGTGGGAAGGCGGAGGTGGGGGCGCCGGCATGCTGATCCGCCGCTCCCATTCGAGCGCGGCGTCGTGCAACTGCTGGTCGGTGCGGTCCTGCAGCGAGTTCTTCATCGCCGTCGTAACCACGAAACCCGAAGCGACCAAACCGAATCCGGCCAGCGCGACCAGGACGACCACCAGCGTCACCCGCAACGGAATCGCGGCGAGCCGGATGCGCAACGATGTGCTCATCGGCTCGCCGACTCCCGCATCACATACCCGACTCCACGCAGCGTGTGGATCAATCGCTGCTCGCCGGTGTCGACCTTCTTGCGCAGGTAGGACACGTACGTTTCCACCACCCCCACCTCGCCGCCGAAGTCGTAGCGCCACACGTGATCCAGGATCCGGGGTTTGCTCAGCACGCTCCCCGCGTTCACCATGAAATAGCGCAGCAGCGTGAACTCGGTGGGGGACAACGCAACCGGCTCGCCCGCCTTCCATACCTCATGGGTGTCGTCGTCGAGTTCGATGTCGGCGAAACGCAACCGGGTGCTCGTCTTCGCCGGTTCGGCGTGGCCCGCGCGGCGCAGGATCACCCGCAGCCGCGCCACTACCTCCTCCAGGCTGAACGGCTTGGTGACGTAGTCGTCGGCGCCGAGGGTGAGCCCGGTGATCTTGTCGTCCACCTCGTCGCGCGCGGTCAGGAACAGCACCGGCGCGTCGATCCCGTCGGCGCGCAACCGGCGCAGCAGGCCGAAGCCGTCCATGCCGGGCATCATCACGTCGACGATCAGCGCCTGCGGACGAAACGTGCGCGCCCGATCCAACGCCTCGGCCCCGTCGGCCGCCGTCGCCACCTCGAACCCCTGGTAGCGCAAGCTCACCGCCAGCAGTTCGACGATCGTCGGTTCATCGTCGACGACGAGAACCCGCGCTTCAGGACTCATCCGCCCTGCCCCATTCGGGCACCCCGCGTGGTTATCAGAGCTGCCTGTATGCGGCCTTTATCGGGCGGGCTCGGGCGTCCGGCGTGGTCACGCTTCGCTGCCGCTTCCAGACGCTGACCGTTCATGCCACCATGCTCCGCCTTCCCGCTGGGAAGTGGCTGGACCCACGCTGTGAGGTCGCTGTGTGCCCAGTGGTGCCGACTCGCGGCTGAGCTTCGCCTCAGCGCTGGTCGGCGGGGTAGGTCTGCTGCTCCTCGCTCATCAGCGCCGATCCGGCGACATTGCCCTGCGAGAGCGCGTCGAGGAAGGCGCGCGCCCAGCGTTCGACATCGTGAGTGAGTACCTGACGGCGCAGCGACCGCATGCGACGACGCTTGGTGTCGCGATCGTCGTCGAGGGCACCGATGATCGCGTCCTTCACGCTGTCCAGGTCGTGCGGGTTGCACAGGTAGGACTGGCGCAGCTCGGCCGCCGCCCCGGTGAACTCGCTCAGCACCAGGGCACCGTTGAGGTCGCTGTGGCAGGCCACGTACTCCTTCGCGACCAGGTTCATGCCGTCGCGCAGGGGCGTGACCAGCATGGCGTCGGCGGCGATGAAGAAGGCGATGAGTTCGTCGCGGGGGATCGGGCGGTGCAGGTAGTGCACGACCGGGTAGCCGACGCGGGCGAATTCGCCGTTGATCCGGCCCACCTGGCGTTCGATGTCGCCGCGCATCTTGATGTAGCTCTGCACGCGTTCGCGGCTCGGCGTCGCCAGCTGCACCATCACCGTCTCGGATGGATCGATGCGGCCCTCCTCGAGGAGTTCCTGGAGCGCGTTGAGCCGGATGTCGATGCCTTTGGTGTAGTCGAGGCGGTCGACGCCGAGCATGATGTTCTTGGGATTGCCCAGCTCAGCGCGTATCTGCGCGGCACGCTCGCGCACCGAACGGCGACGCGAGGACTCGTCGAGTTCGGCGGAATCGATCGAGATGGGGAACGCGCCGACCCGCACCGTGCGGAACCCGACCTGCACCACCCCCAGTTTCGAACGCACACCGATCGTGCCGCGCGAGGTGGGCTGACCGGCCAGCCGACGGGCCAGGTAGAGGAAGTTCTGCGCGCCGCCGGGCAGGTGGAAACCGATCAGGTCGGCGCCGAGCAGGCCCTCGACGATCTCGGTCCGCCACGGCATCTGCATGAACAGCTCGACCGGCGGGAACGGGATGTGCAGGAAGAAACCGATGGTCAGATCGGGGCGAAGCATGCGCAGCATCTTGGGCACCAGCTGCAGCTGGTAGTCCTGCACCCAGACCGTCGCACCCTCGGCGGCCACCTTCGCGGTCTCCTCGGCGAAACGCCGGTTGACCTCGACATAGGCGGCCCACCAGTCCCGGTCGTACACCGGGCGCACGATCACGTCGTGATACAGCGGCCAGAGCGTGCCGTTGGAGAACCCCTCGTAGTAGTCCTCCACCTCGTTCGCCGTCAGCGGCACCGGATACAGCTCGAGGCCGTCCTCGATGATCGGTTCGACCTCGACATCGGGCACACCACACCAGCCGACCCACGCGCCCTTGTTGGTGCGCAACACCGGTTCTAGCGCGGTCACCAGCCCACCGGGGCTGCGCTTCCACCTGGTGGTGCCGTCGGGCAGGCGCTCGAGGTCGACCGGCAGCCGGTTGGCGACGACAACGAATCCCGAACCCGATCCGTCGGGTACGAGAGGTTCTTCGGACGGACGGTCGTTGGACGGTTGATCGATCATTTGGTCCACTCACGCATCCTTATGCGTCGCAGGGGTGCGCTGTTCTCAGGCGGGGGCGATGCCGAGCATGGACAGCAGCATGCGGCACTCGTCGGCGTCTTCGGCGTGTGCCGCGACGACCTTCTGTGCCTGGCGGGCGGTTTCGTCGGCAAGCGGCTCGAGTTCGTCGTCGGCGATGTCGTTGGCGGTGCTCTTCGCGGCCATAATGGGTTCGTCCCTCCGGTTTCCCTGCGCTCTACCTGCGAGTGATCAATACTATCGGGCGCCGGCGCACGGCCGATGAACTAGCGACGCGCAACACCCCGCCCCGGTGCCGTGTCGTGGCGGTCCCGTTACCGTGGAGGTAGCACTCGATCGACCCCCGCAGAGAGGTTTTCTTCATGCCACTGGCCACGGTGAACGGCATCGCACTGAATTATCAGGTCAAGGGCGACCGTACCAAGGGCACCGACGTCAAGGGCGGTGGTCCGCTGGTGGTATTGATCATGGGGACAGGTTCGCCCGGTCGCGTCTGGGAGCTGCACCAGGTTCCCGCGCTGGTCGCGGCCGGTTATCGGGTCTGCGTGTTCGACAATCGCGGGATCGCGCCGTCGTTCGAGGCCGCGGGCGGGATGCGGATCGAGGAACTGGTCGCCGACACCGCCGCGCTGATCGAGTTCCTCGACGAGGGGCCAGCGCTGGTCGCCGGGACGTCGATGGGCGCGCGGGTGGCGCAGGAGCTCGCGCTGGCCCGGCCCGATCTGGTCCGCAAGGCCGTGTTCATGGCCGGCCACGGCAGGCTCGACCAGTTCCAGAAGACACTGTCGGCCGGTGAGCAGGACCTCGACGCGTCGGCGGTGAAACTGCCCGCGAAATTCGAGGCGGCACTGTCGGCGGTGATGAACCTGTCGCCGGCGACGATGGCCGACACCAACGCCGCGCGCGACTGGCTCGACCTGTTCGAGTTCACCGTCGGCACCCCGTCACCCGGCGTCCGCGCCCAGCGCGCGATGGACCACGAGTTCGATCGCGTCGCCGCGTATCGTTCGATTACGGTGCCCTGCTTGGCAATTGGGTTCGCCGACGACCGGATGATCCCGCCGTACCTGTCCCGCGAAGTCGCCGAGGCCATCCCCGGCGCCCGCTACCAGGAGATCCCAGATACGGGCCACTACGGCTACCTCGAACGCCCCGAGGCGGTCAACAAGATCCTGCTGGACTTCTTCGCAGCCTGATCCTCGACCGTGCAGCATCGGGTAACTGCCTACCGGTAACGTATGCCTTGCTAGTGTCGACCTAACGCTCGTGGCTTAGCGGCCGCGCAGTGACCCTGTACACAGCGCCAGTATTCCCAGTGAGGTGAAATGAGCACCAACCCCTTCGACGACGAGGACGGCCGCTTCTTCGTTCTGGTCAACGATGAAGAGCAGCACTCCCTGTGGCCCGCGTTCGCGGAGGTCCCGGCGGGCTGGCGTGTCGTGTTCGGCGAAGAAAGCCGGGCAGCGTGCGTCGAGTACGTCGAGAAGAACTGGACCGACATGCGGCCCAAGAGCCTGCGTGACGCGATGGCAGCCGACGACGCAGCCCGCGCCAAGTCCTGACCTCCCACGCCTACCGCGCGACATATCCAGTGTCGCGCGGTAGGCGTTCGCGGCTATGATGGTCGCCGCAGTACCCGCCTCCTTAGCTCAGTGGTAGAGCACCGCTCTTGTAAAGCGAAGGTCGTCAGTTCAATCCTGACAGGGGGCTCCATCTCGAAATAAGGCTCTGGCCCTGGTCAGAGCCTTATTTGTGTGGCCTCATCCATGAGGAGATCGCTTCCCACTCTTCCGGTTCGTAGGAAAACGTCAACAGCTACCCATGGGCTGTAAACACTTTCTGCGGAGGGGCAATCGTCGTCGCCCTGACTCCCAGGTCGAGCACTGCTTGCGGTTCTGGGATGGTCGACGCCTACCAATGTTGCTAACATTCATGTTACTAACACCGAAGTTAGTGCTATTCGGCTGACACTCGGAAGGCGGCGGCATGGCGGAATTCGTGGGCAGGCGGCATGAGCTCGAGACGTTGAACCGTGAGCTGGGCAAGGTGACGGCTGGCATCGGCGGGGAGCGGCCTGGGCGGTGCATGATGCTTCGAGGGCGCCGCCGGGTCGGTAAGTCCCGATTGGTGGAGCGGTTCGCTGAGAAGTCCGGTGCGCCGTTCCTCTTCTATGCCGCCACGGGTGCCTCGCCGACGGCGGACCTCGAGCGGCTCAGCCGGGACGCGCAGTCGTCAAGTCTTCCGCTGGCGAACCTGCTGTCCGCGGCCCGTCCGGCCAGCTGGGATGCCGCGTTCGATGTGCTGGCGGCAACGTTGCCAGACGACCGGGCGAGCGTGGTTGTCATGGACGAAGTGCCTTACTTGATGGATGGGGAAGGTGCCTTCGAAGGCATGCTTCAGCGCGCGTGGGACCGAGTGCTGGAAACGAAGCCAGTGTTGTTGGTTCTCATCGGCTCCGACCTGTCGATGATGGAGGCGCTCAACAACTATGGGCGCCCGTTCCACCAGCGCGGACGAGAGATGGTGCTCGGGCCGCTCAACCCGGCTGAGGTAGGTCAGATGCTAGGCCTCGATCCGGCAGCGGCCTTCGACGCGGCCTTGATTACTGGTGGACTGCCCTTGATCTGTACGGAATGGACGCACGGTGCCGGAATGTGGGACTTCCTTCACGCCGCGCTCAGCGATCCGGTGTCAGCCTTATTGGTATCGGCGGAGCGTTCGCTCGCTGCGGAGTTTCCGCAGTCGGTCCAGGCTCGCTCCGTTCTGTCGGCGATCGGGAGCGGGGAGCGGACGTTTGCCAACATTGCCCGTGCTGCAGGCGGGATCGGTGCGACCCCACTTCAACGATCGCTGGAGATCCTTGCCGACAAACGTGTGATCGTGGCGGAATTGCCGGTGTCGTTGCACCCCTCGAAGGATCGCCGCTATCGGGTCGCGGATCCCTATCTCCGTTTCTGGTTGAAGTTCTTGGATCCGGCGATGGCGGAGATCGAGCGAGGTCGCGGTGACCTGACGCTGAGTCGCATCCGCGAAAGCTGGACGAGTTGGCGTGGGAGGGCTGTCGAACCTCTGGTACGTGAGGCGCTGGCACGGCTGCTGCCCGATGCGAACCTTCCCGCCGCACCGGCCATCGGGGGCTATTGGACTCGCACCAACGATGTGGAGATCGACATCATCGGTGCGGACCGTGCGCCGATCGCCAAGGAGTTGTTGTTCGTCGGATCGGTCAAGTGGTTGGAGAACTCGCCGTTCGATCGGCACGACCTCGCCGCCCTGCTTCGACATCGGGCCGCGCTCACTCCCGATCCGGTGCCCGTTGTCGCAGTTTCGCGCAGCGGGATCGACTGCTCAGGGCTCGACGGTGCGTATGGTCCGGCGGATCTGATCTCGGCGTGGTCTACGTGAGTGCGTTGACCTTGCGATAAGGACCCGGGTGGTCCTAGTAAGCGAGGCTTTCCGCCGGGATAGTGAAGGGGAACGGGAGGTGGTAGGCGAAATCGCCGTCGCCGACCCACTGCGCGACCGGCTCGTAGTGGAAGGCCCGCAGTGGCGTGACGCCGACCGGGCGGCGCTCCGGCGCGGGCAGCAGGGCATTGATCCGGATTGTCACCGACTGTTCTCCGGCATCGACCTCCCAGTACCACGGGATTCCAGCCTCGGCGTAGCGGGTGGTCTTTCGGTTCATGTCCTGGACGGAATTCGACGGTGACAAGATCTCACCCGCGATGACCACCGCTGACGCGGGGACATCCTGATCCTGGTCCGGCAGGCAGCTGTACAGGATGAAATCGGGCTTCAGGAAGTCGTCCTTGGCCGTGAAGAAGATCGGCTGCTCGACGTCGGCTTCGAAGCATTCGTTGCGTTCTGCCCGCACTACCGACCAGGCGGACTCCAGCGCGTTGCGCAGGCGCACGGCCGCTCGTTGGTTTCGGCGAGGCCCGGTGCGCGCCCAGATGACGCGACCGCGGTCGAGCCCTTCCACACACTGTGCGATGGCATCGGGCAGCGCCAGGAATTCTTCCCACGTGAGCGTTTCGGGGAGCTCACCGGTGCTGCCGAGGTCTGCGGTCACTCTGCAAGGCTAGCTGTCCGGTTGTCGCGGCGGTGGCGGAAGCGAGAGGCAAGCCTGACGAGACGAAGCGACCACCTGTTCGGTGATCAGAGGGGCATACGTTAAACCTGGTGAGTTTCACTGAATTCTGTTGTCGTGAACGTGCCCGAAACATGAAGTCTTGCCCTGAATCTGATGTCAGGTAAGGTTCGGCGCGTTCGTATTTTCAGATGGAGGGGGAAATCTTGTCGATCTCGACGATCACCAAAACTGTTCTGTCCGTGGCGACCTCGGCTGCCGCGCTACTCGGCATATCGGTTGGAGCCGGTTCGGCCGCGCAAGCGGCAGCGCTGGTTCCCATGTATGGACCCCAGGGGCCGGTCAACAGCTACCTTATCGGCGAAACTCTGAACTGCTTCGTCGATTACAGCGTATGGGTCGCCCGCGATCCCCAGCAGCCGCACCGGGTGGTCGGATATATTCAGCCAATGGGAGTTCGGTCTACTATTCCAGGTCTGCCTGCGCCGCAGTATTGTTCGACGTCGTTGGCCGTAGCCTCGTCGACCGGTTCCGTGCCCTTTGCTCCAGTAATACTGCAATGGGCACTGCGGCTGGAAGCCGATCAGAACGGCGGCCGACCGATCGAAGTCGATCTGCCTTACGAACCCGATTCCGGGTGGGTACGGATGCAGGTTATGCCGGGCCATAGTTTGACCAGCGGCACCGCCACCTACACGGCTCCGCTCGATATGTCTCTCCAGCCGCTGACGGGGCTCTACCTCTAGGAGCGCGACGCCCGCGACCACATGGTCATGAAGTGCGTTTCGCGGTTTGTTCGGCGGGGGCTCGCCCGTATCCTGGCCAGAACTCGATCTTCGTAACACCGAGTAGCCCATCGAAACCGATCGAAGGGAACGACGTTGAGCGAACAGAATGAATGGTCTCCCGCCGAACAGGCCGCGCACGTGCGCTCGCTGCTGACCGAAGTGATCAAGGCGGCCCGCACCAATATCGGCACCGTTTCCGACCCGAAAGCGCAGGCGCTGCTCGAGACGACGGCGGAAGTGTGCGGCGGGCTTTGTCATGCCTATGACGATTATGCGAAACGGGAGCCTGCCTGGCGGTGAAATTACGTGCCACTGCAATTGATCTCGTCATTGTCTATCCGCGGTAACGTTGAGATAGGGGATTAGCGCATGGCTGTTTACGACGTGGGTGGCCGATCTGCGATCGTCAGCGGAGCAGGCTCGGGGATCGGGCGGGCGGTGGCAATCGAGCTGGCGGCCAACGGAGCCTCGGTACTGGTGTTCGATCTGAATGGGGACGCGGCAGAAAAGGTAGCCGACGAGATCGTGAGCGCCGGCGGAATCGGAGTCGCTTTCGACGGTGACGCCGCCGACCCCGAAACGGTGGAGCGAAGCGTTGCCGCAGCACAGAAGCTCGCGCCGCTGGGAATCGCGGTGAACAACGCCGGCATCACCGGAGAATCCAACCCGATCGGGGACTACTCGATCGCGAGCTGGCGCAAGGTGATGTCGGTAAACCTGGACTCGGTGTTCTACGCCTTGCGCGCTCAGTTGCCGGTCATGGTCGGCAACGGCGGCGGGTCGATCATCAACATGGCGTCGATTCTGGGAAGCGTCGGTTTTCCGGGGTCCTCGGCATATGTGGCGGCCAAACACGGCGTGGTCGGGTTGACGCAGAATGCGGCGCTCGAATATGCGACACAAGGGGTCCGAGTGAATGCAGTGGGTCCGGGATTCATTCACACCCCGCTGCTCTCCGACGATGCGGAGACGACGAAATTCCTGGCAGACAAACACCCGATCGGACGTTTGGGCACGCCCGAGGAGGTCGCGAACCTGGTCCTGTTCCTGGCGAGTGATGCGTCGGTGTTCATCACCGGGAGCTACCAGCTGGTGGATGGTGGCTACACGGCGCATTTGGCAATGGAGAAATACTGATACACGGATCCAACGGCGAACGATTCTGTGCTCCAGTCATAATCGTTCACTACATAGCGCACCACAACTACCTGTCCCTCTAGGCTTCATAAACGCGGTGCTGAATACGTTCTAATACGGAAGATTTATTCCGGCCTCCTCCATCATTGTCTCGTACGATGATTGTATTATTCCTAGTCGTTCAGCTAGGGTATCGAGAGCAAATCTTGTTTCCATCGTATCCCAGGCTTCTAGTAGCTCCCTAGCTTCGGACAGGATATCGTTGAGGATGCTCAGGGTATCGCCCTGAACTAGAATGCCAGGGAAATTCCGCCCAAACCATCTGATCAGGGAGTAATCCCTTCGGTCTCAATCATTTCTGCTGAAATTTTCATAATTCCCTCGATCCGAAAAATTGCAGCCGAACACAATCAAGAAGTGCTTGCTCGGCAGAGCATAAGCTGACCCTGGGCGAATTATGGTCGTTATGCGCTTTCTTGGCGTGCGACATGCTCTTAGGTTTCAATTAGTCCTATATCAGGGTTTCCTGGAGGGTTGATGTATACATGCTCAACCAGCAGGGGATCGTCATTATTGTAGGTCGGGCTGTACCACTCGTAAACGCTGTCTTGCAGTCCGGCCGGAAGGGCCGAGCGTGTGAACTGTGAAGGAGTAGACTTACCCTCGAAAACTCGAAATCTTGCTACCGCTGGGTCGTCAAGATTTCCGACCCAGAACCTAGGCTGCAACAGCCATTTGGATCCGTCATTTTCAATCACTTTTCCAAGATCCGGGGTCCATTCCCACCAGTTGTCTATGGAGATCATTCGAAGGTAGTTGCCAGATCGGTTCGAATGCGCACTCCGCATTTCCATAAAGATTGTAACAGCTGCGTGTATCAAAACTCGATTCCTCGTGGCAATATCATATTGATTCAAGAAATCGAGTTGACTTACAAACGACCAAAGTGGCGGCTCGTCAATTTGTTTAACAAAAGTCTCTCCTCTTGAAGTATTGAGACCTTCCGTTCTGGCGAGATTGTAAAAATCGTGCCGATGGGAGTCAAATATCTCATTAGTGCTCACACGTTCCATCCGTAGTCTCGAAGCCAGCCCAACACCTTGTTATAGATTCGACAAGTCATGGCCTTGTCGACCAACTCTACAGCGCACGCATTACAGTGCAAAAGGCTTGTATGCGAGAGCCTTATCGACGATCTGTTCGGGTGTGAGTGGCGGGTTTGAATCATCCCAGAATATGTAATCAATGATCCTGGGGTCAGATACTGACTCGCGAAGTGTATTTGCCCATTCGTCTTGTTCGACTTCGGTTCCACGTCCTTCGTAAAGGTTCGCTACTATCTCGATCAATTGCTCTCTGCTCAATGATGACATCACTTGCCTCATCTGTTGTAGTGAAAAGTCGGGTCGAGGATTTGTGCATGGAATAGCGGTGTGACGACAGCCAAGTTGTCTATATCATAAACGCCGCCTCCATTGTGGATTGGGTTGATATGGTGCAGATTGTACCTGCCGGCGTTGCCTACCGCCTGGCTGTCTGCGGCAAAGGGTGCGTTGCCGTTTGCCATCAATTCTCGGTTCTGCGTGCTGAACTGGGTAGCCAGTTCGGGATGGTTCGACACCTCGCGCCAGAATGCCTGACGAAACTGATTGAAATTGTCGAACGTTCGTCCACGAAGCGCGTCCGCAACTTGCCCTGGCACCAGTCCGGCATTGCCATGGCTACCACGAAGCCACTGCGCTCCATCTTGGACCCGTGAGAGGCCTTCTCCGCCATGTGCTGTGCCTGGTTGGTTCCGTGCATCGCACGCGGCGAGGCCAAGCGGGTCGACCCACGTAAGAGGGTTGTGCGGGTAGGCGTTGGGGTTTGGAGCTGGGGCCAGGCCCAAAGGATCTTGACTGAGAAACCTACCTGTCTCCGGGTCGTAGTATCGGTGGTGGTTGTAGTGGAGGCCGGTTTCGGGGTCGTGTTGTTGGCCCGGGAAGCGGAGGGCGGTCGTGGCCTCGCCGCGCCAGATGGTTTTGCCCCAGAGGTCGGTTTCCGCGGTGGATGTGGTTGTTGTGGTGGGGTTGATCAGGGCGGTGGGGGTGCCTGCGATGTCGGTGGCGATGACGTGGAAGGCGTGGTCGGTGGTGGTGCGGATGGACTGGGCGACTGGGGTGGGGCTGTCGGGGAGGTAGTCCCAGGATGTTGTTTCGGTGGGGGTGGTCTGTTCGATGAGGTCAGTTTTGTCCCAGGTGAATTCGTGGCGTTCGAGGACGGCTTGTTCGCGGCTGAGTAGTTGTTTGGTGGTGCGGCGGCCGAAGGCGTCGTAGGTGTAGCGCCACCATTGGCCGTCGGGGGTGTAGACGTCGGTGAGTTGGTCGAAGGCGTTGTAGCGGTAGTGGGTGATGGCGGGTTTGCGGGAGATTCGGGTGGTGTGTTTGCGGGTGAGGCGGCCGTCGGAGTCGTAGTGGTAGCGGGTGCGGCCGCGGCGGAGGAGGAGATTGCGATGGTATTCGCGGGATGGGTCGGCTGGGGGTTGCGGCGCGGCCGTGAGGTCGGCGGGGGCGTCGTTGGTGGGGGTGACGTCGGTGATGTTGCTGAGTGCGTCGTAGGTGAATCGTTGGGTTGCCGCGTTGGTGGTGAGCGCGGTGATTCGGCCGATGGGGTCGAGTTCGTAGGACCGGGTGCGGGTGCGGTGGCCAGTTGTTGTTGTTTGTGCCGTGATATATCCGTCTGCGCGCCAAGAGTATTCGTCGTGACGGAGCGGCTGGGTGGCTGTGAGTGTGCTGTTGGTGAGGTGTCCGACGGAGTCGAAGACGCGGGTGTGGGTCACAGCGCCGACTTGCCAGCCGTTGACCCGACCGAGCGCATCGTGGTCGAGGTCGATGTGGTGGGCATCGGCGATGATCGCGTTCACGCGATTGCCCGGCCCGTACCTCCACTGGGTGGTCTTCCCGGTGGGCGTGACTCGGGTGACCGCGCGCCCGTGGTAGTCATAGCCGAGCTGGGTCGGTGGACGGTCGTCGAGTTGCTCAGCGAGGAGTCGTCCGGCGGTGGATCGTCGGTATCGCAGTACGTGTCCGCCCCCGTTGGGGCTGCGTGTGGTCGCGGTGTTGAGGTGTCCGGCCGAGGTGTAGGCGTAGGTGAGTGCCTCGCCCGACTCCGCGCGGATCTCGGTCAACCGGCCGAGCCGGTCATAGGAATGGTGACGGGGCATACCGGATGCTGGGGTGACGGTGGCGACTTGACCCGTCGGTTCATACAGGTAGTTGATCTGGGCGTCGTTGTAATCGGTCTCGGCGCTGACGCGTCCGGCGGGGTCGTATTCGTAGGACCAGACCTGGTCGAGCGGATTGGTGACGGTGAGTAGTTGTTGCTCAGTGTCCCAGGTGTAGCTGGTGGTCGAGCCGTCCACCCTGGTGTGGGAGGCGAGCATGGCAAAGGGGCCGTAGCTGTAGCGCTGGACTTGGTCGGCGCGGTCGGTGTGGGTGAGTAGGTCGCCGTTGCTGCTGTAGGTCCAGGTTTGTTGGTGACCGTCAGGGTCCACGCGGGTGAGTGGGCGACCGTTCGGCGTCCAGGTGTAGCTCGTTGTGTCGCCGTTGGCGTCGGTGACAGCCGAGACCAGGCCGAGGTGGTCGCGTGTGATCGAGGTGATCTGGTCGGTGGCATCGACAACGCGAATGGGCTGACCGGCAGCATCGGTATCGAAAGTGGTTGTACTTCCGTCCGATTCGATGATCGTGGCGGGTGATCCGTTGGTGTGAAAGGTAAATCGCCGTGAGATGCCGTCAGGATCGGTGATCGAGGTGAGGTTGCCCGCGTCATCGTAGCCATATCGCAGGACAGCGCCGTCGGGATCGGTGATCGTGGCAGGCCGGTTGCGGGCGTGATAGGTGAGGTAGACCGAGGAGTCATCGGGGCGGTGGACGCGGATGATGTCGTCGTTGTCGTCGCGGTAGTAGTAGGTTGTGGCCAGGTCGGGGCCGATAATCCGGAACGGGTGTCGGGAGACGGGTTCGGCGTAGTCGGTACGGGTGAGTGCGCCGGAGCCATCGGTTTGTGCGACGAGGCGCTTGCCGGGATCGAACTCGTAATACCACTGCACACCAAGGGAATTGGTGACGTGAGTGCGGGTGTGGCGATTGGGCAGTGTCTCGTAGGAGAAGGTGGAATTGAGGATGGAGTCGGTGCCGACTTGCCGAACGATGCGACCCTGGTCGTCGTAGGTGTTGGTGAAATGGGTGCCGTCGGGGTCGCGCCAGGTGCGCATGCGGTGTACGCGATCGTAGGTGTAGTGGGTCTGGCCGCCGAAACTGTTGGTGGCGGTGGTCAGATCACCATCGGTGTAAGCGAATTCGCAGATCAGGGTAGATAACGGAACGCCGGTGGTGGCGCTGGTTCCGTCGACGCGGATCGAGGTAACCCGGTCGTGGGAGGTCGTGAACGAAACGTGGTATCCGCTCGAGGAACTCAGGTGCGTCGGGTGGCGATTGGTGTCGTAGTGGTATCGAATCCAGTTGCTGTGCCGGTCGACGATTCCTGCGATTGGAAAGTCGCCTTGGGCTTGGGTCTCGGGGTCCAATGCCGCGAAGTACCAGGTAATTTCGCGAACCGGGTCATGGATCTGATAGCCGTCAACGGTTGCGGTAAGCGGCCATGGGTGTTCGCCGAACGCGGGCAGAACCGGCGCGTTGGCCTCGGAATCGGGGTAGGCAAGCAGCATCCCGTCTTCGCCGACGAAGGTCAGTCCCTCGGGCGTGGCTATGACCCGCAGATCGAGAAAACTCGACCATGACGGCCCGAGCCAGCGTCCCGACCGATAATTGGAGCGGTGGCGTCGCCACAACTCGATCGGTAACACGCCAGGGAGTTCCAGGTCGACGATGGGGACGTAGTACTCGCCGGTGGACATGTCGACTGGTTCTCGACCACCGCATGTTCCGACCTTGTCCTGGGTGTTGGCGGGATCGCCGTTGCGAGCTGAGGTCGGGGCAGTCGAGTTGGTGTCGGAGGGGTCTCGGGGAGTCTTGGTGCTGTCAGGTGTCGAAGCAGATGAATCGGTGTCGGGTTTGGTGCTGGAAGGGTTGGTGTCGTCGTCCTTGCTGTCAGGCTTTTTGGTGCTGGACGGGGTGGTGTCGTCGCCGTTCTTGCCTGCCTTCGACGGGGTCTTCTTGAACGCCTTCGCGATATCACCGAACGCGGACTTCAGCTGCTTCAACAACGGTTTCAGCTTGTCCATCGTTTTGGACAGCTTGGAGAACAACTTCGAGATCGTGGAAACGGTTTTCGCGATGTAGGCGGTGGCTTGGATCGCGACCAGCGGGGTCGCGAGACCGACTGAGAACACCAACTCCGCCGCCCAGACCGCGAGACGACCCACGGTTTGAGCGACGAGGTCGCGCACGGTTTCGCGGACCGCGGCCACGATCCCACCCGCCATCCGGATCGCTGACGCCGCGGCAGTCGCGGCGGTGTTGGCCGCGGTGAGCAAGTTCGTGGTGTTCGACGCTGCGTTTTTGTAGGCGGTGGCGGTGAGGCCGGTCCAGTCCGTCACATCGGTGGAGACGGCTTTGTTCTGGGCGGTGGCGACTTCGCTGATGCGGGTGGCGACGTTGTCCCAGGTTTTGGCGTAAGCCTCGATCTGGGCGGGATCACCGGCGATCCAGTCCAAAGCGTCTTGCAATGGTTGGCAGTGTTCGATGAGCCAGCCGACGCCGTAGCCGGCGAGGGTGCCGAGGGGGTCGACAACGAGGGAGACGGCTTCGGCGGCCAAACCGACGACTCCGAGACCTACTTCGATCCAGGAACCACCGGAGATCGCGTCGGAGAGGTCGGTGACGGAGCTGACCAGGCTGATGCCGGTGGACCAGTCGGTGGTGTCTTCCTTGGCCGCGATCAGGGGGTTGGTCACGACAGATCGGATTGTTGGGTCTCGAGCGCGGCGGCGCGGGATTTGAATTTGTCCGGAGAGGTGGTGAGTTCTCCGCCTGCGCTGGTCATGGTGACCCCCCTCTTGCTTGAATCCACCCCGGGTCAGCGGGCACTCCCTGCCCTCGACCTGCGGTGTCGAACGTGATCGAACAGGGCCGACGCTGATAGATCAGACCTGCGGCACGCAGTGCCAATGGCCGAGCGTAGCGGATCAGGACGGGTTGGGGTTTGTGGTGAAATCGATGGAACCGTTGGGTATTTCGGTGCGTCTAAGGGTGCCATCGAGAAACGTTGTCGTGGCATACGGAAACCGGTACAGATCGGTGTGGGCTGTACCGGAATTCCTTCGGGCGGGTGGCTGTTGGGGGTGTTCTGTTGGTTACCAGGCTGATTGGCGGGTGGTGGCCTTGGCTTGGTCGATCAGGTGTTGGAGGTGGGTGTTGAGGCGGTCGGGGGTGGTGGGGGTGGCTTCTATTCGTTCGGCTTCTTGGATCAGGTAGCGGCCGTCGTTGGTGTAGTCGACCAGTTGGACGGTGGTGCCGCCTTCTTGCCAGCCGTCTAGGGCTGGGCCGGTGGCTACGCGGAATTCGGCGTAGGCGGTGAAGGGGCGTTGGAGGAATTTGAGGGCTTGTTCGGCGGGGGTGCGGTGGCGGGCGTAGGGGTCGGGGGTGGTGGTGAAGTCGTCGCGGTGGACGTTGAAGCCGTTGGTGGTGCCCGCGGGGGTTTTGGGGAGGATGGCGATCAGGCGGGTGGTGATGGCGTGGGCGGGGCGAAGGGAGATCACGATGTCGCCGCCCTGGCCGTATTCGGGGCCGGGGAGTTGGGCGGCGACTACGCCGTTGCTTGCTTCGGTGGCGGCGCACGCGCGGACCATGCGGGTGCGGCCGTCGAAGCGGTGGCCGAAGAGTTCGACGCGGATGTCGGGGTGCGCGAGGGCGTGTAAGGCGTGGTAGAGGGATTCGTCGTTGCCGATTTTCACGATCAGCGAATCGGCGGCGCGACGGCATTCCTGGTCGAATTCGACCTGGGTCTCGACACCTGTGGTGAAGGTGAGGGGCCACGGCATGCGGTCGCGGCCGAGCGTTTCCCAGGCGACCCAGAATTCGAACGGGGTCAGCTCCCAGGTGTCGGTCATGCGTCGCCGCCGATCACCGGCGGGACGTGCAGGCGGTCGGGGCCGAGCAGTTCTTCGTGGACGCCACGCAGGTAGTCGGGGGCCTGGTGCTCGTTCTCGTCGTCCTTGCCGCCGCCGCGGCCGGGCGCGCCCATTCCGCCCATGCCGGACATGCCCGCGCGGCCCGACGATGCGCCTGCCGCTCCGCCTGCTCCCGCGCCTGCGGGCTGCTTCTGACCTGCGGTGCCGGGGACTGCTGCGCCCGGGACGCCCGCACCTGCGCCGGCACCAGCTCCTGCTCCTGCTCCTGCTCCGCCACCTCCGCCGCCTGTGCCGAGGCCGCTCGGAGTGGTGCCGGCAGGGGTGGTCGAGGCTGGGGTCGTGCCGGCCGGGGTGGTTGCCGCGGGGGTTTCTGGGGTGGAGGAGGGGGTGGTGGTGTCGTCGCCGGTGTCGTCACCCGTGGTGTCGTCGTCGGTGGTGGTGCCCGGGTCTTCGGTGGTGGGGGTTTCGGGGGTGGTTGTGGCGGGGTTGGTGCCGGGGGTGCCGGGGGTGCCGCCGTTGCTGCCTCCGGGTTGGGTGGTTGTGCCCTGCGGCTTGTTGCCGGGCGTGTCGCCGTTCGGCTTGTTGGACTGAGGATTCGCCGGGGTGGGGACCTTCGGAACTTGGGTGTCGGACTGGACGGCAACCGGCTTGTAAACGGTGTTCATGACTTCGCGAGCGGCGGTCTGGGCGGCCTCGGCGCGGCCTGCGCTAGCGCTGTCCATGACAAAGCTTGTTGCGGTACCGAGCCCGGGGACGATCGCGCCAGCGAGGACGTTGACGACTTTTCCCGCTACGGTGCTGTTCTGGTTGTCGGACTCGTGGGGGACCGAGTACTTTACCTGCTGCAAGCCGGAACGCGCCTCGGCCATCTTGTTGCCGATCAACCGCGCTGCCTGCTCGACCTTGTTGATTTCGGCGAGGTAGCTGTTGGTGCTGGACAGGGCCGAACTCGCGGCGCTACCCGCCCACCCTCGCTGCATTTCATTGCGGATGTTGTCACGGAAGGCCGTTGCCTTGTCTCTCGTGTTGTCCGCGAGGGCATTCCAGCCATCAATGCTCGTGCTCATCTGAGTGATGTCGATCGACTCGACGAACTGCATGATGCGGGAGTGGTCCATGCTTTCGAAGGATTCCATCGCCGTCGGAAAGACCTGAGCGGCATATTCGCCGGAGAAGCCGGAGGCTAGCGCCTGGTTGTCTCCATAGATTTTCTGACGCTCCTTGTTGCCGTCCGATTGTGCATCCAACTCGGATTGCGTCGGCTCGATATCCGTATCGATCAGCGAGCCAACGCGATTGGTGATCGTGCTGGCGAAAGTGCTCGTGTTGGATATTCCGGCAAGGAAGTCCCCGAACGACATGTTGTCCCCCTGAAATTAGTCGAGCTTGTTTGTCTGCTGTTTGATGGTCGCCTGCGTGGCTTCGTCGCAGTTCTTGTATGCGGCACCGGCTTTGCGGTACATGTCGGCCATTGCGGTGAGGATCTCGATGTGCTTGGTTACAGCATCGGCGTACGAGCCGGTACCGGGTCCACCTTCCGCCAGGTCGGCGAACTTCTTACCGAGGGTGGTAGCGGAATTGAGATCGCCGAATGAATCCACAAGGACCATGCTCTGGGTGCGCAAGGCCAGGCCTCGAAGGTCGGTAATATATGCGTCACACCATTTTGCACAGCGCTCGGCGGCGTCGAATTCAATGATCAATTGACCTGCCGCAGCCTGGCCGGCCAAGCCTTGAAATGTCGTGGCAAGCTCGTTCGGTGCCATCCGTAACTCCTCGGTATTCTTTCGGGTTTACTTGGGCAGGATTTCCAAGAAATTTGGCGCGGCGGTGTTCGCCAGCTCGCAAGGATCAATCGATGACGTGTCGTCGATGAATTTTGTTGCCGTAATTGATACTCGACCTTTGCTCGTGTCGAATGCTATTGCGCACTGATTTACAGGAGTTCTTGTGCCGAGAAGGTATTGCACAGCAGGTCGGTCGCCAACGGTTATGTCTTTGAAGTCGTGGAGGTAGTCGTTCGCTCTAACTTCTTGCATTGTGTGAGTTGTCGACATAAGGCTGATGAAGTGGCCTCCTCCCCTCCATGCGCAACCTTTCCACTCAGCTCTCGGGACCGAGAACGGGTTGTCGTCCTTCGACGCCGGGTCCAGACCCGCAGCCTGCAACACACTGTCCGGCACCGTGCACGGGTCGAACAACTGCTCCTTGGTCAGCGGAGCCCCACTGGCCTCGGGCTGCCCGTCGACCGCTTCAGAGCATCCGGCGAGCGCCATGACAGCGCACACCCCGGCAGCCAAGCCAACCAGTCGCATCTTCTCTCCTCTTTCGCGCACAACAACCGCTCGACTTCTTAGACGCGCGGTGGGGTGGTTCGGTTCCATCGAAACGAAAATCAGGCGGGGACGCCTGCTCCGTAGCCGAGGTCGCGCAGGGCTGCCTTGATCTTGGTTTGGGCTTCGTCGAGGGATTCGGGGGTGGGGTCGGTGGTGGCACCGGAGATGTCGAAGTCGCCCATCGAGTAGGCGGGGAAGACGTGGGTGTGCAGGTGGGGGACCTCGAGGCCCGCGATGAGGAGGCCTGCGCGGGGGGCGTCGAAAGCGACTCGGACAGCCTGGCCGATCTTCTGGGCGAGGCCCATCAGCCGGGCCATCACGGCGGGATCCACGTCTTGCCACTGGTCGATCTCCGCGCGCGGGACGACGAGGGTGTGGCCCTGGGTGACGGGGGCGATGGTGAGGAAGGCGACGAACTCGTCGTCCTCCCAGACGAAACGGCCGGGGATCTGACCTGCGATGATCGCGCTGAAGACGGATGCCATACGCGCGAGCCTAATCAGATCGAGACGAAATGGGACAGGATGCCCTGGACCTCGTAGATGTCGACCTGGCGGTTGAAACGTTGTTTGACCGGGTCGTTGCCGCTGCCGATCCAGATGTAGAGCTCGGCGTCGAGGTCGAAGGTGCCCGCGGTTTCGACGGCGAAGTGGCTGATCGAGCGGTAGGGGATGCTGTGGTAGCTGACCTTGCGGCCGGTGACGCCCTGTTTGTCGACCATGATCAGGCGGCGGTTGGTGAACAGCATGGCGTCGCGGACCAGGATGAACGCGGCGTACACCTGCTCGCCCTGACCGAAGAGTTTGGCGTATTCCTGCTGGGCGGCGGCCGGGTCTATGCGACCGGCGTTGCCCATCATCCCGTCGAGCAGGCCCATGGTGTGCTCCCCGTTTCGGTGGCGGCCGCTGTACCGCACCTGGTTCCATTGTGGCGCAATCGAACCCGAGTTGCGAGGGTTGAGCCGGGTGGACCCGCACGGATCACCGATCGGTCGGGCGCGGCCACTGTCGGCACGACGAGGATCTCGGATGGGTGATTCAGAGGGTCGGTTTCGGTGGGTAGGTCGGGCACGGAGGTAGCACTCCCCGCGTGGATCGGTACCGGATAGCGAAACCGTGTATCGGAATGGGGCGTGCGCATTGCGCGCGCAATGCGCGACTAATCTAAGGCCGTGCGCGTACTCGTCATCGGTTCCGGAGCCCGTGAACATGCCCTCGTCCTGGCGCTGCGCCGGGATCCGTCCGTGACGGCGGTGATCGCTGCCCCGGGAAATCCCGGCATCGGCCAGCACGCCGAGTTACGCCCGGTCGACCCCTGCTCCGCCGAGGACGTCGCCGCGCTGGCCGCGGAGGTGGCCGCTGACCTGGTGGTGATCGGTCCCGAGGTGCCGCTGGTGCTCGGGGTCGCCGACGTTGTGCGCGCGGCCGGGTTCCCGGTGTTCGGCCCGTCGGCCGACGCGGCGCGGATCGAAGGGTCCAAGGCGTTCGCCAAAGATGTGATGGCGGCGGCGGGTGTGCGGACCGCACACAGCGAGATCGTCGACAGTCCGGCCGAGCTGGACGCGGCGCTGGACCGCTTCGGCCCGACCTGGGTGGTCAAGGACGACGGGCTCGCCGCGGGCAAGGGCGTGGTCGTGACCGCCGACCGGCACGCGGCCCGCGACCACGCCGCCGAACTGCTCGAACAGGGCCACCCGGTGCTGCTGGAATCGTTCCTCGACGGCCCGGAGGTGTCGCTGTTCTGCCTGGTCGACGGCGAGACCGTGATCCCGCTGCTGCCCGCGCAGGACCACAAGCGCGTCGGCAACGGTGATGCGGGCCCCAACACCGGTGGCATGGGCGCCTACACGCCGCTGCCGTGGCTGCCGGACGAGACGTTGAACGAGATCGTCGAAGACGTGGTGAAGCCGGTTGCCGCTGAGCTGGTCGCGCGTGGCAGCTCGTTCTCGGGTCTGCTGTACGCGGGTCTGGCGATCGGCACCAACGGCCCCGCTGTCGTCGAATTCAATTGCCGTTTCGGCGACCCCGAGACCCAGGCGGTGCTGGCGCTGCTCGACAGCCCCTTCGCCGAACTCCTGCACGCCACCGCGACCGGGCGGCTGGCCGAGGTCGACGCGCCGCGCTGGAAGGACGGCTCCGCGATCACCGTGGTGCTGGCCGCCGAGAACTACCCGGCCCGCCCGCGCACCGGCGACGTGATCACCGGTGCCGACGACAGTGCGCTCGAGGGCGAAACCCTTGTGCTGCATGCGGGTACGGGGCAGCGCGAGGACAAGGCGCTGGTGTCGGCGGGTGGTCGCGTGCTGAATGTGGTCGGTGTGGGTGCGGATCTCGCGCAGGCGCGGGAGCGGGCTTATGCGCGGCTCGTGGGGATCAAGCTCCCCGGCGGCCATTTCCGGACCGATATCGGCGCGACTGAAGTTGTTGTGCCGGAACGCAATAGCGTCGCGGGATAATTCGTGCGATCGGTGATCAGCGGTGCGAAACCGCTGATCACCCAGGCGTACCGCCGACGACCGTCAACGGTAACGTCGCATCCGCTGACGACCGCGGCCGCGCCGACATTTTTCAGACGGTGAGGTCGATGACTTCGGCGCCGGGTGCATTCGTCTGAATCGAGGCGATGCCCTTCTTGGCGCCTTCCTTGCTTTCGTAACCCTGACTCTCGAGGACGATTTCACCGTTACCGGCCTTGAGGTGGAAGTGGAACTTGTCGGCCTTGTCCTTGAATACTTCGAACTTGCCTGCCATGGTTGCCTCGCTTTGATTAGGAGGGAAACGCTCGACAGGCTCCACAATAACTGTGACGTAATGTCTGCGGTCTCGGCGTGATGTCAATCGAGACGCAATCCGTGCACTGCCAACCAGGCCTGCGGATCCACATGTTGGCCGTTTTGCACGATTTCGAAATGTAGGTGCGGGCCGGTCGAATCGCCGCGGTTGCCGATGCGCGCGATCTGCATTCCGGCGGGGACGCGCTCGCCCTGGGAGACGAAGAAGTCGTACATGTGGCCGTAGATGCTGATGGTGCCGTCGTCGTGGCGGATGCGGACCCACAGGCCGAAGCCCTGTGCCGGTCCGGCTTCCACCACGGTGCCGTCGGCCACGGCGTAGATGGGGCTGCCGATGGGGCCCGCGATGTCGATGCCGCGGTGCAGGGTGCCCCAGCGGGAGCCGAAACCGGAGGTGAACGCGCCCTTCGCGGGCAGGCTGAACCCGCCGACGGACGGGGTCGAACCGGGCACCATCGCGCCGGGGACCACCGGCGCGCGCTGGCCCATCCAGTCCTGCCATTCACCCGACGCCGCGGCCGCCGCCTCGGCCTTCGCGCGTTCGAGGGTGGCGCGGGCCGCCGCGGCGACCACGTGCCCCTCGCGACGCTTCTCACCTGCGTCGATGGCATTGAGCATGCGGGTGCTCGATTGGGGGTTGGGGAGCAGTTGCGGGGGATAGGCGATGGCCACGTGCAGCGCTTCGCCCGGTGCGAGCGGGGGCCCGTCGACAGTTGCGCCGAACTGTCCGTCGGCCGCCACGAACACCGCGACCGCCAGCATTCCGGCGATGAGCACGCGCCGCTCGACCAGCACCTGGCGCACCCGCTCGCGACTGGGCCTGCGTGCCCACATTCCCTCGACCTGCGCCTTGGGCCGCCGCCAGAAGACCTTGCGCACCTCACCGCTGCGCAGCTCGCCGGCGATCTCGCCGACCAGCGGATACCGCGTGGCCCACTCGGCCATCCGATCGCGTGCCGCGACCTTCGTCGGCAGCTGCTCACGCCAATTCGCCTGCAGGATCCGGCCATTGACACTGACAGCCCGGCCCTTACGCTCGGCGCCGGTGCTCGATCGTGTCGCGTCTGTTCCTTCGGCACCGTCGGCTGCTGCCGATTCCGTGTAACTGTCGGACGCGCGAATGTCGGCGCCCACATCCGTCCCTGTCCGCTTCATCTCGCCCCCGCGCCCCGGCCCCGACGTGACCTGAGGGGTCGCGACGGTGGCTGCGTATTCGCTGTCGGAGCCATTGTGCCGACCATATCGGTGAACGCCCGCAATCGGGTGCTCTACCGTCTCTCGGGTGTCCAGAGAATCGCGCCGGTCGGCCATTGCCCCTTTCTACGTCATGGATGTATGGAAAGCGGCCGCGGAACGCGCCAGGTCGCACGGCGATGTGCTAGTGCTCGCCGCGGGGCAGCCGTCGACGCAGGCGCCCGCGCCGGTGCTGCGGGCGACCAGGGCGGCCATCGATCACGAATTGCTGGGCTATACCGAGACATTCGGCATTCTGCCGCTGCGCGAGGCGATCGCGGGCCATCACAGCGAGACCTACGGCTACGACGTGCACCCGGACGAGGTGGTGGTGACGACCGGGTCGTCGGGTGCGTTCACGCTGATCTTCCTCGCCGCCTTCGACGCGGGGGACACCGTGGTGGTGGCGCGCCCCGGCTATCCCGCCTACCGCAACACCCTGTCCGCCCTCGGCTGCGAGGTCGTCGAACTGGACTGCGGCCCACAGACCAGATTCCAGCCGACCGTGGCGATGCTGGAGGCCCTGCCCGAGCCGCCGAAGGGTCTGGTGGTGGCCAGCCCGGCCAACCCGACCGGCACCATGATCGACCCCACCGAACTCGCCGCGCTGGCCCGCTGGTGCGACAAGCACGGCACGCTGCTGATCTCCGACGAGATCTACCACGGCATCACCTACACGGGCGCGAGCACGCCGACCTCCTCGGCGTGGGAGTTCTCCCGCGAGTCGGTGGTGATCGGTTCGGTGTCGAAATACTTCTCGATGACGGGCTGGCGGCTCGGCTGGATGCTGGCCCCGGCCGACCTGCGCCCGGCGCTGCAGCGGCTGGCATCGAATATGACGGTGTGCCCGCCCGCCATCTCCCAGTACGCGGCCGTGCACGCTTTCGGACCGGAAGCCAAGGATGAACTGGACGGGCACGTGCGCCGGTACGCGCGCAACCGGTCGCTGCTACTGGAGGGTTTGCCCGCGCTCGGAATCACCGATCTCGCGCCCGCCGACGGCGCCTTCTACGCCTACGCCGATATTGGTCATTTGACCGACAATTCTCGCGCCTGGTGCGCCGAGGTTCTGGCCGAAACCGGCGTCGCGTTGGCGCCCGGACTCGATTTCGACACCGTCAATGGAAACCACACGGTCCGTTTCTCCTTCGCAGGCGCTACAGACGACATCGCCGCAGCTCTGGAGCGTCTGGGACGGTTCATGAAGGGGTGATCCGGTGTCGTGTCAACAGTGATGTGCGACAACAACTTTGCGTAGTACGAACACATCTGTGCTGGGATACGGTAAAACTCAGTTATCCCGAATTCCCAGTGTTTCCCCGATGACGATTGCGCACGGTTGAACTGATGATGACTGGCACTGTTGCACGGTGACCACCGCAACGACTCCGAAAGGCGAACGACGTCGTCAGGCTCTGGTGGCGGCGGCGGCCGAACTTTTGCTCGAGGGCGGCTTCGACGCCGTACGCCATCGCTCGGTGGCCTCGCGAGCCGATCTCCCACTCGCGTCGACCACCTACTACTTCGAATCATTGGAGGACCTGATCGCCCGCGCCGTCGAGTTCAGCGGCGCGATCGAGCTCGACGCGATGCGCCGCCGGGTCGGTGAGGTCAGCCATCGCAGGCGCGGCACCGAGGCGACGGTCGAACTCGTGCTCGACGTGCTCGTCGGCCCCGACGACGGCGACCTCGACGCCCGCGGCCAGCTCATCGCCCGCTACGAGCGCTCGGTGGCGTCGGCTAGGCATCCCGAGTTACGTGAGGTCCAGCTCCGACTACGCACGCAGCTCGAGGAACTGCTCGCCGACGTGCTGCGCCGCTGCGACCGCGTGGTGCGCCCCGAGCAGTTACGCAGGCTGGTGGCCGTAGTGGACGGCGCGGTGGTCGCCGCGCTGATCGAAGGTCACCCCGAACCGCGCCGCCCCGCCCGCGCCGGTTTGCTCGAAATGATCGATATCGTCGCCCCGCCCGTGGTCCCGAACATGATGCCCTCCCAGGCCGAACGGGTGCGGCAATTAGACTGAGGTCTCGTGAGCCTCGTCCCGAATGTCCTCGCCACCCGATACGCCAGCCCGGAGCTCGTCGCGCTCTGGTCGCCCGAGAACAAGATCGTGCTCGAGCGCAGGCTGTGGCTGGAGGTGCTGCGCGCGCAGGCCGAACTCGGAATCGATGTCCCCGCAGGGGTTGTCGACGATTACGAACGCGTCATCGACCAGGTGGACCTGGCTTCGATCGCCGAACGTGAGCGGGTCACCCGCCACGACGTGAAGGCGCGGATCGAGGAATTCAACGCCCTCGCCGGGCACGAACACGTGCACAAGGGCATGACCAGCCGCGACCTCACCGAGAACGTCGAGCAGCTGCAGATCCGACTGTCCCTCGAACACGTCTACAAGCACGGCATCGCCATCGCGGCGCGGCTGGCCGAGCGGGCCGCCGAGTACCAGACGCTGGTGATGGCCGGGCGCTCGCACAATGTCGCCGCGCAGGCCACCACGCTGGGCAAGCGCTTCGCCTCCGCCGCCGACGAGATGCTGGTCGCGCTCACCCGTGTGCAAGAACTGATCCAGCGCTATCCGCTGCGCGGGATCAAGGGCCCGATGGGCACCGCCCAGGACATGCTCGACCTGCTCGACGGTGACGCGAACAAACTCGCCGCCCTCGAGCAGCAGGTGGCCACGCACCTGGGCTTCGCGAATGTGTTCACCAGCGTGGGTCAGGTGTACCCGCGTTCGCTGGATCACGATGTGCTGTCCGCGCTGGTGCAGCTGGGCGCTGGCCCGTCGTCGTTCGCGCACACGATTCGGCTGATGGCCGGGCACGAGCTGGTCACCGAGGGTTTCCAGCCGGGCCAGGTCGGGTCGTCGGCGATGCCGCACAAGATGAACACGCGCTCCTGTGAGCGGGTGAACGGCCTGCAGGTGATCCTGCGCGGCTACGGCTCGATGGCCGCCGAGCTGGCGGGCGCGCAGTGGAACGAGGGCGACGTGTTCTGTTCGGTGGTGCGCCGCGTCGCGCTGCCCGACGCGTTCTTCGCCATCGACGGGCAGATGGAGACCTTCCTGACCGTGCTCGCCGAGTTCGGCGCCTACCCGGCGGTGGTCTCGCGTGAGCTCGACCGGTACCTGCCGTTCCTGGCGACCACCCGCATCCTGATGGCGGCGGTGCGCGCCGGTGTCGGCCGGGAGACCGCGCACGAGGTCATCAAGGAGCACGCGGTGGCGGTGGCGCTGGCCATGCGTGAGCAGGGGCGCGAACCCGATCTGCTGGATCGTCTCGCTGCCGACGAGCGGATGCCCCTGGATCGTGCGGGGCTGGATGCGGCGCTGGCCGACAAGGCCGCGTTCATCGGTGCGGCTTCGGATCAGGTGTCTGAGGTAGTTGCGCAGGTGCAGAAGCTGGTCGAGGCGAATCCGGAGGCTGCGCGGTATTCGCCGTCGCCGATTCTGTAGTTCAGCTCGGGTGAACCGGCGTAATCACGCACTTCGCGTCGTTCTGATCGGTTTTCTGACTAGAACTCGTCGAATTGCGCGATTTCGCCGGGGTTACCGTACGTGGGTGAATCCGTACACGATTTTCGCCGACATCATCGCCGGGGCCGCTCCCTCCTCGAAGGTTTACGAGGACGACGACGTCTTGGCCTTCATGGACATTCGTCCTGTGACGCCCGGGCACGTGCTCGTGGTGCCCAAAGTTCCCGCGCCGAGCCTCGCCGATCTCGATCCCGCCTTGGGCGGCAAGCTCTTTCAGGTCGGCCAGCAGATCGCGGCCGCGCTGCGCAGCAGTGAAGTAGCGGCCGACGGGGTGAACTTCTTTCTCGCCGACGGGGTTACGGCCGGGCAGGAAGTGTTCCATGTGCACCTGCACGTGATCCCGCGCACGCCCGGCGACGGCTTCGGCCTGCGCGCCCGGCCCACCTCGCCCGCGCGTGCTGACCTCGATTATCTGGCCGGTTCGATCCGGGGCGCGCTCACCCGCTGATATTTCCGGGCGAAGCGGGCATTGCAAACCGGCAAGTTTGCTGAAGAAACGCCCGAAACGCCGAATGCTTCCAGTTCGTTCACCTGTGGGTTACCTTGGACTGTCATTGGCATGCGGTTATGGAGGGTAGATCGTGCGTCGTACAGGTGTTGCTGCTTCAGTGCTGGCTATTGCTCTCGCGTTGATAGGACCGGCGGTGGTGCACACGGCGACGGCGTCGGCCGCCGCGATCATCGGGGTGCACGAGATGACTCCCCACCGGACCGCGATCACGGTCACCTCGCCCGCGATGGGCCGAAATATCGATCTACAGGTGCTGCACCCCGCGGGCGGTGGCTCGCGCGGTACGTACTACCTGCTCGACGGGCTCGACCCCGGCATCGGCCAGAGCACCTGGACCAACGCCACCGACGCCGAAGCCTTCTTCCGGGGCAAGAACGTCAACGTGGTGCTGCCGATGGGCGGCCAGGCCAGCTACTACACCGACTGGATCGCCGACGATCCGCGCTTCGGCCGGTACAAGTGGGAAACGTTCCTCACCCAGGAACTGCCCGGCCTGATCGACGGCCACTTCAACGGCAACGGCGTGAACGGCATCGGCGGACTGTCGATGGGCGGCAACGCGGCCTATATCCTGGCCGCCCGCCACCCCGGTCTGTACCGCGCGGTCGCCGGTTACAGCGCGTGCCCGGACATCGCGATGGCGGCGGGGGCGATGATGTTCTCCATCGCCAACCGCGGCGGCAACCCGGGCAACATGTGGGGCGCGCCCGGCAGCCCCGAATGGGCCTCGCACGATCCGGCCCTGATGATCGAAGGGCTGCGCGGTAAGGCGCTGTACATGTCGACCGGCACCGGTATCCCCGGGCCGCACGAGGCCGAACTCAAGCCGACACTCGCCGAGAACATCTTCCTCGGCGGGCCGATCGAACTCGGTGTGAACACCTGCATGGTGGCCTTCGACCAGCGCCTGCGTGCGGCGGGTATCGGGGCCAGGATCGATTACCACCCGGTGGGCACGCACTCCTGGTCGTACTGGCAGGACGCGCTGCATCACTCCTGGCCGGTCATCGGGCCTGCACTCGGCGCCTGAGCATCTGACACCCGACCCGGTTCTCCAGCAGGGGGCCGGGTCGGGTGTGTTCAGGGGTCGGCTGGGTCCCTGCCGGGCCGTCAACTGTGAACGTGATCGCCTCGGTTGGCTGCCCCCCCAGCGGGAATCGGCGGGGGTCGGCCCCGCCGTGGGAGATCGCCGCTACCGCGTTGACCGGCGGCGCAGGACGACGCTCGCGATTACTCCGAGCACGGACAGGCCGGTGAGGATCAGGACGTAACCGGCTGGGAGGCCGAGGATTTCGACGTATTCCTTGGTGACTATGCGATCTCTTACCGGGACGTCCTTGCTGGCGGGTGCCAGGAGGAAGTCGGTGGTGATGGACGCGGGGTCGGCGATACGGATCGAGAGTTCGGTGAGGTAGTTGTTGCCTGCGGACAGGGCTTTCAGGTCTGGATCGGTGGGTTCGGTTATCGGGGAAGCGAATTCGGTGGTGGTGGTCTGGGAATTCGTGTCGGGGTCGATGCGGGCGATGCGGTGGTCGCTGAAGATGTAGAGGCGCACGGACTGGGGTGTGGTCGCGGCGGCTGACATGCGCATCGGGTAGACGAGTCGGTCGGAGTCGAAGGTGAGGCGGACCGGGTCGAGGGCGCCGGAGAGGGGCTTTGCGCTGGTGAGGCGCATGGCTACGAAGGACCAGCCTTCGCGGAGGTAGGGGTCGAGGGTGGCGCTGACCTCGGGGCGGAGTTGATAGCCGTTGGCGTCCAACCACTCTCGGACGCCGGTGAGGTCGCCGCCACGCAGGGTGGTCGCCTCCAGCGGGCCCAGTTGGACCTGGCTCAGCACGTCGGGGCCGGAACCCGGTGCGGCGGCGGACGAATCGCCGCCGAGGGGACCGCTGCCGAACCAGTCGTACTCGGTGACCCGTTCGGGTGCGGTCATGCGCGCCAACTCGGTGAACGAGGCCGCTGTCCCGGCCGAGACGGTCGCGGGTGTCGGGGTCGGGACGATCAGCGCCGCATCGGCGCCCTCGAAGCGCATCCCCAGCCGCATGAGGATGGTTTCGCGCCTGCCGTCCCAGCCGAGGACGGCCGTCTCGCTGTCCACCCGCGCCGAACTGTCCCCGCTGACGATGCCGCCGCACGCACACGCGTTCGCCGACATCACCGCCCCTGATCCCGCGGCCAGCGCCACTCCGACAGTCACGACCAACGATCGCAGTGCGTACCGCATCCCCATGCGGTCAGGTTACGCAGGAGCGGGCGTCGGCAGATGCGCAGAAATACTCAGTCCCGGCCGCCACGGGAGCCGAGTTGGCGGGCCCGGTGGGAGGGGTACGGCTACGGTGGACGGATGGCTGGCGAGAATGAGACCGTGTCGGCGCCGATCGCGAAGCGGGCGCCCTTCGAGCGGGTCCACCACGGTGACACGTTCGTCGACGACTACGAGTGGCTGCGGGACAAGGAAGATCCCGAGGTCATCGCGTATCTGGAGGCGGAAAACGCGTTCACCGCGGCGCAGACCGACCAGCTGCAGCCCCTGCGCGACAAGATCTATGACGAGATCAAAGCGCGTACTCAGGAGACCGATCTCTCGGTGCCGACGCGACTGGGTGAGTACTGGTATTACTCGCGCAGCTTCGAGGGCAAACAGTACGGCGTGCAGTGTCGCTGTCCTATCGACACGAAAGCCGAGGGCATTGATGCCTGGACGCCGCCGAAGCTCGAGGTCGGGGTAGAGATCGAGGGTGAGGAGGTGCTGCTGGACCTGAATGCCCTCGCCGAGGGGCACGATTTCTTTGCGCTCGGTGCGTTCTCGTTGAGCCACGACGGCAATTTGCTCGCGTACTCGTTCGACAGCACCGGCGACGAGCGCTACATGCTGCGGATCAAGGATCTGCGCACCGGTGAAATGCTGCCCGACGAGGTGGACAACGTCTGGCCGGGGGCGACCTGGTCGCTGGACGGCACGCACATCTTCTACCAGACCGTGGACGAGTCCTGGCGTCCTGACACCGTGTGGCGCCACCGCGTCGGCACCGCGTCCGACACTGACGTGACGGTGTTCCACGAGCCCGACGAGCGCTATTGGGTGAGCGTTGACGCGACTCGCTCCGAGAAATACTTGATGATCTGGCTCGGCTCCAAGATCACCACCGAAGGCTGGATCCTGGAATCGGACAATCCCGAGGGCGAGTTCCGGGTACTGCTTCCTCGCCGAGAGGGGGTGGAGTACTCGGCCGAGCATGCGGTGGTCGCGGGTGAGGACAAGTTCCTGATCATGCACAACGATGTGGTCGACGGCGTGAAGGCCGAGAACTTCGTGCTCGAAATCGCCCCCGCCAGCGACCCGTCGGATATGACGATGCTGATCGGGCATCGCGATGACGTTCGTTTGGCTGACATCGACTCCTTTGCCAATCATCTGGTGCTCGGCTACCGGCGTGGAGCCCTGCCCCGGCTGTCCGTGTGGCCGCTGACACCCGAGGGTCTCGGTGAGCTGACCGAACTCGACTTCGGGCTCGAATTGTTCTCCGCCGGTGCGGGTTCCAACCCGGAGTGGGAACAGCCCACACTGCGGGTAGGGGTGACCTCGTTCATCACGCCGCTGCAGGTATTCGACTATGTCCCTGCCAGTGGTGACCTGATCCTCCGCAAGGAGCAGGTCGTGCTCGGTGGCTACGACGCGAACGACTATGAGCAGCACCGGGATTGGGCCATCGCCGCCGACGGCACCCGGATCCCGATCTCGATCATCAAGCGCACCGGACTGCCCGAAGGCCCGAAACCGTTGCTGCTCTACGGATACGGCTCCTACGAGGCCAGTATTGATCCGTCGTTCTCGGTGTCACGACTATCGCTGCTCGACCGTGGTGCGGTGTTCGCGGTGGCGCATGTGCGCGGCGGCGGCGAGATGGGCAGGCTCTGGTACGAGCACGGCAAGACGCTGCTGAAGAAGAACACCTTCACCGACTTCGTCTCCTGCGCACAGCATCTCATCGACACCGGTGTGACCGCACCTGACTGTTTGATCGCCGACGGCGGTAGTGCGGGCGGGCTGCTGATGGGCGCCGTCGCCAACCTGGCGCCGGAGCTGTTCACCGGCATCCTCGCCAACGTCCCCTTCGTCGACCCGCTCACCTCCATCCTCGACCCGTCGCTGCCGCTGACGGTGATCGAATGGGACGAGTGGGGAAATCCCTTGGCCGACAAGGATGTCTATGAGTACATGAAGTCGTACTCGCCGTATGAGAACGTCGAAGCCAAGGACTACCCGGCCATCCTGGCGATCACCAGCCTCAACGACACCCGCGTGCTCTACGTGGAGCCTGCCAAGTGGGTCGCCAAGCTGCGCGCCACCAAGACCGGCGACAACGAGGTGCTGCTCAAAACGGAGATGACCGCAGGTCACGGCGGCGTGAGCGGGCGCTACGAGAAGTGGAAGGAAGTCGCCTTCGAGTACGCCTGGGTGCTGGACCGGGTGGGTCTCGCCGACGCGTGATCAGAGACGCAGACCAACTGGTCGGCACCCATTTCGCGTGGTGATCGCCGCATCGATCACCACGCGCAGGAGTGCGCCGAAGTTCGTTCGGGCGTCATCGGGGTAGCACGCTGGCGTCACCTCCGGGTGTCACTGTGGGGTGCATGAACGCTGAGTTGATCGTTTCGGTGTCGGGGATCCGGGATACGACTCGCGATGCCGCGATCGAGTTCGCGGCGGCGATGGATGATCGGGGTGTGCGGCTGTCCTTGCTGGTCGCGCCCCGGTTGAAGGGCAAGTACCGGCTGGTCGACGACCCCGCTACGCAGTCGTGGCTGCGCGGGCGTCGGCTCGAGGGTGATGCGATCGTGCTGCACGGGTACGACCAGGCCGCCACCAAGACGCGGCGGGCGGAGTTCGCCGATCTGCCGCGACACGAGGCGACATTGCGGCTGAAAGCGGCCGATCGGGTGATGGAGCGGGTGGAACTGCGCACCCGGCTGTTCGCCGCCCCGCGCTGGGACGCTTCGGCCGGTGCGCTGGCCGCGCTGCCCGATGTGGGGTTCCGGATGGCGTTCGGGCTCACCAGCATGCTCGACCTGGAACGCGATGTGGCCCAACGTGCGCGGGTGTACGGGATCGGTGAGGGGTTCCGGGCGGAACCGTGGTGGTGCCGGGCGCTGGTGATGGGTGCCGAGCGCACTGCGCGCCGCGGTGGGGTGCTGCGGTTGGCGGTGTCGGCGGCGCAGTTGCAGCGCTCCGGTCCGCGCCAGGCGATGCTCGACGCGGTCGATCTCGCGCTCTATCACGGGGCCCGCAGCGACGTGTACCGCTGGGAGCCCGACACCGCGGCCAGAGCCGCCTGACCGGCCGTCGCCGCGCGCGTACTGGCGATCAGCGCGCGGCGGCGGCCTTTTTACGCACGGTGTTTCCTGCCTGTCTGCGCATATCCGCGGCGGTACCATCCACGAGCAGTTGTTCGAGTGGTTTCCGCTAGTTGTGTACAACGCAGCAGGAGGCAGCGCTGATGACGGGCTCCGCGACGAAAGTCGCGACGACGACGAAATATATGTCCTGGGTGACATTGGCGCTGATGACCACGAGTTCGGTGGCCAGTCTCCGCTCGGCACCGGCAATGGCAGTCTACGGATTGGCCTGCGTATTCCTCTACATCATTCCCGCCATTCTGTTCCTGATGCCGACCTCTCTGGTCGCCGCGGAACTGGCTTCGGGATGGGAAGGGGGAGTGTACAAATGGGTCAGTGAGGGATTGAGCAAGCCGCTCGGATTCCTGGCCGTCTGGTGTCAGTCCGCCATGACGATCTTCTACTATCCGAGCCTGTTGGCCTATGTGGCAAGTACTTTCGCCTACATCATTCATCCGTCGCTCGCGTCGAACGGCGTGTATGTGGCGATCGTGATCATCACGATCTACTGGGCCGGGGTGTATGTGTCCTCGCAGGGGACCAAGACGGTGGCCGGGTTGTCGAGTATCAGCCTGGTGATCGGCACGCTGATTCCCGGTGCGGTGCTGGTTATCCTGGGTCTGGTGTTCCTCGGCCAGGGCAATCACTCGGCGGCGCCGATGGATTCGAGCCACCTGCTACCGGCGTGGACCGGCCTGGCGAGCCTGGTGCTGATCGTGAACAACTTCCTGTCCTACGCGGGGATGGAAATGAACGCGGTGCACGTGTCGTCGCTGCGTAATCCGGGTAGGGAATACCCGAAGGCGATGTTCCTCGCGGTCGGGTTGGTACTGGTGATCTTCATTCTGCCCGCGCTGGCGATCAGCTGGGTGGTGCCGTCGGCGAGTTTGAGCCTCACCGCGGGCGTGATGCAGGCCTTCGACGCCTTCTTCAACCATTTCAGTGTCGGATTCCTGACGCCCATCATCGGATTCGCCTTGGTGGCAGCGGCATTGGGTGGAATGCTCACCTGGCTGGCCGGGCCGTCGAAGGGGCTGTTGCTGATCGGGCGCAGCGAGGGATATCTGCCGCCGATTCTCACCCGACTCAACAAGCACGGTGTGCAGCAGAACATGTTGGTGGCCCAAGGCGTGGTGACGACTTTGATCGCATTGCTCTACGCGTTCATTCCCAACGTCTCGAGCGCGTATTGGATCCTGTCGGTGATCACCACGCAGGTGTATCTGATCATGTACGTGCTGATGTTCGCCGCGGCCGCGAAACTTCGCAAGAACAAGCCGGATCATCCGCGCGGATATCGGGCGCCCGCGCTGTACGCGCTGTGCTGGCTGGGTGCGCTGTCCTCGGTCGCGGCGTTCGCGATCGGGTTCGTGCCGCCCTCGCAATTCGGCAGCGGCAGTCCGCTGGTGTATCTGCTCATCGTCGGCGGCGGAATGGGCGTCGTCGGGCTGCTCGTTCCCTATCTGTTCTATCGAAACCGCAGGGACAGTTGGAAATTCGACGTGCCGAAGGGAGAGCAGGTATGACCACCGGGGACGCGCCCGATCGCAAGCGGCACTGGATTTATCTGACGGCCGGTGTGCTGCTGGTGGTGTTCATGCTGACCGGACTTTTCACCTTCACCGAGATCCACCGCAGCGGCCGGGTCGACGCGAAAGCTCAACAGCTGCATGACAATCTGGCCGAAGCGGGTCTGCCCGCACCGGATCCCAAGATCATCGCCGACGCGCTCGGCGAGGACGGCGGTTCGGTCTGCCAGAACCCCAACGATCCGATGATCAAGGCCAGGTACCAGTCGGCCATCACCAACGGCGCGGCCGGACCCGGCCAACGTCCGGTGATCGCACCCACCCAGAGCGCGCAGGCGGTATCGCTGACCATCCAGGTCTACTGCCCGGAGCGCCTGCAGGACTATATCGACCATCTCGAAACCCTGAAGCTCGATGACACGACGAAGTGAGGCTTGATCGATGACCGATGTTGATGCGTTGCGCGGCAAGGTTTCCGGCCTGATGGGTCAGGCGAAAACCGATCTGGCCCGGCTCGTCTCGTTCAAGTCCGTGGCCGATCCGCGCCAGTTCCCGCCCTCGGGGTGCGAGCAGGCCGCGCAGTGGGTGGCCGACGCGTTCGCCGCGGCGGGCCTGCCCGATGTGGCACTGCACGAGACGCCCGACGGGAGCAAGGCCGTCATCGCGTCCAAGCCGGGGCCGCCGGGAACGCCGACCGTGCTGCTGTACTGCCACTACGACGTGCAACCCCCACTCGGCGACGATGCCTGGCACACGCCGGTGTGGACCCTGACCGACAAGAACGGGCGCTGGTACGGGCGCGGCGCGGCCGACTGCAAGGGCAACATCGTCACCCATCTCACGGCCCTGCGCGCGATCGGACCGGACTTCCCGATCGGGATCAAAGTGGTGGCGGAGGGTTCGGAGGAGCAGGGTACGGGCGGGCTGGAGAAGTTCGTCGTCGCCAATCCCGCTCTGCTGCAATCGGATGCGATCCTCGTCGCCGACTGCGGCAACTTCGCCGTGGGCGTCCCCACCTTCACTCAGACCTTGCGCGGGCTCGTGAATGTCGTGCTGACCGTGAAAACCCTGGAAGGCCCGATGCATTCAGGGATGTTCGGCGGACCGGCGCCGGACGCGCTCGCCGCGATGATCCACCTGCTGTCGTCGCTGCGAGATGACAAGGGCAACACCACGATCGACGGTCTCACCGATGATCAGAAGTGGTCCGGCGCGCAGTACCCACCCGCCGACTTCCGATCCGACGCGGGCGTGCTCGACGGCGTCGACTTGCTCGGCAGCGGCACCGTGTCGGACATGCTGTGGTCGCGGCCCGCGATCACGGTGCTCGGGATGGACGTGCCCGCCGTCGTCGGGTCGTCGGCGGCGATCCAGCCGAGCACCCGCGCCCGGCTCAACCTGCGCATCCCACCGGGCACCGAGCCGAAATCGGCCTACGACCTGCTGGAGAAGCATCTGCGGGCGCACCTGCCGTGGAACGCCCACCTCGATATCGAACTCGAATCGCTCGGCGAACCCTTCGTCGCCTCCGAACACGGACCCGCCCGCGACGCGCTGGCCAAGGCGATGGAGGCGTCCTACGGGCGACCGGTCACCACCGAAGGGCAGGGCGGGTCGATCCCGCTGTGCAATGTCTTCCACGACACCTACCCGAAGGCCGAGATCATGCTGATCGGCGTCGAAGAGCCGAAATGCCTGATCCACGCGCCCAACGAGAGCGTCGACCCGAGCGAGATCGAGCACATGGCACTGGCCGAGGCGTTGTTCCTGACCAGCTACCGCTGACTCAGAACTGGCCCTGGTCCTCGGATTCGAGGACGCGGAACTCGGTGCCGGCCGGGGCCATTTCGGTCAGTCTGCCGAAGTAGACGCCATAGGCGGACGGGTCGATGATGCCGTGGTGGATGGGCACCGCGGTGCGCGGATTGACCGCGCGCAGGTAGTCGACGGCCTCGGAGATGCGCATCCAGGGGGCGGCGGCCGGGATGGCGAGGACGCCGACCGGGACCGGCGGTACCCACAGTGAATCGCCGGGGTGGACGAGCTGGGCGGGGTCGGCCTCGGTGCCGAGCTGGAAGACGGTGTTGTCGATCACCGGGATCTCCGGGTGGATCACCGCGTGCCTGCCCCCGCCGCCGGTGATCTGTAAGTCGCCGATATCGAGCACCTGACCAGCTGAAACCGGCTCCCAGCCCTCGCTGCGCTGCTGGGCGGTCTGGGGGTCGGACAGCAGGCGGGCGCCGGGATTGTTCTCGATGAGATCGCCGATGCGGTTCGGATCGATGTGGTCGGGGTGCTGGTGGGTCACCGCGATCGCGTCCAAACCGGTGATGCCCTCGAACCCGTGCGCGAAGGTGCCGGGGTCGAACAGCACTTTCACGCCGTGCAGTTCCACGAGGATGCAGGAATGTCCGAAGTGGGCGATGCGCATACCCGATGCTAAGCCGCCGTGACCCCGGAACGCGGGCACGACGGCCCCCTCAACTAGGATTTCTGGGGTAACCCACACACCACTTGAGGAGCAACGCGTGGCACGAGTCGTGGTCGAGGTCATGCCGAAGGCCGAGATTCTGGACCCCCAGGGGCAGGCCGTGGTCGGCGCGCTCCCTCGTCTGGGATTCGCCGGTATCTCGGATGTGCGGCAGGGCAAGCGATTCGAGCTCGAGGTGGACGACAGTGTGTCGGACGCTCAGCTCGAGCAGATCGCCGAGGCGCTGCTGGCCAACACGGTGATCGAGGACTGGAAGGTCGTTCGGGTCTCGTGAGCGCACGCATTGGCGTAATTACTTTCCCCGGGACGCTCGACGATGTCGACGCCGCTCGGGCGGTGCGGTTGGCCGGCGCCGAGGCCGTGAGCCTGTGGCATGCCGATGCCGATATCAAGGGTGTCGACGCGGTCATCGTGCCCGGTGGATTCTCCTACGGGGACTACCTGCGCTGTGGCGCTATCGCGCGGTTCGCGCCGGTGATGGGCGAGGTCGTGCGCGCGGCCGGGCAGGGTCTGCCGGTGCTCGGCATCTGCAACGGCTTCCAGGTGCTGTGCGAGGCCGGGCTGCTGCCGGGTGCGCTGACCCGCAACGAGGGCCTGCACTTCATCTGCCGCGACGAGTGGTTGAAGGTCGAGGCGACCGACACCGCGTGGAGTTCGCGCTACGAACCGGGTGCGCAGATTCTCGTTCCGCTGAAGTCGGGCGAGGGTCGGTTCCAGGCTTCGGAGAAGGTTCTCGACGAACTCGAAGGCGAAGGCCGCGTGGTGTTCCGGTACGCGGGCGACAACCCGAACGGTTCGCAGCGCGGGATCGCCGGGATCTCCTCGGCCAACGGCCGGGTCGTCGGCCTGATGCCGCACCCCGAGCACGCCACCGAGGCATTGACCGGACCCAGCGACGACGGTCTCGGCATGTTCTTCTCGGTCATCGACAGTTTCGTCAAGGCCTGATCAACCCGCTCTGCACTACAGAGCGTCGATGATGTCGAAGTCGACCCCGTTCGCCCTTGCCAGGTGGGCGGGGCCGACTGCTTGATTGCCCAGGAAACCTCGACGGGTGGCGGGGCCGTCCAGGACCAGGCCGGTTTCGACTGCGGCGGAGATCTGTTCCACGTCGAGGGTGCCCGTCGTGTCGGCGAGAGTGTTCAGCAGGTGGATCGCTTCGTAGGTCGAGTTGCTGAAAGTGGTCAGCGCCGGGGCGAATTGGCCGTGATGTCGGCGATAGCGCGCCTGGCGGGAACGGCCCTCGTCGGTGTGATTGTCCACGAAGAAGCTCGAGGCCACGTACAGGTTGGTGTTCGCCGACGGGCCCGCGCTGAGCAGGACGTTTTCGTCGACCGCAGGGCTGAGACGGGGCATCACGGCGGGGAAGCCCGCGGCGGTGAACTGGCGGTTGAAGCGGGCGGTGTCGGCGCCGACCATCAGGATCAGCACCCCGTCGGCCAGCAGCAGCGCCGGGTTCGACAGGAAATCGTCGAAATCGGTGGTGCCGAGGGGGACGTACTGCTCGACGATGATGTCGTACGGGTCCGGCAGAGACTGGCGTAGGGCGTGCGCGGTCCGGCGCGGCCAGATGTAGTCGTTGCCGATGACCGCCCAGCGGCGCACGCCCAATTCGCGCGCCATCCAAGCCGCTGCGGGGACGGTCTGGTGGTCGGGATGTTCGCCGACCAGCAGGACGCCGGGCCGCTCGTCGGGCAGGCCTTCATGGTCGGTGGCGTAGAGGTAGGGAACGCGGCCGTCCACCGCCGCGGCAACGGTCCGGCGCACCGCGGAGGTGTGCCAACCGGTGATCGCACCGACCATTCCGGTGGCCAGAAAGGCCTCGACTTCGGCGGCTACTTCGCGCGGTTCGCGGCCGCCGTCGATGGTCGTGAGGTGGATTTCTCGGCCGAGAATTCCTGTGCCGCTATTGATTTCGTCCACAGCAAGGGCAATTGCCGCGGTGCACGACGGCGCGATGATGCCGCCCGGGCCCTGCGTGGGGACAATCGAGAGAATCTCGATCGTTTCATCCCGGCTCTGGCCAAAATTCGGCATTCTGTATCCTATCGCCTAGCGCGAACAGGATTGTTCGAATGAATTTCTCGGCAGGTGGGAATGCAATCGGTGGCCATTATAAGTGGGTATTCCACGCTGCACGGCGCCCTGCGCTCCGCGGAGCGGAACTGGGTGAGTCGACTCGACGCGGCGCTGACGGCCGACAACCTCACGGCTGACCATTGGGCGATTCTGTCGCAGTTGTCCACCGACGAGGGCATGACGATGTCGGAGCTGGCCGCCCAGGCGCGGCTGCCACCGTCGTCGGCGACCCGGCACGCGGACAATCTCGCCGAACGCGGCCTGATCTTCCGCGTCGCCGCCACCGACGATCGCCGTCGGATCCTGATCGGGCTGAGCAGCCTCGGTGCCAAGTTGGCGGCCCGGATTCGGGCGCAGGAAAAGCTCGCCGAGGAAGACCTACGATCTCGGCTCGGTGTTCGCCGCTACGGCGAAATGCTGGCCGCGCTCTCGATTATCGCCGAACGCGACGACTGATCCGAGCGGGAAGTATTCCGGGGCGAGGTGCCCGGGCGGGCTGTCGTGCCTAGGATCGCAGGATGCCGGTTTCTCTGACAGCGGCCACGGCCAGCGGATTGTGTGCCTTCATTGATGCGTCGCCCTCGCCGTTTCACGTGTGCGCGACGGTGGCGGCCGAGCTGGACGGCAACGGGTTCACGCCGTTGACCGAGGCGTCGGCGTGGGGCGACGCGGGCGGCAAACACTATGTGGTGCGCGGTGGTTCGCTGATCGCGTGGGCCGATTACGATGCGGTGCCCGCGGCGCCGTTCCGGGTGGTCGGCGCGCACACCGACAGCCCCAACCTGCGGGTGAAGCAGCATCCTGATCTGGCCGGGGCCGGGTGGCAACTCGTCGGGCTCGAGCCGTACGGCGGGGCCTGGCTGAACTCGTGGCTGGACCGCGAGCTCGGGCTGTCGGGGCGGCTCAGCGTGCGCGAGGGTTCGCGGATGCGGGATGTGCTGGTACGCATCGACGAACCGATCCTGCGGGTGCCGCAGTTGGCGATCCACCTGTCCGAGGACCGGCGCGGGGTCACCCTCGACCCGCAACGGCACGTGAACGCGATCTGGGGGATCGGCGACGCGCCTGCCTCCTTCCTCGACTTCGTCGCCGAGCGGGCCGAGGTCGACGGCGCCGACGTACTCGGCTGGGAACTGATGACCCACGACCTCGCGTCCAGCACGATCGTCGGACGCGACCTCGATCTGGTGAGCGCGCCGCGACTCGACAACCAGGGAACCTGCTACGCCGGACTACAGGCTTTCCTCGCGGCCGCCGATGAGCCGGGGGCCGCGACGGCGGTGCTGGTGATGTTCGACCACGAAGAGGTCGGCAGCCAGTCCGATCGTGGGGCGCAGTCGGATCTGCTGCCCGCGGTGCTGGAGCGAATCGTGCTCGCCCGCGGTGGCGGACGCGCGGATTACCTTGCCGCGCTTGCGGGTTCGGTGGTCGCGTCCGGTGACATGGCACACGCGACGCACCCCAACTATCCGGACCGGCACGAGCCCGCGCACCGCATCGAGGTCGGCGGTGGGCCGGTACTGAAGGTGAATCAGAACCTGCGCTATGCCACCGACGCGGCGGGTGCCGGTGCCTTCGCACTCGCCTGTGCGCAGGCGAATGTGCCGCTGCAGCGCTATGTCCATCGCGCCGACCTGCCGTGCGGCTCGACCATCGGCCCGATGACGGCGGCCCGCACCGGCATGTCGACCGTCGACGTCGGCGCCCCCCAACTGGCCATGCACTCCTGCCGCGAACTCATGGGCGCCGCCGACGTCCCCGCCTACGCCTCCGCCCTAGCCGCCTTCCTCACCCCCGAATCCTGACCCGCCCTCGGACGGTTGATCACCATGTACTCACGCAAGCATCGCCCGAGAGGGAACTGCGTCAGAGCATGGTGATCGACTGCCCAGGTTTGGGGTGTCGGGTGAGTCGCTCAGGGGGTCGCGAGTTCCGGTGCAGCCGATGGCTTTCGGGTCGGGTGGTAGGTGATCACCGCGTAGAGGATCACCGCGAAGGTGGTCCATACGTAGCTGCTGCCGATGATCTGCTGCCACCAGGCCCAGGCGAGTTCCTTGTCGCCCGAATGGGGCAGGACCCACTGGGGGCCGATGATGAACATCACCGTGAATACGGCGATGAGGGCGGTGAAGGCGCGGGAGCGGCGGCTGATGGCCAGGCTCACGGCGACGACCAGCGCGGGGGCGACCCACACCCAGTGGTGCGACCACGACACCGGCGAGACCAACAGCACCGCGGCGGCGTTCACCAGCAGGGCGGCCACGTCGTTGCCCGCGCCGATCAGGCGGTACATCCACACCGCGGCCAGCGCGATCGTCAGCGCGGACAGGCCGATCCACAAGCCCGTCGCCAGTGACTCGTCCATGCCGAGACGGAACAGCGTGCCCTTGATCGACTGGTTGCCCGCGAAGTAGGGCGTGCCGATGCGGCCGGTGTCGGCGACGGTGTGGAACCAATATTCGACCGAGTCCTTCGGGAACAGCAGAAAGCCCACGCCGATCGCGCCCGCGGCCGAGACGACCATGGTGGCCGCGGCCTTCCAATCCCGGCGCAGCAGGAAGTAGAGCAGGTAGCCGGCCGGAATCAGCTTGATCGACACCGCGATACCGATCAGCATCCCGCGCGGCCAGAACGGCTTGCGCACCAGAATGTCGATGGTGACCGCGGCCATCAGGATCAGGTTGATCTGGCCGAAGTTGAACGTCTGGCGAACCGGTTCGAGGAACTGGGCAAGGCCGAGTGCCGCGATCACCACGGTGAGGACCGAGATCCGGTCGAGCTCGGGGCGCACGCGAACCAGCACCAGCCACAGCACGATGCCCAGGCTCGCCAGCGAGGTCAGCAGCACCACGACCTCGGCCGCCACCAACGGCATCAACGCCAGCGGCACGAAGAACATCGCGGCCAGCGGGGGATAGGTGAAGGGCAGGCCGAGTCCGTGGACCGGCGGCATCGGGCCGTAGAGGTCGCCGCCGTCGAGCCACACGCGGGCGCCGTTGCGGTAGACCTGCAGGTCGATGAACCCGTGCCACCAGTGCGCGAACAGCGCTATGGCGGCGGAGGCCACGAACAGTCCGATCGCGACGGTCAGCCAGCGGCGTTGACGGTCGGAGTTCTGTTCGAAAGAAATGGAGCTCGGTTCCGCGCTCCGCGCGGGAACAGGCGGCTCGACCTGCTCGGTAACCCCCGGACTTTCGTTCACAGCGTCAGAGTAATGGGTACTCCAATCCGCCCACCGCAAGTGTGACCAGACCGAATCCGGCCGCTACCCAGCGTGCGGGCGGGTACGGGCGGAAGGCGGTCACCTCATAACCATTAGACTCTGCAGATCAAGTTCCCCCGGCCGAAAGGACCCTGGTCTCCCGTGACACTGCAGGTCGACACCGTCGCTACCGCCGCAGCCACCCCGGATGCTCCGCAGCCGTACAAGGAACTCGGTCTCAAAGACGACGAGTACGCCCGCATCAAGGAAATTCTGGGCCGTCGGCCCACCGATGCCGAGCTGGCGATGTACTCGGTGATGTGGAGCGAGCACTGCTCCTACAAGTCCTCCAAGGTGCACCTTCGCTACTTCGGTGAAACGACCACCGACGAGATGAAGGCCTCCATGCTGGCCGGGATCGGCGAGAACGCCGGCGTGGTCGACATCGGCGACGGCTGGGCCGTCACCTTCAAGGTCGAATCGCACAACCACCCGTCCTACGTCGAGCCGTACCAGGGTGCGGCCACCGGCGTCGGCGGCATCGTGCGCGACATCATGGCCATGGGCGCGCGCCCGATCGCGGTGATGGACCAGCTGCGTTTCGGCGCCGCTGATGCCCCCGACACCCGTCGCGTCGTCGACGGTGTGGTGCGCGGCGTCGGCGGTTACGGCAACTCGCTCGGCCTGCCCAATGTCGGCGGCGAGACCGTCTTCGATGCCTCCTACCAGGGCAACCCCCTCGTGAACGCGCTGTGCGCAGGCGCGATGCGCGTGGAAGACCTGCACCTGGCCTTCGCCTCGGGTAACGGCAACCGGATCATCCTGTTCGGCGCGCGCACCGGCCTCGACGGCATCGGCGGCGTGTCCGTGCTGGCCTCGGATTCCTTCTCCGGTGACGAGTCGGGCACCGGCCGCAAGAAGCTGCCCGCAGTTCAGGTGGGCGACCCGTTCACCGAGAAGGTGCTCATCGAGTGCTGTCTCGACCTGTACGCGGCCGGGCTGGTCGTCGGCATCCAGGACCTCGGCGGCGCCGGACTGTCCTGTGCCACTTCCGAACTCGCCGCAGCCGGTGACGGCGGCATGCACATCGACCTGACCAAGGTTCCGCTGCGCGCCGCCTACATGACCCCCGCGGAGATCCTGTCGAGCGAATCGCAGGAGCGCATGTGCGCGGTGGTCGCGCCCGAGAACGTGGAAGCGTTCATGGCCGTGTGCCGCAAGCACGACGTGCTGGCCACCGACATCGGTGAGGTCACCGACGGCGACAATCTCGTGATCACCTGGCACGGCGAGACCGTGGTCGACGTGCCGCCGCGCACCGTCGCCCACGACGGGCCGGTCTACGAGCGCCCCGTCCAGCGTCCCGATACCCAGGACGCGCTGATCGCCGATACCACCGCCACGCTCACCCGCCCGAAGACCGGCGACGAGCTGCGCGAAACCCTGCTGACGATGATCGCCAGCCCGGCGCTGTGCAGCCGCAAGTGGATCACCGAGCAGTACGACCGCTACGTGCGCGGCAACACCGTGCTGGCCGAGCACGCCGACGCCGGTGTCGTCCGCGTCGACGAAGCCACAGGCCGCGGTATCGCCCTGGCCACCGATGCCTCGGGCCGCTACACCAAGCTCGACCCCTACGCCGGCGCGCAGCTGGCGCTGGCGGAGGCCTTCCGCAATGTCGCCACCACCGGCGCCACCCCGAAGGCCGTCTCCAACTGCCTCAACTTCGGTTCGCCGGAGGACCCGGGCGTGATGTGGCAGTTCCAGCAGGCCGTGCGCGGTCTCGCCGATGGCTGTGTGGCCCTTGGCATTCCGGTCACCGGCGGCAACGTGAGCTTCTACAACCAGACCGGCAAAGACGCGATCTTGCCGACGCCGGTGGTCGCCGTGCTCGGTGTGATCGACGATGTGCACCGCCGCATCCCGACGGGCCTGGGCCTCGAGCCGGGCGAGTCGCTGATCCTGCTCGGCGAGACTCGCGACGAGCTGGACGGCTCGATCTGGTCGCAGGTCTTCCACGATCACCTCGGTGGCGTGCCGCCGCAGGTCGACTTCGCCCGTGAGCAGTTGCTCTCGGAGGTGCTCACCTCGGGTTCGCGTGACGGCATGATCTCCGCCGCGCACGACCTGTCCGAAGGTGGTCTGGCGCAGACTGTCGTCGAGGCGGCCCTGGCCGGCGAAACCGGTTGCCGCATCGTGCTTCCCGAGGGCTCGGACCCGTTCGTGCAGCTGTTCTCGGAATCGGCCGGGCGCGTGCTCGTCGCGGTGCCGCGCTCGGAGGAGACCCGGTTCACCAAGATGTGCGATGCGCGGCAGCTGCCGTGGGTGCGCATCGGCGTGGTCGACCAGGGCTCGGATTCGGTCGAGGTGCAGGGGCAGTTCTCGGTGACACTCGCTGAGTTGCGCGAGGCGTTCGAGGGCACGCTGCCTAAGCTGTTCGGAGCGCACACCGCCTGAGTTGATCGGATGAGGAGTCGAGCTTGACCACTGAGGATACGAGCTCGACTTCTCAACCTGCGGTGCATGGAAGTCACGTGCCAGAGAAGCATGTGCACGAGAACCTGTTCGTCCGGGGATTACACCTGGTGGACAGGTTTTTTCATCCCAATTATGCCGGGCTAGTCGTGGCCACGATGTTCTTCGGACTGTCGCTGACACCGTCGCTGCTGCCGCGCGACTGGTTCTTTCAGGGCCTGATCAGCGGCATCAACGCGACCATCGGCTACGGCATCGGCTGTGCGCTGGCCTGGGCCTGGCGCAAGTGGGCCGCACCCAAGATCACCCTGCCCGCGCAGGTCAGCCAGGCATGGGATCGGCGGCCGAGTTGGACGCTGGTGGCGGTGCGGGGCGCGATCGTGGTGACGTGCCTGGTCTTCGCGGTGCTGATGAGCATGCAGTCGTCGAAGTGGCAGCGCCAGATCACCGATCTGATGGGGATGGCGCCGGTATCGGACGCGGGGTATCCGCGGACCGTGCTGCTCGGCGCGGTGGTGGTGGGGCTGCTGATCTGGATTTCACGGCTGGTGGTTCGGCTGGTGCGGTGGGTGACCCGGGGGCTGAACCAGTGGGTGCGGATTCCGACGGCGATCGCGAAGCCGCTCGGGGTACTGGTGGTTGTGGTGGTCGCGGCGATGTTGTTCAACGGTGTGTTGGCGAAAGGGTTTTTCGCCGTGGCCAATTCGGCGTTTAGCGCGCGCAACACTCACACCTCGCCGAACGCGGTCCAGCCGACGCTGCCCGAACGTTCCGGCAGCCCTGAGTCTTTGGCCAAGTGGGACACCCTCGGTTCGGAGGGGCGGTGGTTCGTCGCGAACGCGCCGACCGCGCTGGCGATCGGCCAGGTCACCGGAAAGCCTGCGCGCGAACCGATTCGGGTCTACGCGGGGCTGGAATCAGGTGACGGTGTCGAGGCACAGACCGACGTGGCCATCGCGGAACTGGAGCGCACCAAGGCATTCGATCGCGAAGTGCTCGTAGTGATCAGCACCACCGGCACCGGCTGGGTCGACACGACCAGTGCCATGGCGGTCGAGCTGATGTACGGCGGGGACACCGCGCTGGTGGCGACGCAGTACTCGTATCTGCCCAGCGCGCTGTCGTTCCTGTCCGACCGGGACAAGTCGATGACCATGGGGCGCACGCTGTTCGACAAGGTGTACGACCGCTGGTCGGCACTGCCCGAAGACGCTCGCCCCAAGCTGCTGGTCTACGGCGAGAGTCTCGGTTCGCAGGGGTCAGAAGGCGCGTTCTCGGGGCTGGCCGATATCCGCAACCGCACCGACGGCGTGCTCTGGGTGGGACCGCCCAACTCCAACCGGCTCTGGTCGGAATTCGTGGCCAGGCGTGACCCAGGAACCGAGGAGATCACCCCGATCTACGCCGACGGGATGTCGGTGCGGTTCGCCGCGAGCGCCGATCAGCTGTCCAAGCCGACGCCGAACTGGAACGAACCGCGCATCGTCTACCTGCAGCACGCATCCGACCCGGTGGTGTGGTGGTCGCCGGATCTGCTGTTCGGCAGGCCGGATTGGTTGACCGAGAAGCGCGGACCCGATGTGTCACCGGCGATGTCGTGGTATCCGATCGTCACGTTCTGGCAGGTGGCCGCGGATCTGCCACGGGCACAGACGGTTTCGGACGGGCACGGTCACAACTACGGAAACCTGGTGCCTGATGCGTGGGCCGCGGTGGCCCAACCACCGGACTACACACCGGAATTGGCCGCACGGATCCAGAGTTTCCTGTTCGAGGCCGCAGCTACCGAACGGCAGCTGAAGTGACGAACCGGGGCAGCGTCGAACCCCTCGATCGAGGCTGCCCCGGTTCGGCTACGACACCGATTTGAACGGATTGTGTTCGGCGATCAGCTGTTCCAGCCGCGCCTCGTCGACGCGGCTCAGCAGCGACTGGGTCTCCTGCTGGTCGCGCACCACCTTGGCGAGGGTGAAGCAGCTCGTCACCAGGAACAGGCCCGACATCGCCAGGAACGCGCGCTGCCAGCCGTCCAACGGCAGGTAGGCGATGCCGGCGCCGGTCCCGAACAGGCTGACAGCGAAGGCGATCGCGGCCTGGGCCATGTAGGCCGAGGTGTTCTTCGGCTTGTGGTTTGTGCTCATGGTTCTCAGTGTGCTGATCGGCGGCTTCGCGATCGCGCGTACAACTACTCGAGTGCCGTGGGTAGTTTGTGAGCCGTACCGCAGGCGCAAATCCGGTGATTGTCAGACCCGGCGGCCATACTGGGGCAGTGACCGAGGGCGCATCGACGGTGGCGACGCTGCGTGCGCGCGGCGGCGTGATCGCGCGCCGCGTGGAGGACGTCGTCGATCTGAACTATCCCGGGCTGGTGCTGGCGACGCTGTTCTTCGGGCTGTCGGTGACGCCGTCGCTGGTGCCGCGTGACTGGCTTTTCCAGGGCCTGATCAGCGGGATCAACGCGGCGATCGGGTACGGGCTCGGGTGCGTGCTGGAGTGGGTGTTCCGGCGGTGGGTGCGGTCGCGGCTGCCGATTCCCAGTCCGTCCGACCGGCTGCGGTACGCGATCAAGGCGACCGTGCTGGTGGGGTGCGGGCTGGTCGCGGCGGGGATGCTGGTGCAGTCGGCGCGGTGGCAGCGCGAGATCACGTCGCTGATGGGGATGGCGGGGACCACCACGCCCGCGTATCTGCGGACCGGGCTGCTCAGCGTGGCTGTGGGGGTGGCGGTGGTGGCCGCGTATCGGACGGTTCGGGTGATGGTGTTGGGGCTGGCTCGTCAGCTCAATCGGTGGGTGCGGGTGCCGCGGGAAGTGGCGCCCGCGGCCGGGTTGCTCGTGCTGGTGGTGCTGGCCGTGACGATTTTCAACGGTGTTGCTTCGCGGGCGTTCTTCGCTGTCGCCAACTCGGCGTTCAGCGTTCGCAACGATCGCAGCACGCCGTATGCGGTGCAGCCGATTGCGCCGGAGCGGTCGGGCAGTGCCGGGTCGCTCGCGCCGTGGGGGACGTTGGGGTTCGAGGGGCGGTGGTTCGTGTCCAACGGGCCGAGTGCCGCCGCGATCACCGAGGTGACGGGAAAGGCTGCGCGCGAACCTATTCGGGCGTATGTGGGGTTGGAGTCGGTGACCAGGGACCAGACAGCGGCGCAATTAGCGGTTGCCGAGTTGGAGCGGACCAAAGCCTTCGAACGGGAGGCGATGGTGGTTGTCACGACCACCGGGACCGGCTGGGTCAACGGGATGGCGGCGGGGGCGATCGAATACCTCTACAGCGGTGATACGGCGATCGTGGCGACCCAGTTCTCGTATCTGCCCAGTGTGCTGTCGTTCCTGTCGGACAGGGAGAAGGCGGCCGCGGCAAGCCGGGAGTTGTTCGACGCGGTGTACCAGCGGTGGTTGGCACAGCCGGAAGGGCAGCGGCCGAAGCTGTTCGTCTACGGGGAGAGTCTCGGTTCGCAGGGGTCGGAGGAGGCGTTCGACGGGCTGGCGGATCTGCGCGAGGAGGTCGACGGTGCGCTGTGGGTGGGGCCGCCGAATTCGAATCGGCTGTGGCGGCAGTTCGTCGAGCGCCGTGATCCGGGGTCGCCCGAGGTGGCGCCGGTGTACGCGGACGGGCTTGTCGTTCGATTCGCCGATGATGCAACAGATTTCGCAAGCTCCGAGCCTTGGCGCGAACCCCGCATCGCCTACCTGCAGCACCCGTCCGACCCGATCGTGTGGTGGTCGGCGGATCTGATCTTCACTCGGCCCGACTGGCTGAGCGAGCCGCGCGGGTCCGATGTGTCCACGCAGATGCGGTGGGCGCCGTTCGTGACGTTCTGGCAGGTCACGGCCGATCTCACCAATGCGCAAGGGGTTGTCGACGGGCACGGGCATCGGTACGGGTCGTTGGTGCTGGACGGGTGGTTGTCGGTCGGGGCGCCGGATGGTGTGAGCGGTGATGTTGTCGAAAGTATCCGTGCCGCACTGGAATCGGCGGAGGAGTACGAGCGGGAGGTCAAGTGAGTCGGTTCAAAACCATTGCCGCACTATTACTTCCGCTCTTGTGGAACAACCGGGTCCTCCCTTCGTTGGATTTGCCCCTGCGTGGACGCACCGCCGCGAACGTCACCTTCGCGACCGGATACACGTTGCTGTTCCGCGGACGCCCGAACTGGTTGTCGCCTAGCGGCTTCCGATGGGGACTGGGTAGCGCGGCCGTCGTCCTCACCGGCTACGCAATAGCCCTGTCGATCCCACCCTTACGTCGCCTACCCCTTGAAATCACCATCCGCGCACCGGAAACCTCCACCCTCGAATGGATAGCTCTACACATCCCCGTAGGCACCGTCCTCGCCGAAGAGGCAATCTTCCGAGGCACCCTCGACCCCCTACTTCCGGAATCAGCCCCCGCCCTCAGCGCCCTCGACTTCGGCCTCTGGCACATCCACCCCGCCAAAGCCGCCAACGACTCGATCCCCCTCACGATCCTCGCCACCACCCTCGCCGGTCTGCTCTTCTCCGACCTCCGCCGCCGCTCGGGAAGCGCCACCGCCCCCGCCTTCCTCCACCTGGCAATCAACGCAGGCGGAGCCCTCGCTCCCCTCGCCGCACAGCGAATCGATCAGCTCAAAAGGTGATCACGAGATCGACGGTGGAGGGCGCGATGTCTGCGACTGTGCAGACGTAGTCGGTTGCTTCTGTCGGAATGTCAGCGTGGCGACGTGCCTGAGTGAGGCCTTCGATGTTGCCGTTGAGGCCATCGAGCTGGGGAATCCGAAGCATCCACCAGTTGGCGTCCCGGGACACTTCGATTCGGTAGGTAGTCATGGCGCTTCCGTTTCCCAGTTCAGGTATTCGGATTCGGGGGTAGCGGTGCCATTCCAAAGATGTTGTTGGAAGTTGTTGTCGTGCACTGCTGTGCGGCCCGGTAGGTGTTCGCAGACGCAGGCGGCGATCAGGGTCGCGGCGGGGATCGAGATCAAGGCTGTCGCGCGTCTCATCGAGAAATACGCTAGCGCCTGGGGCGAGATGTCGGTGGCGCTCGGTAGTTTCTTGGGTATGGCTGGGCGGAATGTGGTGGATCCTGCGGTGGTGCGGGCGGCTGTGTTGGGTGTGGAGGGGTGGTTGCGGGGGGACGGGGAGGTGCCGGGGCGGGCGGAGATCGCAGCGGCGGTGAAGGGGACTGCTCGGGCGTTGGCGGGGAGTGCGCCGGGGCATTCGGTGGAGGTTCGGGTGCCGCCGTTCGTGGCGGTGCAATGTATCGAGGGGCCTCGGCATACTCGGGGGAATCCGCCGAATGTGGTGGAGACGGATGCGCGGACCTGGTTGTTGCTGGCTACCGGGCTGCTCGGGTTCGAGGAGGCGGTGGAGCAGGGGGTGGTGAGTGCGTCGGGGACCAGGGCGGCGGAGATCGCGGGGTGGCTGCCGATCGTGCCGCTGCGCGGGGTCGAGTAGCCGGGTCAGGTGCCGATGGGGCGGGCGAGCAGGTTTTCGCGGTGCAGGCCCTTGCTGTCGTAGTACTTGGTGACCGCGGTGCCGAGGACTACCGCGATGACGATGCCGAGGAAGGCCATGAAGGTGCCTCGGCCGAGGCCCGCGTCGTAGTTGGAATCGAAGTAGAGGATCGAGCGGACGCCCAGGTAGACCTGGTGCATCGGTTCGAACTCGGCCAGCCAGGTGAGGTACTTGGGGGTGGCCTCGATCGGGACCGTGCCGCCCGAGGAAGGCAGGCCGAGGATGACGAACAGGATCATGTTGATGATCAGGCCGGGAGTGCCGAAGGCTGCGAGCACGGTCAGGCCGGTCCAGCCGCAGGCGATCAGGCACAGCACCGAGAACAGGTAGAGGCCGAAAGCGTTGCCGATCGGCATGTTCAGCGCCTCGGCGACGAGGATGTAGACCAGTGCGACAACGAGCGAAACCACCACCATCACAGCCCATTTCACCAGCAGGGTGCCGAAGCGGGAGATCTTCACCGGTTCGTGGTGCAGGTAGAACGGGCCGTATTCGTTGGGTACGAAACCGAGATGGGCATCGGTCATCGTGTGCACGATCATCGCGCCGATCATGCCCGCGAGCAGCAGGAGCAGGGCATAGAAGAAGGCGGTGAGGCCTTCGCCGGTGCCGTTGGGCAGCGGACGGAACTCGGATTCGACGATGTCGACCGGATGCTGCAACGTCAGCATCGCCGCACCGGACACCTGCGGTGCCGGGTTGCCTTCGGCCAGCGCCGCCTTCACCTGGTCGGTGAGCTGGACGCCGACCTGCTTGTCGACCTCGGTGAGCGCCTGCTGGCCGATGCGCTCGGTGATCTGGGTACCGAAGGCGCCGAGACGCGGATTGGTCTGCAGGGTGATCACCGGGCGTTCCATCTCGCCCGCCACGATCGACCCGGCACCGAGGATGCCGAGACGTTTGCTGAAATCGCCGGGGATGACGATCGCACCGTAGATCTCGCCGTTGCGCAGTTGCCGCTCGGATTCGGTGACGCCGATCACCCGCAGGTCAACCTTGTCCGCCGGGATGCCCGCGACCAGCGCGTCGGTGACCTGCTTACCGAAGTCGACCTTGGCGCCGGTGGCCGTGACATCGCCCACGTCCATGTTGACCACGGCGATCGGGAAGCCGTGCAGATTGCCCTCCGGATCGGCCACGTAATCGAGATACATGACGCCGAGCAGGGCGGTGAGGATCGTCAGCACGACCGTGGGACGAAGAATCATCCGGCCGAACTCGCCACGGCGCAGATTCCGTGTGGCGGAACTCGCTCGGCCGCTGTTGCGGCCACCGGAATTCCCGGACGCGGTTTCGGCGTTGTCACTGTCCGAACCGGTCCGACCGGTCTTTTCGTTCGCACTGTCGTCCGTGGTCACAACCGGCACGGTAACAGCCATCAGCAATGAATCAGCGACAAAATGCAGGTGTTGACCGCCTGGATGCTGGTGGCCGTACGCCATGTCGTAGATGACCCGTAGACTGAACACTGCCCCCAGCCCGCCCGAACAGGGAGCAAACGGTGACCGACGTCGATCCCACGATCGTCCCCACGCCCAACACCTCCGACGAGATCGAACACGAGCCTCGCGAGGAGTGTGGCGTCTTCGGCGTCTGGGCTCCTGACGAAGACGTGGCCAAGCTCACCTACTACGGCCTGTATGCCCTGCAGCATCGCGGGCAGGAAGCGGCCGGAATCGCCGTTTCCGACGGCTCCCAGATCCTGGTCTTCAAGGATCTCGGCCTGGTTTCCCAGGTCTTCGACGAGCAGACCCTGGCCGCCATGCCGGGGCATATCGCCGTCGGACACTGTCGTTACTCCACCACCGGTGGAGTCACCTGGGAGAACGCGCAGCCGATCTTCCGCACCACCTCCGTCGGCTCCGGCCTGGCGCTCGGCCACAACGGCAACCTGGTGAACACCGCCGAATTGGCCGGGCGCGCACGCGAACTCGGCCTGATCGGTGCGGGTGTGATCGACGGCCGCCCGCAGATGACCGGCGCCACCTCCGACTCCGACATCGTCACCGCGCTGCTGGCGCACGCCTCGGCCGATTCCAGCATCGAGGCCGCGGCGATGGAGCTGCTGCCGCAACTGCGCGGAGCGTTCTGCCTCACCTTCATGGACGAGCACACCCTCTACGCCGCGCGTGACCCGCACGGCGTGCGCCCGCTGGTGCTCGGTCGGCTCGATCGTGGTTGGGTCGTCGCCTCCGAAACCGCCGCGCTCGACATCGTGGGCGCCGCGTTCGTCCGTGAGATCGAGCCGGGCGAACTGCTGGCCATCGACTCCGAGGGTGTGCGCTCGATGCGCTTCGCCAATCCGGAGCCGAAGGGCTGCGTCTTCGAGTACGTGTACCTGGCCCGTCCCGACACCACGATCTCCGGTCGCTCGGTGCACTCCACCCGCGTGGAGATCGGCCGCAAGCTGGCCAAGGAGCACCCGGTCGACGCCGACCTGGTGATCCCGGTGCCAGAGTCGGGTACGCCCGCCGCGGTCGGTTACGCCCAGGGTTCCGGCATTCCGTACGGCCAGGGTCTGATGAAGAACGCCTATGTGGGTCGCACCTTCATCCAGCCGAGCCAGACGATCCGTCAGCTGGGTATCCGGCTCAAGCTCAACCCGTTGAAGGAAGTCATCCGCGGTAAGCGGCTGATCGTCGTCGACGACTCGATCGTGCGCGGCAACACCCAGCGCGCGCTGATCCGCATGCTGCGTGAGGCCGGTGCGCTCGAGATCCATGTGCGCATCGCGTCGCCGCCGGTGAAGTGGCCGTGCTTCTACGGCATCGACTTCGCCTCGCGCGCGGAGCTGATCGCCAATGGTGCGGGCGCCGACGACAGCTACGCCGACATGGTCGAGAACGTGCGCCGCTCGATCGGCGCCGACACCCTCGGCTACGTCTCCACCGAGGGCATGATCGCGGCCACCGAACAGCCGCGCTCGCGCCTGTGCACCGCCTGCTTCACCGGCGACTACCCGATCGAACTGCCGCCGGAGGCCGCCATCGGCAAGAACGTTCTGGAAGGGATGCTCTCGGGCAAGCCGGAATCCACGCTACTCGGTGACAATGCCAATGTGGATGCGTTGAGCCGCCCATAAAAGTTCATTGTGTTCACATAAGGGGCCGGACAGGATAAACCTGTTCGGCCCTTTTTGTGTTGTGTACGGGAGTAATTCCGGCTATCGACAATTTCGTAAGATTAGTTCATAACATGAAGGCAATAATTCGGCTCATTTGAAACTGGCCGGTAATGGTTCACCTGTACGGTCCCCCGGTTATATCGCTAGCTCAAACGCGCGGCCGCCGCTCTCGAAACCCGGGTTCCGGCGGCCGCGCAGCGTTCGAGAATGGGACCTGATGTTGAAGAATCGTGCGAAACAAGTTGGCGCGGTAGGTGTTGCCGCGGTGGTCGCGGCCGCGCTGGCCGGTTGTGGCTCCGGCCGTACCGATGAGGCGGGCTCCGGTGCGGGTCTGGTCGTCGGCACCACCGACAAGATCTTCTCCCTCGACCCGGCCGCGGCCTACGACAACGGGTCGCTGCTGGTGGAGAACCAGATCTACTCCTACCTGCTGAATTTCGCACCGGGCGACACCACGCCCAAGCCCGATGCGGCGGAGAAGTGCGAATTCACCAGCCCCACGGTCTACACCTGCAAGATCAAGCCGGGCCTGAAGTTCGCCAACGGCAACCCGCTGACCGCCAAGAGCGTGAAGTTCTCCTTCGACCGGATGGTCAAGATCAACGACGCGCACGGCCCCGCCTCGCTGCTCGGCAATCTCGACAAGACCGATCTGATCGACGATCTCACCGTCGCGTTCACGCTCAAGGTCGCTAACGATCAGACCTTCCCGACGATCCTGCCGACCCAGGCCGGTCCCATCGTCGACGAGAAGTCGCTGCCCGCCGACAAGGTCGCCACCGACGAAGAAGTCGTCAAGGCCAAGGGCTACTCGGGTCCGTACACGATCAGCAGCTACGACAAGAACAAGCTGGTCGAGTACAAGGCCAACCCTGATTACCAGGGCATCCTCGGCACGCCGAAGAACACCACGGTGTCGACCAAGTACTACGCCACCTCCGACAACCTGAAGCTGGACCTGCAGAACGGCGCCATCGACGTCGGCTACCGCTCGTTCACCCCCACCGACATCGACTCGCTGCGGGCCGATTCCAAGGTGAAGGTCACCGACGGCCCCGGCGGCGAGCTGCGCTACGTGGTGTTCAACATGAACACCATGCCGGGCAACACCCCGGAGCAGAAGCTGGCGGTACGCAAGGCCTTTGCGTCCTCGATCGACCGTGAGGCGCTGGCCGCCGGTGTCTACAAGGGCACCTACCAGCCTGCCTACGGCTACGTGCCCTCGGGCATGGTCGGTTCGGCCGAGCCGCTCAAGGATCTCTACGGCGCCAAGCCCGACAAGGCAGCGGCCGCCAAGTTCCTGGCAGACGCGGGCGTCACCGCACCGGTGACCCTGAACCTGCAGTACAACCCCGATCACTACGGCTCCAGCTCGTCGGAGGAGTACGCGGCGGTCAAGTCGCAGCTCGAGGCCTCGGGTCTGTTCAAGGTGAACCTGCAGTCCACCGAGTGGGTGACCTACCAGAAGGAGCGCGCCTCCGACGGTTACCCGATGTACCAGTTCGGCTGGTTCCCGGACTTCCCGGACGCCGACAACTACCTGACCCCGTTCTTCGGTCCGAACAACTTCCTGCAGTCGCACTTCGAGAACCCCGGCATCAACGCCCAGCTCACCGCCGAGGCCACCGAGTCCGATCCGGCGAAGCGAACCGAGTTGCTGAAGAAGATCCAGGCCGATCTCGCGCAGAACTTCCTGCCGACCCTGCCACTGCTCTCGGGTAAGCAGGTCGCGGTGTCGAAGCCGGGCGTCAACGGTGTCGACCAGACCCTCGACGGCTCCTTCAAGTTCCGGTTCACGGTCCTGAGCAAGTGAGTGACGTTGCTGCTGCGCCCGAGTCACCGGCTCGGGCGCAGCGTTTCGGGTGGATGCGCGGCGGGGGTTCCCGCCAGGTGGCTTTGCTGCGGTACCTGCTGATTCGGCTGTTGCTGATTCTGCCGACCGCGTGGTTGCTGGTGACAGTGGTGTTCTTCCTGATGCGGGTGATCGGTGACCCGATCAGCGCGGCCATGGGTGGCCGGCTGACCCAGGAACAGATCTACGAGCGCAAGGAAGCGGCCGGGCTCAACCGGCCGATCCTGACGCAGTACTGGGAATACATCACCGGGTTCCTGCACGGCGATTTCGGCCGCACGCAGGACAACGAGGCGATCGCCGATGTGGTGATCACCTATGGTGCGGCGACGTTCGAACTCGTGTTCTGGGGTCTGCTCGTCGCCTTCGCTGTCGGTGTCCCGCTGGGCAGATACGCTGCGACACACCGGGATACGGCCGCGGACGCGTTCCTGCGGTTCTCGGCGGTGCTGGCTTACGCGGCGCCGGTGTTCTTCGTCGGCATGCTGTTGAAGCTGATCTTCTCGGTGTGGCTGGGCTGGTTCCCGGTCGGCGGCCGGGCCAGCACGGACGTCGAGCTTGCGCTGCAACATGTTTCGCCGAAGACGAACATCCTGATCATCGATTCGATCCTGTACGGCGAACCGGCGTACGTGCTCGACGTGCTCGAACACGCGGTGCTGCCCGCGCTGGCCCTCGGGCTGCTCACCGGCGGCATCTTCCTGCGGCTGGTCCGGGTGAACCTGATCCAGACGCTGCGAAGCGATTTCGTCGAGGCGGCACGGGCGCGCGGGTTGTCCTCGCGGGTGGTCACCGGTAGGCACGCGGTGCGCAACGCGCTGATCCCGATCATCACGGTGATGGGCATGTGCATCGCCATGATGCTCGGCGGTGCGGTGCTCACCGAGACCACGTTCGAATGGAAAGGCTTGGGCTATCAGCTCGCCGAGTATCTGCGGGCGCGTGACTTCATCGCGGTGCAGGGCATCGTGGCGTTCATCGCGCTGGTTGTCGCGGTGATGAGCTTCATCGTCGACGCCATCGTCGCGCTGATCGACCCGAGGGTGAGGTTCTGATGACTACCGCTGTGAAACGCAGGCGGCTGCCGGGCGCCGAGCTATTGTCGAAAACCGGTGGGTTGCAAAGGGTCACGCTCATCACCGGATTGGTGTTGGTGGCCGGGTTCGTGCTGGTGGCGGCGTTCGCGCCGTTGCTCGCGCCCTACGGTTTGGCCCAGAACTCCGCTGACGGTGTGGCTTTCGTGCCGCAGCAGGGTCCGTCGGCCGAGCACTGGTTCGGCACCTCGGTGCGCAGTGAGGACGTGCTCTCGCGGGTGCTCTACGGTGCGCGGACCGCGCTGCTGGTGATCGCGATCTCGGTGACGCTGTCGCTGCTGATCGGGGTGCCGCTGGGCCTGCTGTCGGGGTATGTGGGGCGCTGGGTCGACAAGACGCTGGTGCTGATCATGGACGCCATCTACGCGTTCCCGTCGCTGCTGCTGGCCATCGTGGTGTCGATCGTCGTGGCCGGTGGTACGTCGAGCAGTCTCGGCGGCATGCTGTCGGCGGCCATCGCGATCACGGTTGTCTATGTGCCGCAGTACTTCCGGGTGGTGCGCAACGCGACGGTCGCGGTGAAAACCGAGCCGTACGTGGACGCCGCCCGGGTGACCGGGGCGTCGACGACGCGAATCATGTTCCGCCACATCCTGTCCAACGTCACCGGCTCGCTGCCGGTGATCGTCACGATCAATGCCGCGGACGCGATCCTGACCCTGGCCGCGCTCGGTTTCCTCGGGTTCGGCATCGAGCCGACCCAGGCCGCCGAGTGGGGTTACGACCTGAACAAGGCGCTCAACGATGTCTCCAACGGCATCTGGTGGACCTCGATCTTCCCCGGCACCGCGATCGTGCTGGTCGTGCTCGGGATGACGCTGGTCGGCGAGAGCCTCGACGAGACGCTCAATCCGATGCTGCGCACCCGGCGCGCGGTCACTTCGAAGGAGACGGTCGATGAGTGAAAAGACTGCCGCACTGGCTGTTTCGGGCCTGTCGGTGACTTTCTCGACCGACGCCGGACCGGTGAACGCGGTCCGCAACGTGTCCTACGAGGTGTTCCCCGGCGAGGTGCTCGCGATTGTCGGCGAGTCCGGGTCGGGCAAGTCGGTGAGTTCGCGCACCGCGATCGGACTGCTGCCGCATTCGGCGTCGGTGCGCGGGCTGGTGACGATCGGTGACAAGCCGGTCACCTCGATGACCGAACGTCAGCTCACCGCACTGCGCGGTGGCGAGGTGTCGATGGTGTTCCAGGAGCCCGCGCGAGCACTGGACCCGCTGTTCACCGTCGGGTTCCAGATCTGCGAAGCCCTGCGCGCGCACAGCGACATGAGCCGAAAAGCCGCCAAGGCCAAGGCGATCGAGCTGCTGCGTTCGGTGGGTCTGCCCGATCCGGAACACCGGGTGGACTACTACCCGCATCAGCTGTCCGGCGGGCAGAAGCAGCGCGTGATGATCGCGATCGCCATCTCGTGTGAGCCGAAGGTGATCATCGCCGACGAGCCGACCACCGCGCTCGACGTCACCGTGCAGGCCGAGATCCTGGAACTGCTGCGGGATCTGCGCGACCGGCTCGGCAGTGCGATCGTGCTGATCACGCACAACATGGGTGTCGTGGCCGACCTCGCCGACCGCGTGGTGGTGATGCGCGCGGGCGAGGTGGTCGAAGAGGCGCCGGTGCACGAACTGTTCGCCAGTCCTCAGCAGGATTACACCAAGGCGTTGCTCGAGGCGGTGCCGCATCTCGGTGCGTCGACCGTTGAGCGACCGGCGATCGACCAGTCCGTCGAGCCGGTGCTGGATGTGAAGGACCTCGTCGTCACGTTCCCCGGACCGTTCGGCAGGCCCGCGTTCCGTGCCGTCGACGGGGTGAGCCTGCAGATCAGGCCGGGGGAGACCCTGGGTCTGGTCGGTGAGTCGGGGTCGGGCAAGTCGACGATCGGACGCTGTGTGGCCGCGCTGCAACGGCCGTCCGAAGGGCACGTGCTGATCCGCGGGCAGGACATCGCGGATCTGTCCCAGCGCAAGCTGCGGCCGATCCGACGACGCTTCGGGTTCGTGTTCCAGGACCCGGCGGGCTCGCTGAATCCGCGCCTGACGGTCGGCGAGTGTGTGGCTGAACCACTGGTCGTGCACGGCATCGGCGACAAGGCGAGCATCCGCGAACGGGTCAGGCACATGCTCGACGACGTGCAACTGCCCGCGGGCACCGAGAACCGGTATCCGCACGAGCTGTCCGGCGGGCAGCGTCAGCGGGCCAGTCTGGCGCGCGCGCTCGTGCTCGACCCGGATCTGCTCGTGGCCGACGAGCCGACCAGCGCGCTCGACGTCTCGGTGCAGGCCGCGGTGCTCGAACTGTTCGCCGAACTGCAGCGTTCGTGCGGCTGGGCGTGTCTGTTCATCAGCCACGATCTCGCCGTGGTCGACCAGCTCGCGGACCGGATCATGGTCCTGCGCGAGGGATCCTGCGTCGAGGAAGGCGACAATGAGCAGATCCTGCGCAACCCGCAACACGAGTACACCCGCCGCCTCGTGGCCGCCGTTCCGGTCCCCGACCCGGTCGAACAGCGCAGGCGCCGGGCTGAGATCGCGGCCACATTCGCCACCGAACCGGAACAATGAGTTCGGAGCCGCACGACAGCTGAACCGGCGGATCACTTAGAGTTACTAGGCATCTATCCGCCGATTCGGTTTGGAGCTTTCCCCCACAATGACTGAACAGAACCCCAGCGGTGCAGGCGCTTCCTACGCTGCGGCGGGCGTGAGCATCGAAGCCGGTGACCGCGCCGTCGAATTGTTCGGACCATTGGCCAGGAAGGCCAGCCGACCCGAGGTGCAGGGCGGCATCGGCGGCTTCGCCGGGATGTTCGCGCTCAAGGGCGGATACCGGGAACCGCTGCTCGCCGCCTCCACCGACGGCGTCGGCACCAAGATCGCCATCGCCCAGGCCCTGGACAAGCACGACACCGTCGGCCTGGACCTGGTCGCCATGGTCGTCGACGACCTGGTGGTGTGTGGCGCCGAGCCGCTGTTCCTGCAGGACTACATCGCCATCGGCAAGGTCATCCCGGAGAAGGTCGCCGAGATCGTCGCCGGCATCGCCGAAGGCTGCATCAAGGCCGGTTGCGCACTGCTCGGTGGCGAGACCGCCGAGCACCCCGGTCTGATGGATCCCGATGACTACGACCTGTCCGCCACCGGCATCGGTGTCGTCGAGGCCGACTCGGTCCTCGGCCCCGACCGGGTGCGGCCGGGCGATGTCGTCATCGCGATGGGCTCGTCGGGTCTGCACTCCAACGGCTACAGCCTGGCCCGCAAGGTACTCCTCGACATCGACCGGATGTCGCTCACCGGCTACGTCGAGGAATTCGGCCGCACCCTGGGTGAGGAACTGCTCGAGCCGACACGCATCTACGCCAAGGACTGCCTGGCACTGATCGCCGAAACCGATGTGCGCACGTTCTCGCACGTCACCGGTGGTGGCCTCGCCGCCAACCTGGCGCGCGTGCTGCCGGCGGGCCTGGTGGCCGAGCTGGATCGTGGCACCTGGAACCCGGCGCCGGTGTTCAAGATGATCGCCCAGCGCGGACGCGTGGAGCGCATCGAGATGGAGAAGACGTTCAACATGGGCGTCGGCATGGTCGCGATCGTGGCGCCCGAGGATGCCGACCGTGCGCTGGCGGTGCTCACCGCCCGCCACATCGACTGCTGGACGCTCGGCCAGGTCAAGAAGGCCGCCGACGTCGAAGCGCCGCGTGCGGTGCTGCTGGGTGACCACCCCAGGTTCTGATCTCTGACCGAACACGTGAGCCGGGTCGCGACAGTTGCGACCCGGCTCACGTGCGTTCGGGGTTTGTTCCGGCCGTCGAGCGGTTAACCCGAAGGGGTCAGACCTGTCGGCTCGGGGAGGTCGGGGCCCCGAGGCGACGAACACGACGAGCGTCCTGTGCAGGCACAGGACGCTCGTTCGTGTATTCAGGTATTCGCTAGTACTTCAACGGCGCCAGCTGTCGTAGCCGTCGTCCTCGTCGTTCCAACGAGATGACGGCTCGTCCGGCTCATCGGACAGCACTGCACTACTCCTTGGTGCGGAGTAGGGCGAAGCATCGCTATCCGACAGCTCGCGCTGAAGGCTCGCGAAGTCGGTCGGCGCGGAGCTGTACTTGAGCTCACGTGCGACTTTGGTCTGCTTTGCCTTAGCCCGGCCACGGCCCATGGCTGACCCCCTCGCGTCACTGCGGGGCGGCCTGGGGTTTGTTGGCGGCCCCGTTCGAATTAATACTCTTCCTGACAGACACTTTAGCGTGTGTCAGAGCGTCGCGCTCCCAGGAGTGGGTGAAGACCTGTCGAAGCGCCCCGGTTTGCCCCTTCTTCGCCCAGACCGCCCGGTCTCAGAAGACCCCCGGAATCGCGCGGATCACACCGACTCTGGCGTCGCCGCCGAGGACCGCGGTGGCCGCGAGCTGAGTGTGCTGATCGGTCCATTCGACGCCCAGTTCGCGCAATACCGCCAGCGTCAGCGGCATCCGGGCCCGATCGGCACCGTCGGAAATCTTGTACGCGAAGGCCCGTCCGTCGGGCAGCGCACCCGCGTGCACGCCGTCGGCGCCGATCTTGCAGAACAGCCCAGGGGTCGCCGACATAGCCAGTAAATCGGGTCCGCTCGTGCCGGAAATCACTCGCGGATTCGCCCGAACGGCGTCGGCGATCCGGCGCGGCGCGGTGCCGGGCTCGGCCGTGGTGAAGCCGGCGAAGGCGCGCGCGAGGTTGATCAGCGACACGGGCACGATCGGCAGGCCGCAGCCGTCGATGCCGAGATCGGTCTCCGGTTCGCCGGTGACGTCGGCGATGGTGGCGAGGACCGATTGCTGCAAGGGGTGGTCGAGGTCGAGATATCCGGTGCGCGGCCAGTCGTTGATCGCGCAGGTCGCCAGCATCGCGGCGTGTTTGCCCGAGCAGTTCATGTAGAGCCTGCTCTTGCCGTCGCCGGTGATCGCGGCGGCGCGGGCGTTCTCCTCGAACGGGAGGTCGGGTGGGCAGGCGAGGTCGTTCTCGGTGAAGCCGTAACGGTCGAGCAGGCGGCGGACCAGGGCGATGTGGTCGGACTCGCCGAAGTGTGACGCGGTGGCGATGGCGAGTTCGTCGTCGTCGACGGGGTCGAAACCGTTGCGCAGCAAGGCCAGTGCCTGCATCGGTTTGTTGGTGGAACGCGGGAAGATCGGGCCGTGGATCTCACCGAGTTCGAGGGTGGGGGTGCCGAAGGGGTCGAGGATGACCACGGAGCCGCGGTGTACGCACTCACGGAAACCGGAACGGACGACTTCTACAAGTTCGACGCTCACGCACTCACCTCGGTCATCTCGTCCGCTGCGCTGTCGGAGCGGGTTCTGGTGTGCCGGTCGATCTGCATGTGGACATCTGTGGACAGGGAGGGTTCCTCCGCGCGCAGGCGTTCGAGGCGGGTGGGGTCGGCGCCGGTGAACAGGTCGCGGACGGTGATCCCGTGCTCGGGGACGTGGACGACGCGGACGTCGTCGCCCGCGCCGATCGTGCCCTCGGTGAGGACGCGGAAGTAGGCCCCGGTATCGGACTGCAGGGCGAAGCGTTTGACCCAGCGCGGTTCGCCGGACCACTGCTGGAAGGTCGCGCACGGGACGCGGGGTGCGCTGACTTCGAGCAGGGTCTCGCCGATCGCCCAGTGCGCGCCGATCACCGCATCGCTGACCGGAAGGCCGGTCAGACGCAGGTTTTCGCCGAACCAGCCCGCGGGGAGTTCGCGGCCGAGCTCGGTGGCCCAGCGGCGGGCGTCTTCGTCGGCATAGGCGTAGACGGCCTGATCGACACCGCCGTGATGGACGGTGTTGCAGACGTGGTCACCTGCCAGGCCGAGGGCGGCGACGCCGACGCGACCGTCGACCGGACGCTTGTCGATGGCACTGCGACCGACGCGGGAGCGCACCTCGATCTCGGCGTGCACCACGCAAACGGCCTCGACGCGGCCGGTGTCACCGACGCGCATGACCGGGCGGTTCATCGCCCGCGCAACCGGTTGACGGCGGCGCGGCCCGCCTGCTCGGTGTCGTCGGCGGGGACCGAGTCGGGGTCGATGGCGGCGGCCATGCTGCCTGCCACCAGCTCGGTGCCCGCGGGAACCGAACGTTTGACCAGGGCCAGGGCGATCGGGCCGAGTTCGAAGTGGTCGACGACGGTGCCGAGGCGCCCGATGGTGCGACCGCCCGCGGTGACGTCGTCGCCGGTCGAGGGGCGTTCGTCGGCCGAACCGTCCAGGTGCAGCAGCACGAGATTGCGCGGCGGCTTGCCGAGGTTGTGTACCCGGGCGACGGTTTCCTGGCCGCGGTAGCAGCCCTTGTTCAGGTGGACGGCGCCCAGTTCGTCGATGCCGCCGATCCAGCGGGCCTCGTGCGGGATGGTGCGTTCGTCGGTGTCGATGCCGATGCGGGGGCGCAGGGCGGCCACCCGCAGTGCCTCGTAGGCCCACATGCCCGCCGGTTCGGCACCGGCCTGGGTGAGCTTGCTCCACCACGTCGACAGCTCGTCGCGGGGCACGATGAGGTCGAAGGAGTCCGCGCCAGGCATCCGGCGCAGGAACCCGCCACCGGGAAGAGCGACGGCGGCGTAGGTCTCGGGCAGTTGCGCGATGCCGAGCGCGTCGAGGAGGGTGACCGTTTTGGGGCCCAGCAGGCTCAGCACGGCGTGATCGGGTGCGGCCACGGGCTTCGCGTCGGCCCAGAACACCATCTTCTGCAGAAACGACAGGAGCTCGGGTCCACGGTCGGCTTCGGTGTCGAGCCAGAGGGTGCCGTCGAGGTCGGTGAGGACGAAATGGTTCAGGACCCGGCCGTTGAGATCGAGGTCGAGGGTCTCGGCGCTGTGCGCGTCGGGCAGCGCGGCGATGTGCTGACTGGTGATGGTGTGCAACCAGCTCAGGCGCTCGGCGCCGGTGATCTTCGCGACGCTGCGATGGGAGCGATCCACGACCGCGACCCGCTGCGTGGCAGCCTTCTGCTCGCCGAACGGATCACCGTAATGCCAGGCGACCGCGGCATCCGGGGTATCGGGAGCACCCGCCACGGCACCCGGAGTATGGAGAACAGGACTGGGGACGACGACCTGTGACACGACACCCACTGTAGGCGCGTCTGCCGACACGCGCCGCACTTGGTGTCCTTCGTAACGCGCGTCGCGAGCTCGATTCGATGCAGCCGTAGGCGTAACGGTGCGATAACGCCTACGCTCGGCGCATGGGAGAACGGGTTCTTGTGACACTCGACGGGACGGTCGCTGACGCGAACGTGCCGTCGCTTTATGCCGACGACATCGGCGCCCTACGCGGCGATGGCGTATTCGAAACGATTTTGGTGCGCGGCGGAGTGGCTACCGCGCTGGAATTCCACCTGGCGCGGCTGCGTCGCTCGGCGCAGGCGCTGGAACTACCGGAGCCCGGCCTGTCGCGCTGGCGCTCGGCGGTGGAACTGGCCGTCAAGGAGTGGGGTCCGGAAGAGGAAGGAATGTTGCGGCTGATCTACACGCGCGGCCGCGACTCGGAATTCGACGCGCCGCGCTCGGAACTGGCGCCGGAGGATCCGCAGCCCACCGCGTATGTGCTCGTCTCCCCGGTCCCCGCGCGGGTCGCGACCGCACGCGCCGAGGGCGTGAAGGTGATGTCGCTGGCACGCGGCATCTCGGTCGACCTCGCGCAGGCGGCGCCGTGGCAGCTGCTCGGCGCGAAGACGCTGTCGTACGCGACCAACATGGCGGCGCTGCGGTTCGCGCGGCGGATGGGCGCCGAGGACGTGATCTTCCACAGCACCGAGCACAAGGTCCTGGAAGGCCCGCGCTCGTCGGTGGTGATCGCGCGCGGTAAGGAACTCATCACCCCGCCGGCGAAAAGCGGTGTCTTGCCCGGTGTCACGCAGCGGGCGCTCTACAACGTCGCGGAGAAGGCCGGGTGGGAGTGCAAGTACCAAACCCTGTTCACCGCAGACCTTTTCGACTGTGACAGCATCTGGTTGCTGTCGAGTGTGACCCTCGCGGCGCGCGTGAACCAGCTCGACGGCATCCGCCTGTCGGCGCCCGACAACGCCCAGGAGATCATCGACATGGTCGACCTCGGCATCGATCGGCCGGGGACCATCGGGGACTGGTGATCCGTGCGTGGGGCGCGGGTGGGCGCGCCCCTGCGGTAAGGCTTTTCACGCGCCGTGGCGGTTGTCACGCTCGAATGCGGTGATTCCCGGCGTACGATCTACTACAAGTTGTCGTAGTAGATCGGTGGAGGTCGGATGGACACCCTTGATGTCTCCCGGTGGCAGTTCGGGATCACGACCGTCTACCACTTCCTGTTCGTTCCGCTGACCATCGGCCTCGCGCCGCTGATCGCGATGATGCAGACCGCCTGGGTGGTCACGGGCGACGAACGCTGGTACCGGCTGACCAAATTCTTCGGCAAGCTGTTCCTGATCAACTTCGCCCTCGGCGTCGCCACGGGCATCGTGCAGGAATTCCAGTTCGGGATGAACTGGAGCGAGTACTCGCGCTTCATCGGCGATGTCTTCGGTGCGCCACTGGCTCTGGAGGCGCTGATCGCGTTCTTCATGGAGTCCACGTTCATCGGATTGTGGATCTTCGGGTGGACCCGGCTCCCGAAACTGGTGCACCTGGCGACGATCTGGATCGTCGCGATCGGAGTGAACGCGTCGGCGTATTTCATTGTCGCCGCCAATTCGTTCATGCAGCATCCAGTGGGGGCTCGGTACAATCCCGAGACCAAACGTGCTGAGCTGGAAAATATTTGGGCGCTGCTGACCAACAACACGACGTTGGCTGCTTTTCCGCACGTGGTGGCGGGCTCGTTCCTGACCGCGGGCACATTCGTCGCCGGTATCGCCGGTTGGTGGATGGTGCGTAATGCGCGCAGTGGTGATGCGGCGAAACGCGAAGCGGCGCAGACAATGTGGCGACCCGTCGGACCGGCCTCGCTGGTGGTGGTCGCGCTGTCGGGCGCCGCATTGATCTTCACCGGCGATATCCAAGGCAAGCTGATGTTCGAACAGCAGCCGATGAAAATGGCTTCGGCGGAATCGTTGTGCCACACCGAGACCGATCCCGACTTCTCGATTCTGACGGTCGGGACGCACAACAATTGCGACAGTGTGGTGCACGTACTCGAAGTGCCCTATGTGCTGCCGTATCTCGCCAAGGGCGAGTTCAGTGACGTGACCCTCGATGGTGTCGTCGACCTGCAGAAGACCTACAACGTGGCCTACGGGCCCGGCGATTACCGGCCCAATCTGTTCGTCACCTACTGGTCCTTCCGCGCCATGATCGGACTGGCGGGCGGCTCGGTGGCGTTGCTGTTGGCCGGATTCTGGGTGACGCGCGGTGGGCGGGTAGCGGATCAGCGGTGGTTCTCCTGGTTGAGTCTGCTCGCGATTCCCACTCCATTTCTGGCCAATGCCGCGGGCTGGGTTTTCACCGAGATGGGGCGGCAGCCGTGGGCGGTGGTGCCCAATCCGACCGGTGACCCGAATATTCGAATGACGGTGCAGCAGGCGGTATCCGAGCATTCCGCCGGGACCGTGTTGTTCTCGCTGGTGGTGTTCACGCTGCTCTATGGCGCACTCGCGGTGGTGTGGTTCTACCTGATGCGACGGTATGTCGTCGCGGGGCCGGACACGCCGAAACCGAGTTCGGACGGCCCTGACAACGACCAACTTTCCTTCGCGTACTAGGAGCCGACGATGGGTCTGCAACAGTTCTGGTTCGTACTGATCGGCGTGCTGTTCACCGGCTACTTCGTGCTCGAAGGGTTCGACTTCGGGGTGGGCATGTTGATGCCGATTCTCGGTAGAAGGTCCGATGCGCGCAGGCGGGTCGTGCTCAACACGATCGGGCCGGTGTGGGACGGCAACGAGGTCTGGCTGATCACCGCCGCCGGTGCGCTGTTCGCGGCGTTTCCCGAGTGGTACGCGAGCATGTTCTCCGGGTTCTATCTGGCACTGTTGCTGCTGTTGGTCGCGCTGATTCTGCGGGTGTGCGCGATCGAGTACCGGGGCAAGATCAATGATCCGAAGTGGCGGGCCTGGTGCGATATCGGGATCGGGATCGGATCGTGGATTCCGCCGCTGGCCTGGGGCTGGGTGTTCGCGAACATGGTGCGAGGGGTGCCGCTGAACGCGGAGAAACAGGTCGTGGGGTCGGTGTGGGACCTGCTCAGCCCGTACGCACTGCTCGGCGCGCTGGCGACCGCTGTGTTGTTCGCGCTGCACGGTGCGGTGTTCCTGGTGCTCAAGACCGCCGGTGCGGTTCGTGTCGACGCATTGCGGATCGTCCGGTTACTGCTGATTCCTGCTGCGGTTGTCGTCGGCGGATTCGGGCTGTGGACACAACTCGCCTATGGAGCCGACTGGACCTGGATCGTATTGGTGACGGCAGTTCTCGGGCTCGCACTCGCCACACTGGCGAATATGGCCGGGCGTGATGGATGGGCCTTTGTCGGCACGACGCTTACTGTTGTTTCGGCGACTGTGTTGATCGTCGGGTCGATGTTTCCGAATGTGCTGCCATCGACCATCGACCCGCTCTACCACCTCACCATCTACAACGCGTCGTCCTCGGCGTATACGTTGAAGGTGATGAGCTGGGCGGCGGTGATCGCGACGCCGGTGGTGCTGATTTATCAGGGGTGGACCTATTGGGTCTTCCGGCAACGGATTCGGGTCGAACAGATTCCGCCGCCGGTGGGTTTGCCGCTGAGTGGTAAAGGCGCTGAGCAGTAAAGGCTGAGGCCTCGTCCCTGGAAGGTTTTGCTCGCGAAAGGTCGGACCGCTGTGGTGTCGGAAAGCTTGTCGCAGGATGGACCGGGGCGGGGATCGGCGGAGCCGTCGGAGGTGGTCGAGCAGGAGCGCGACGCGGCGGAACCGTCGCAGGGCGACGATGCGGGTCGGCAGCGGTCGAGGCGCGGGCCGGTGGACCCACGGTTGTGGCGGTACGCGCGGTCGGCACGGCCGCACCTGGTGATCGCGGTCGCGCTGGCGATGGTGATCACGGTGACGATCGTCGTGATGGCCATCGTGCTCGGCCGGGTGCTGGCCGGCCTGATCACCGATCCGGGCAAGCGCGAGTTCAGCTCGTGGACCACGGAATTGGTCGTTCTCGCGCTGGCGATCGCGGTGCGGGGGCTGGCGAGCTGGTGGCAGGCGCGGCTGGCGCATCGCGCCGGGAGCACGGTTGTCGCGGAGTTGGAGACGGCGGTGCTGCGGGCCGGTGCCGAGCTGCCGCCGCGCGAACTCGACGCACGGCGCACCGAGATCGCGGTCGTTGTCGGCAACGGTCTGAACGGGCTGCGCGGGTGGTTCACGGGGTACCTGCCCGCGTTGCTGCTGGCCTGCCTGGTGCCGCCGGTGGTGCTGGTGGTCATCGCCTTGCACGACCCGACCTCCGCGCTGATCGCGGTGATCACGGTGCCGCTGATTCCGATCTTCATGATCCTCATCGGCCTGCTCACCCAGGGGCGCGCCCAGGCCACGCTCGCCGCGACGACCCGCCTCTCCGACCAGATCCTCGACCTCTTCGCGGGCATGCCCACGCTGCGTGCACTCGGACGCGAAGGGTCCGACGGGCCTTCGATGGTGAATCAGGTACAGGCGCTGGGTGATTCGCTGCGGGTACGGACGATGCGCGCGCTGCGGATGGCATTTCTGTCGTCGATGGTGCTGGAAAGTCTTGCGACGCTGAGTGTTGCGATCATCGCCGTCGCGATCGGGCTGCGGTTGGTGTTCGGCGAAATGGACCTGTACAGCGGAATGGTGGCGCTGATCCTCGCGCCCGAGGTGTACTGGCCGCTGCGGGTGGTGGGGGAGAAGTTCCATGCGGCGCAGGACGGGATGGCGGCGGCGGACCGGGCGTTCGCGGTGCTCGAGCCAGGGGACGCACGGAAGCGGGGTGATTCCGCAGGCTCGGGCGGCGTGGATGCGGGCGAAGCTCGTGCGTTGGCGAGCGGCGACGGCGAGTTGGCTTCGCGGCCGGGTGAGCGCGGCGGGTCGAGAACTCGTGCGTTGGCGAACGGTGGTGCCGAGGAGGGTGGGCGCCCCCGCGGTGGCAGCGAGTCCGGTGATCATCTGGCGCAGCAGCGAATCCTGGTGCGGGGTTTGACAGTTGACGCACGAGCCGGGACCGCGCCCGATCGGTTGACGGCCGAACTCGCGCCCGGCGTGGTGACGGTGCTGACCGGGCCGAACGGGTGTGGGAAGTCGACCACGCTGCAGGCGATTCTCGGCTTGATCGAGCCCGACGCTGGGGCGGTCATCGTCGACGGCACCGATGTTCGCGAACTCGATCCCGACGAGTGGTGGAGCCGGGTCGCCTGGTTGCCGCAGCGGCCGGTGCTCGTGCCCGGAACCCTGCGCGAGAACATCGAACTGCTCGGCGCGCGCTCCGATCACAGCGCCGAGGATCTGCAAGTGATCAGTGCGGCAACTGGATTCGACACCGTACTTGCCGAACTCCCGAATGGCTGGGACACCGTCGTCGGACAGAACGGCACGGGCTTGTCCCTCGGCCAACGCCAGCGCCTCGCACTGACCCGAGTCCTCGCCGCCCACCGCCCGATCCTGCTCCTCGACGAACCCACCGCCCACCTCGACCCCGAGAGCGAGCGACGAGTGCTGGAAACGCTGCGCACCCTCGCCCACCGCGGTGCCACGGTCGTCGTGATCGCCCACCGCCCAACGGTTCTCGCCGCGGCTGACGTCGTGGTGCAGGTGGTTGCAGGCGACGTGATGACGGCCGACCGAACCGGCCAGGAGGTGCGAGTCTCGTGAGCGTCGAACACAGGCAAAACGGCGGTGTCGTTCAGGATGTGCGCGAGATATGGCGGCTGCTCGAATTGTCGCCGGGGCGGGTCGCGATCGCGATCGCGTGGGGTGTGGCGGCGTTGGGGAGCGGGCTCGGGTTGGCGGCGCTAGCCGCGTGGTTGATCGCGCGGGCCTGGCAGATGCCGCCGGTGCTCGACCTGAGTGTCGCGGTGGTCGCGGTGCGGGCGTTGGGAATCTCGCGGGGGTTGTGCCGGTACCTGGAACGGCTGGCGACCCACGATGTGGCGTTGCGGGCGATGACCACCGCGCGGACCTCGGTGTATCGGACGCTGGCTCAGTCCGACGTGTGGTGGTGGCGGGATCGCAGCGCGACATCGGGTGGGCAGGTCCGCACCGGTGCTGCTCGGCGGATCAGCCTTGGAGCGGACGTCGAGGGTGGTGCGCAGGAGCGGAAGTCGCATCGCGCGGAGTCGGAATCTGGTCATACGCGTGTGCCGGCGGGTGCGGACGGTGCGGATCGTGAGTTGCGGCGCGGGGATGTGTTGGTGCGCATCGGTGCCGATATCGACGACCTCGGCGCGGTGGTCGTCCGGGTGTTGGTGCCGGTCGCGGTGGCGGTGGTGCTGTCGTTCGCCGCGGTGGGGTTGATCGCATTCATCTCGCCGTTGGCCGCGGTGATTTTGGCTGTGGCGCTGGGGGTTTCGGGGATTCTCGCGCCGTGGTTGTCCGCGGTGGCCGCCCGGGACGCCGAGCGGGCGGTGCGCGCCGATCGGGCCGAGTTCACCGCCGAGGCGCTGACCGTGCTCGATCATGCCGCCGAACTACGGGTCGCCGGTCGAGTCGATGCGGCAATCGCGGTGGCGGACAACGCCTCTCATCGCGCAGTCACCGCCGAGGACTCCGCTGCCTCCCGCAGCGCGTGGGCCGCCGCAGCCACCCCACTCTCTATCGGGATCAGCGCATTCGGTGCCCTCCTGGTCGGCATCGCCGCATACGGCCCGACCGGCGGACTCCCCGGCGGCATGACCCCCATGGCCCTCACCATCCTCGTCCTGGTCCCCCTCTCCGCCTTCGAAGCCGTCAGCGCCCTCCCCACCGCCGCAACCACCCTCACCACGTCCCGCGCCGCCCTCCACCGCCTCCGCGGCATCTCGACGGGCACCGTGTCCGAGGGAACGACCGACGTGCAGCTCCCCGGGACACAGCCGTCGTCCGTCGACAAGCAGGTGCCCGCCGGTGCTCTGGCCGAGGCGAGGCGCGTGGCGATGCCGGAGGGGCGGCGCGTGGTGGTTGTCGGACCCAGCGGGGCCGGGAAAACAACGTTGCTGATGGCATGGGCGGGCCTGTTCGACACACCTCGTGAAGGGGTCACGTTCTTCGCCGAGGACGCCCACCTGTTCGGTACCTCGATTCTCGAGAACCTCCGAGTGGCACGCGGCGACCTCACCATCGACGAGGCCGAAAACGCCCTTCGCACAGTCGGTCTCGAACAATGGCTGAACTCGCTCCCGGACGGCGTCCACACCTCCCTCACCGCAGGCGCAGCCGCAGTCTCCGGCGGCCAACGCCGCCGCCTCCTCCTGGCCCGCGTTCTCGTCGCCCCAGCCCACACCCTCCTCCTCGACGAGCCAACCGAACACCTCGCAGCCACCGAAGGAGACCAACTCCTGCGCGACCTCCTCGACGCAAACAGCGGCCTAATCGCCGCCGACCGCACGGTCGTCGTAGTCACCCACCAACTCCCCACCGACCACCGAGCCGACGCGGTCGTCACCGTCGACGCCGACGGCTCCTGTCGTGTCGACGACTCCCGCGCACCGTCGATGCCAGCCAGGTGACCGGGCGAAATTCCCAGGTCAGGAGCGTAATTAAATCAATTGCCGACGACGGCGGGCGCGACTAAATTCATCAGTACACAAGAGAGGAGGTGGTCTGAAGAATGTATGTTCATCGGATGCGTGAGGTGGCTGCCCGCTAGCAGCTGCACTGCGGGATGCCCCCAGCGGAGCTGAGAGCGAATCCCAGGCAGTCACCCGACCCCCGAGCCCCCGGACGATCCAACCGGGACCATCGAATGCGATGGAACGGCTCGGGGGTCGCTCCATGTCAGGGCACGAAAACCCGCTGCTGAGAGGCAGTGCGAACCGCTACGATGTGAACATGACCGTCGACCCGGTGCATGATTGGCCCATCCCGCCGAGCGGTGGGTTCACCGTTGACGACTTTCTCCAGATGCGTGACCTGCCCGACCACACCGAGTTGATCGACGGGGGTCTTGTTTTCGTGAGTCCACAGCGCAAGTGGCACAGTCGCGTCGTCTCGATGTTCGCGCGTGAACTCGATACTCAGGCGCGCGGCGGATTGCGTGCGGACAGGGAGATGGCAGTTCGATTGGGCCCCCGTCAGATGCCAGAGCCGGACGTCGTGGTCGTGACAGCGGAGGCGTATGCCAGGCAGGACCCCGACACCTACTACTTCGCTGAGGATGTCGTCGTGGCGGTCGAGGTGGTGTCGCCGGATTCGGAAGAGCGCGACCGAGATACGAAGCCGGGGAAGTACGCGAAAGCGAACATCGCACACTATTGGCGGGTCGAGTGTGGATCAGAGGATCGAGTGGTCGTGTACGCCTACGAACTCGACCCGGTCAGCGTGCGCTACGTGCCGGTCGGGATATACCACGACCGGCTGAAGACCAGCGCCCCGTTCGCACTGGACATCGACCTGACTGCGATCAACTAACGAATGAAACGCCGCGAACGGCCCGCCCAGGATTCTGGACGGGCCGTTCGCGAAGAATTGTCAGCCGATGTAGCGGACCAGCCGGGCCGAGAGGCGGGGGACCAGGGCACCGTCGGGGTTGACTCGTTCTTCCACATAGGCGAGGTCGCCGTTTTCGACGATGCCGTAGAGGCGCTTGGCGCCGCCGACCACCACACCGGAGGTGCTGCGGATGGAGACGTCGGTGGCGAGCTCCCAGGAGGCCTGGTTGCGGGCCTTGCCGTAGTAGAGCTCGATGACGCCATTGCTGTGGGTGAGCAGCAGTTCGAGCATCTCCTCGGTGCCCTCACCGCCGACCCGCCAGTAGCCGCTCTCGCGCAGATCGGGGGACGCGTAGTTGCCCTCGGCGTCGAGCTTCCAGGTCTGCGATTCCCAGGCCAGGTAGTCGCCACCGTCGTGGGAGACGATGATCTGCTGGCCGAAGCGGTAGTCGCCCTCGGTGGGATGGTTGCCCTCGCCCTCGCCGCGCCACACGCCGACCAGCGGCAGCAGGGCCAGCATGGCGTGGTTCAGATCCGGGCCGAGGCGCAGGTTCGCGGTGTCCTCGGGCAGGGGGAGACCGGGCAGCACCGAAATGTTTCGGGCGCCGGTTTCCTTCGCTCGTTCGGCGGCGACGTTTACCGCTTCGTCGCCACTACGACGCTCGGCCGGAGCGTCTTGCTCGTCACTCGCTCGCTCGGCCGGATCGGTACCTTCGCTCGCGAGCCCGCTCATGACTCGGTGAAGAGCCGGTAGAAGACGTACAGGCCGAACCAGCCGATGAGTATCGACACGGCTACAAGGAGTACCTCGAAGAAGATGACCACAATCGGAGTCTAGCTACTGTCCGCAACAGATACGAAAACGGCCCCGGCAGTTCCCGCACAGGAACTACCAGGGCCGTTGTGAGCTTTCTTACTTCGCGACCGAGACGTCCACGGAGTGGATGCCCGCGCCCTCGGGGCTGATCTCGGCCGAGCCGTTGCCCGACGAGCTCAGCGCGCGCAGGGTCCACGAACCCGGCGCGGCGAAGAAGCGGAAGTCGCCGGTGCCCGAGGCGACGACCTCGGCGGTGAAGTCACCGTTGCCGTCGAGCAGACGCACGAACGCGCCGCCGACGGGCTGGCCGTCGGTGCTCAGGACACGGCCGGTGATGACCGTTTCCTTCTCCACGTCGACGCCCGCCGGAATGGCCTGACCCTGGGTAGGTGCTGCACACATATTGATTACGCTCCCAACTCGATAGGTGCACCGACGAGCGAACCGTATTCGGTCCAGCTGCCGTCGTAGTTCTTGACGTTCTGGTGGCCGAGCAGCTCCTGCAGCACGAACCAGGTGTGCGAGGAACGCTCGCCGATGCGGCAGTAGGCGATGGTCTCCTTCTCGCCGTCCAGGCCCGCGTCCTTGTACAGCTCGGCCAGGTCGGCGTCGCTGCGGAAGGTGCCGTCTTCGTTCGCGGCCTTCGACCACGGGACGTTGATCGCGCCCGGGATGTGGCCGGGACGCTGGCTCTGCTCCTGCGGCAAGTGCGCGGGGGCGAGGATCTTGCCCGAGAACTCGTCGGGGCTGCGCACATCGACCAGGTTCTTGGTGCCGATGGCCGCGATGACCTCGTCACGGAACGCGCGGATGCTCAGATCGGGAGCGGCGGCCTTGTACTGGGTGGCCGGGCGCACGACCGCGTCACGCGAGAGCGGACGACCGTCGAGCTCCCACTTCTTACGACCGCCGTCGAGCAGCTTGACGTCGTTGTGGCCGTACAGCTTGAAGTACCAGTACGCGTACGCGGCGAACCAGTTGTTGTTGCCGCCGTACAGCACGACGGTGTCGTCGTTGCTGATGCCGCGAGCCGACAGCAGGTCGGAGAACTGCTCCTGGTTCACGAAGTCGCGGTTGACCTGATCCTGCAGGTCGGCCTTCCAGTCGAGGCGGATGGCGCCTTCGATGTGGCCACCTTCGTAGGCGGAGGTGTCCTCGTCGACCTCGACGAAGACGATGCCGGGGGCGTTGAGGTTCTCTTCGGCCCAGTCAACGGAGACCAGGACATCGGAGCGAGCCATGTTGTTCCTTTCAGAGATGACGTGCAAGGGAGTCAGTTCGGTGCCGGGGCTGGTGACCGGCGGAAACGGGCGACCAACGGGTAAATTTGGCAACCCAGGCAGACCCCGAACGCCGCGTTCAAGAACGCCGCGAACAGGGCGAAGCCGGCGAACACCGCGCCGACGATCGAGGAGCCGAGCGCGAAGCCCAGCAGGGAGAGACCGGCGAACACGAAACCCAGCGCCTGCGCGAAACGCAGCGGAGGGACGGGCTCGGTCTCGGTCGGCGGACCATTGCGCGGCGCGACGAACGCGGCGTAGATCCGGCCGTAGGGGTTCTTACCGGGGCCACCGATCGCGCCGAGCGCGAACACGACGGCCTGCAGGCCGATCAGGATCGCGGCGGCAGCGGTCGAGAAAGCGCTGACAGCGAGAACCAGAACCAGCACGCCGGTGGTGATCCAGGCCACGAAACGCGGCCCGCGAACATCGACGCGCGGTGGGGATTGCGAGGAATTGGTCATTGTGCGAACTCCTGGGCTTGTCAGTAAGTCAAGGATCTGCCTGGTCACCGGGGGATCCGAGGGATCACTCGCACGGCGGGCATGGATCGACGTCAGAAATCTCGGGAGAGAAAAAGCCGATCGGTCAGCAGCACAGGCAGCAACAACCACCGAGGCGACACAGGTCAACTGTGCGGCGTCGGGTGAGCATCAGCTCGTGGTCGGTTTGCACGAGAAGTAGTTTACCCGGTCTCTCCGGGGAATGTCTCGGGGCCCCTGGATAGGGGGCTAGATCACAGTTGACGGCCGCAAACCGCGGCGCCAGCCGCCGAATCACACCGTCAGGGGTTCGAGGGCGGTGCGGAGGTCGCCGGGCTTGGGGACGCCGGAGATCCGGAAGCGTTCCTTGCCTTCGGCGTCGAAGACGAAGGTGGTTGGCAGGGAGAGGACGTTGAGTTCGCGGGCCAGCGCGGGGTCGGCGTCGATGTCGATCTCGATGTCGCGCGGGGCATTCGGCGATTCCGACAGCTCGGCGGTGACGCCCGCGACGACCCGGCGCACAGCGTCACACGGGCCGCACCAGTCGGCCGAGAAATGCAGTACCGCGGGGGCCGCGCCGGTCACCCCCGCGGCGTCGAGCAGGCGGGCGCGCTGTTGGGTCTCGGGGTCGAGGGTGGCCGGACGAACCTGCCCCTGTCGGCGCGACAGAAACACCCCGACCGCGACGGCGGCCGCGATGACGACGGCGAGAATGACGAACTCGATCATGGCTGCTGCAATCGGTCCAGGTCGATGGTGACGTTGCGGCCGACACCTTCGACGACGATCTGGCCGCCGAGCGCGGACACCTCGGTGGGTGCGACGCCGAACGGCAACTCCTTGATATCGATCGTACGGCTGAATCGAGCGAGGACGGCGGCGTGATCGGTCTCGGGGATCTTCGAATCGGTGCTCACGGCGGTGGTGGTGTCGACCGAGCCGGTGGTGTCGGTGTAGAAACCGGTCGCCTGGATGCGGACCGTGTTGCCCTCGAGCAGCAGGTCGGCCTGGATCTGCACCGGCACGCGCGTCGCGGAACTGGACGGGGTGACGCCGACGGGTAGGACGCGGCCGTTCGGGGCAGTCGGCAGGGTGCCCTTGAGGACCAGGACGTTCTCCTTGGTCGTCATGCCGGAACCGCCGGAACCGCCTGTGCCGTCGGACCTGTCGGCGGGCGGGGTGTGGACCTGCAGGTCCGGGATGCCGAAGATCTTGCCGAGCTCGGTGGGCTCGAAACGCATCAGCGCGTCGATCCGGTCGACCTGCACCTTGCGCGCCGCGCCGTCGAGCAACTCGCTCGCCGGGGCGTGCAAACCCTGCAGCTTGGCCTCGATGCCGACCTCGCCGGGAATATCGGGACGCATGCCGCGGGCCCGGATCGCCACATCGTCGTAGCGGCCGTTCATCGCCTGGGCGGTGAACGGGAAACCGTGGAATGTCACTTCCGGGTCGGCGGACAGATCCGCGCCCGCCCGCAGTTGCCGGGAGACGTGGTACTCCGTGTAGGCGGCGGCGCCGAAATCGATGACCACCGCCAAACCGGCCAGGCAGAGAAGCCCGATGATCAGCTTGCGCATAGTTAGGGAGCGTAGCGGCTGACGCCGCCCAGAAGCCGGACGGGCCGCAGCCAGGACAACGCCGCGGACGCACAGGGTGAGCGCCAAAGTCACAAAAGGGACGCCGTGTTGCGAGGTCGTGGCTATAGAGGCGCTAATGTTGCCTACGAACTTAACCTGTGTTTCGGCGACGTAGCTACGCGGCTGCTGTCGTCCGCGGAGCAACGAGATAGGAGGAGAGCCCCATGGAGCTGCTCCTACTGACCTCCGACCCCAACCCCGATGCGGTCCTGCCGTCGTTGACGCTACTGGCGCACAACGTCCGGCCCGCGCCGACCGAGGTGTCGTCCCTGCTGGAGGCGAGTAGTGCCGATGTGGCGCTGGTCGACGCCAGAACCGACCTGGCCGCCGCGCGCGGTCTGTGTCGGCTGCTCGGTAGCACCGGGTCGTCGGTGCCGGTGGTCGCGGTCCTGACCGAGGGCGGCCTGGTGGCGGTCAACGCCGACTGGGGCCTGGACGACATCCTGCTGCCCGGTACCGGGCCCGCCGAGCTCGATGCCCGGTTGCGGCTGCTGGTCGGGCGTAACGGTGGGGTCGCCAGCCCGGAGAACACCGGCAAGATCACCCTGGGTGAACTGGTGATCGACGAGGGCACCTACACCGCGCGTTTACGTGGTCGCCCGCTCGACCTCACCTACAAGGAATTCGAGCTGCTCAAGTACCTCGCCCAGCACGCTGGTCGGGTGTTCACCCGCGCCCAGCTGCTGCAAGAGGTGTGGGGTTACGACTTCTTCGGCGGCACCCGCACCGTCGACGTGCATGTGCGACGCCTGCGCGCCAAGCTCGGCACCGAGTACGAGTCGCTGATCGGCACCGTGCGCAATGTCGGCTACAAGGCCGTTCGCCCGGCCCGCACCGCCACGGCCAAGGGCGAGCCCGCGGTGGCCTTCGTCGACGAGGACATCGACGGCGACGACTCCTACGTCCCGGTCAACGGCACCGCGCAGTAGCGCTCGGTCGACACTGCGCAGTAGCGGACGGCACCGCGCGATAGCCGCGCTGGTCGGTGGCGCGTAGTAGCGCTGCTCGGCGCGCCGCAATACGGTGTGCAGTGCGCAACGCACGAGCACGGGCCGACCGCGCGGCGGACCCGCACCGCGCACCGAGGAGGATGTCGATGCCGGATACAGCAACCCTGACCTGGACCGATCAGCTCGCGCCAGGCGCCGCGAACACGGTGCGCGCACTGCTCGAACGCGCGGCTGACGTCGACGGCGTCGCCCCGGTCTCCGAACAGGCGGTGCTGTCGCTCGCCGAAGCCGATCCGTCGACCCGGCATGCGCTCGCGAAACGCGAGGGCGTGGTGGTCGGTTACGCGAATCTTGTTGCGGCACATGGCGAACATCCCGCTATGGCTGAGGTCGCCGTCGATCCGGCCGCGCGCGGTGCGGGCATCGGCGCGGATCTGGTCCGTGCCGCGCTGGCCGAGGGTGGTCCGGGTGCGAGGGTCTGGGCGCACGGTGACCTGCCCGCCGCCAAAGCGCTGGCAACCGGTCTCGGACTGAACACGGCCCGCGAGCTGTGGCAGATGCGCCGCTCGCTGGCAACCTCGGAGCTACCGGAACTCGACCTCCCCGAAGGCATCATCCTGCGCACCTACGCGGGCCCGGTCGACGACCGCGAACTCCTGCGCGTGAACAACGCGGCATTCGCCTGGCATCCCGAGCAGGGCGGCTGGACCGAGCGTGATATCGCGGCCCGCCGTGCCGAATCCTGGTTCGAACCGTCTGGTCTGTTCCTGGCTTTCGACGCCGCCGACCCGACCCGCCTGCTCGGTTTCCACTGGACCAAACAGCACCCCGACGCCGCGCCCGCCGGCGAGGTATACGTGGTCGGCATCGACCCGTCCGCTCAGGGCCGAGGCCTGGGCCGATTGCTCACCCTGGCCGGCCTGCGGCACCTGCGCGCGACCGGATCCACCGAGGTCCTGCTCTACACCGAGGCCGACAACACCGCCGCCGTGCGCACCTACACCAAGCTCGGATTCGCCCCCGCGCACATCGACGTGGCCTACTCGCTGCCGTGATGCGAGACACCTCACAGGCAAAGTGAATTCTGGTGCGCCAGGAGAATATTGCGAGGATGGCCGGGTAAGAGCGAGTAAAACTCGGGCTAACGTCACAGGCGAGGCATCGATCGCGCCGGGCTGTTCATTCTCCGTTAACCCACATCGGGCCAACTGTCAACCGGACGACCCTAGGTTACTTCTGGGCGGCACCGTCGTCGCCTGGTGAGCGCGTTCCCTCGGGACAGCGAGCGCCAGCCAGCCTCACTCGGGCCGGTGAGGGACCGAGTGAGACACCCAGCATTGTCGGAGGAAAAGTGAACTTCAAGCGCACCAGTGCCCTGGTCGGCGTCCTCGCCGCGGGCGCCATGACCCTGGCCGCCTGTGGCAGTGACGAGAACAGCACCGGCGATGCCAGCAACGCCGCCAACACCAGCGTCGCCTGCGGTGGCAAGAAGGCGCTCAAGGCGTCCGGTGCCTCGTCGCAGAAGAACGCCATGGAGCGTTTCGTCGCCGCCTACGAGGCCAACTGCGACGGCTTCACCCTCAACTACACCTCGAGCGGCTCGGGCGCGGGCGTCAACGAGTTCATCGGCAATCAGACCGATTTCGGTGGCTCCGACTCGGCGCTGAGCTCCAAGAAGGAAGAGCCGGCCAAGGCCGCGGAGCGTTGTGGCGCCCCCGCGTGGAACCTGCCGACCGTCTTCGGCCCGATCGCCATCACCTACAACATCGACGGCGTCACCGACCTCGTGCTCGACGGCCCGACCGCCGCCAAGGTGTTCAACGGCTCCGTCGCCACCTGGGATGCCCCGGAGATCAAGGCGCTGAACCCCAACGCCAAGCTCCCGGCCGAGAAGATCGCCGTGATCTTCCGCTCCGACGAGTCGGGTACCACCGACAACTTCCAGCTCTACCTCGACGCTGCCTCGGACGGCGCGTGGGGCAAGGGCGGCGGCAAGACCTTCAACGGTGGCGTCGGCGAAGGTGCCAAGGGCAACGAGGGCACCTCGGCCGCCATCAAGAACACCAAGAACTCGGTCACCTACAACGAGTGGTCCTTCGCCAAGGCGCAGAACCTGTCGATCTCGCAGATCATCACCTCCGCGAGCAAGGACCCGGTCAAGCTCTCGGCGGAGACCGCTGCCAAGGCCATCGACGGCGTGAAGATCAAGGGCGAGGGCAACGACCTCATCCTCGACACCAGCTCGTTCTACAAGCCGACCGTCGCCGGTTCGTACCCGATCGTCATGGCCACCTACGAGGTCGTGTGCTCGAAGTACGCCGACGCCGAGACCAGCAAGGCCGTCAAGGCGTTCCTGACCTCGGCCGTCACCAACGGCCAGAACGGTCTGACCGAGGCCGGCTACGTGCCGCTGCCCGACGCGTTCAAGACCAAGCTCACCACCGCGATCAACGCAATCTCCTGATCGCAACCTGGCCATGACCATGCACCCTGAGGTGACCGCGGTGGGCTCGTCGGATTCGACGAGCCCACGGGCGGCCGGAGATACTGCGAATATGCCGACCGAACCGAAAATCGACAAGGCCCCTGACGGGGGTCGTACCGGCCGCCTGAACGCCGAGACGATCTTCCGATGGATGGCCACCGCGGCAGGCGCGACGATCGTCGCGGCCATCGCGTTGATCGCGCTGTTCCTGCTGATCCGCGCGGTCCCCTCGCTCATGGCCGACAACGCCAACTTCTTCACCAGCACCGAGTTCTCGACCGGCGATGCCAACAATCTCCGCTTCGGTATCCGCGACCTGTTCATGGTCACGGTCTTGAGCTCGGTGTTCGCGCTGATCGTCGCGGTGCCGATCGGCGTCGGCATCGCGCTGTTCCTCACGCACTACGCGCCGTCGCGGCTGGGCAAGCCGTTCACGATGCTGATCGACCTGCTCGCCGCGGTGCCGTCCATCGTGTTCGGCCTGTGGGGCTTCCTCGTGCTGGCGCCGCAGATCGCGCCGGTGCAGGAATTCCTCAACAGCAACCTCGGCTGGTTCTTCCTGTTCGCCGACGGCAACGTCTCGATCGCCGGTGGCGGCACCATCTTCACCGCCGGCGTCGTGCTCGCGGTGATGATCCTGCCGATCATCACCTCGGTGGCCCGCGAGGTCTTCGCGCTCACCCCCCGCGCGCACATCGAGGCCGCGCAGGCGCTCGGCGCCACCAAGTGGGAAGTCGTGCGGATGACCGTGCTGCCGTACGGCCGCAGCGGTGTGATCGCCGGTTCCATGCTGGGCCTGGGCCGCGCGCTCGGTGAGACGATCGCCGTGCTCGTCGTGCTGCGCACCGCGAGCAACGCGGGCAACTGGTCGCTGTTCGACGGCGGCTACACCTTCGCCTCCAAGATCGCCTCGGCGGCTTCGGAGTTCAGTTCACCGCTGCCGACCGGCGCCTACATCGCCGCCGGTTTCGTTCTCTTCGCGCTGACGTTCGTCGTCAACGCGCTGGCCCGCCTGGCCTCCGGTGGAAAGGTGAACGGCTGATGACCACCTCGACGACCCTCGACAAGCCGCTCAAGGCGCCGACTTTCCGGCACGTCAGTACCGGAAGGCGGATCAAGAACAACATCGCCACCGGCCTGGTGACCCTGTGCTTCCTCATCGCGCTGATCCCACTGGTGTGGGTCCTCGGGCTGGTCGTGAGCAAGGGTTTCACCGCGATCCTCAGCTCCGACTGGTGGTTCAACTCGCAGAAGGGCATCCTGCCCGACCAGACCGGCGGCGGTGTCTACCACGCCATCTACGGCACCATCGTGCAGGCTGCGGTCGCCTCCGTCATCGCGGTGCCGCTGGGCATCATGGGCGCGGTCTACCTGGTCGAATACGGTCGCGGACGCCTGGCCAAGGTCACCACGTTCATGGTCGACATCCTCGCCGGCGTGCCCTCGATCGTCGCCGCGCTGTTCATCTTCGCGCTGTGGATCGCCACGCTCGGCATGCCGCAGAGCTCCTTCGCCGTCTCCCTGGCGCTGGTGCTGCTGATGCTGCCGGTGGTCGTGCGCAGCACCGAGGAAATGCTCAAGCTCGTGCCCGACGAGTTGCGTGAGGCCTCCTACGCGCTCGGTGTGCCGAAATGGAAGACCATCCTGCGGATCGTCATCCCCACCGCCGCACCCGGCATGATCTCCGGCATCCTGCTGTCGGTCGCCCGCGTGATGGGTGAAACCGCGCCGGTGCTCGTGCTGGTCGGCTACTCCAAGTCGATCAACCAGAACATCTTCGACGGCAATATGGCTTCGCTGCCGCTGTTGATCTACCAAGAGCTGGCCAACCCGGAGGCCGCGGGCCGCGAACGTGTCTGGGGTGCGGCGCTCACGCTGATCCTGATGATCGCGGCGCTGTACCTGGCTGCCGCCGGCGTCAACAAGCTGCTCACCCGGAACCGATAGAAGCGAACGGAATACTCCTCATGGCCAAGCGGATCGACGTCAAAGATCTCAACATCTATTACGGCAGCTTCCACGCCGTGGCGAATGTGGAACTGACCGTGCTGCCGCGCAGCGTCACCGCCTTCATCGGACCCTCCGGCTGTGGCAAGTCCACCGTGCTGCGCTCGCTCAACCGCATGCACGAGGTGACCCCCAACGCCCGCGTCGAAGGCGCCGTGCTGCTCGACGGCGAGGACATCTACAGCTCCTCGATCGACCCGGTCGGCGTGCGTCGCACCATCGGCATGGTGTTCCAGCGCCCGAACCCGTTCCCCACCATGTCGATTCGCGACAACGTGGTGGCCGGGCTCAAGCTGCAGGGTGTGCGCAACAAGAAGGAACTCGACGAGGTCGCCGAGCGCTCGCTCAAGGGCGCCAACCTCTGGAACGAGGTCAAGGACCGCCTCGACAAGCCCGGCGGCAGCCTCTCGGGTGGTCAGCAGCAGCGTCTGTGCATCGCCCGCGCGATCGCGGTCTCGCCCGACGTGCTGCTGATGGACGAGCCGTGTTCGGCGCTCGACCCGATCTCCACCCTGGCCATCGAGGACCTGATCACCGAGCTCAAGAAAGAGTTCACGATCGTCATCGTCACCCACAACATGCAGCAGGCCGCCCGCGTGAGTGACCAGACCGGTTTCTTCAACCTCGAGGCGCAGGGCAAGCCCGGCCGTCTGATCGAGATCGACGACACCGAGAAGATCTTCTCCAACCCCACCCAGCGCGCCACCGAGGACTACATCTCCGGCCGCTTCGGTTAGGCCACTGCTGGATTCGGTGATCAATTGACAGCGAGACGCTCGGCTGGGAAATACCAGCCGAGCGTCTGCATTGATCAACCTACTGCTTTACATCCGCGATAGCCGGATAGCTGTCAGACAGCGATCCATCCGTAATTGCCCTGGCCGTACGAGTAGCACAGCCACTTCGTACCGCCCTCATACCGAGTGTTGCCAACGGTATACGCGTCGCAACGCGCTGACGGCGCAGCCGAGGCTTGCGGGGCAAGCAACGTCGCGGTCAAGATCGTGGCAACACCGACCAACGCACCAGAAATCATTCGTACTACCATCGTGAATCCTGCTCCCCTTCAGTAGATTTCACACAGGGGTACGCCAATTCGCCCCCTGTTTCGAAGCGTACCGAACCATTCTGGGAGACACAACGACTCGCGCAGCTTCCGTATCCGCTCGCGAGGGGATACTCGGCCGGGGTAGACGAAAGGCCCGTGCATCACGCACGGGCCTTTCGTGTTCTCTCTCAGCTGGTTTCGATGTCTTCGTCGGCCGGTAGGACACCCGTCACGAGGAAGATCACGCGGCGGCCGATCTCGACGGCGTGGTCGGCGAAGCGCTCGTAGTAGCGGCCGAGCAGAGTCACGTCGACGGCGGCGGCTACGCCGTACTTCCAGTCGCGGTCCATCAGGAGGGTGAACAGGTGGCGGTGGAGGTCGTCCATCGCCTCGTCGTCCTGGTTGAGCTGGGCGGCGCGCTCGGGGTCGCGGGTCTCGAGTACCTCTTTGGCGCCGGCGCCCATGTTGACCGCGATGCGGCCCATTTCCGCGAAGTAGCCGTTGACCGACTCGGGCAGGGCGTGGGCGGGGTGGCGGCGGCGGGTCACCTTGGCCACGTGCAGCGCCAGCGCACCCATCCGGTTGACGTCGGCGACGATCTGGATCGCGCTAACGACCTGACGCAGATCACCCGCGACGGGGGCCTGCAGGGCGAGCAGCGCGAAGGCCTTCTCCTCGGCCTCGGTGATCATCACCGAGATCCGGTCCTGCTCACCGATGACCTGCTCGGCCAGACCGAGGTCGGCCTGCAGCAGCGATTGGGTGGCCTGTTCCATGGCCTGGCCAGCGAGACCGGCCATCTCACCAAGGAGGTTGGCGAGGTCGGCCATTTGCTCGTTGTAGATGACACGCATAATGGCAGACCCTAGTGGGTACCCGGTGCGCTGTCACCCAACACCGGGTTAATGCCGCGTGGCAGTGTCATGGCAGGTCAGCGTTACTTGCAGGTGTCGTCGGCGGCGTTCATGTGCTCGAGGTCCGACGGCAGCGCCACCGGACCCGCGCTGAGCGGCTCACCCATCGGCACGTTGGGCAGTTCCGCGCCGACTGCAGTCGCCGTGCGCACCGTGCCGCCGAAGTCGGAGCCGACCACCACTTCGATGATGCTGCCCAGTTCGCTGGCCTGTTCGAGGACCGCACCGGGGATGGTGCTCGCCACGGTGGCGGCTTCGGCTTCCAGGCCAGGGGCGAAGCGGATCTTCGAGGTCGTCGATGTCCCGCCGGAGTAGTTGCCGACGCTGTAGATGCCGAAGCCCTGGTAGTCGAGTTTGGAGGCGACGGTGCGCGCCGCGCCCGAGGAACCCGAACCGTTGGATACCAGCAGCGACATCGTGCTCGGCGCCACCGCGTACTGCTTGGGCGCGGGCGGTGCGGGCGTCGGCGCCGAACTCTGGACCTCGGGCGCCTTGGTCTCGCCCGGCAGCGGCTGATCATCGATGACGGCGCGGAAGATGGCCTTGATGTCGGATTCGCGGGGAATCTCGTTGCCGTAGGCGGTGGTGCCGGCGGTGGGGATGGTCAGGAACGTCACCGCGCCGGCGTCCATCTTCTGCAGGGAGCGGCCGAGCAGCAGCAGGTCCTGCGGGTTCACCTTGTCGACGAAGGTGTGAGCGCTGAACGCCTGGATGAAGCCGTTGAGCTTGCCCGGATCGAAGAGCACCTTGCTCGACAGCGCACCGCGCAACAGCGAGGCGAGGAATCGCTGCTGGCGGTTGATCCGGTCGTAGTCGCTGCGTTCCTCGCCGACCACATGCCGGGCGCGCACATAGTTGAGTGCGGTCTCGCCGCTGACCCGCTGCTTGCCCGAGGTCTCCAGCACCGGGCCGAGCACACCGTCGATGATCGGCTTGGTCGAGCACACCTCGACGCCACCGATCTGGTCGACCATGGCTTCGAAGCCGGCGAAGTCGATGCCGATGAAGTGGCCGATGGTCAGGCCCGACATCTTGCGCACCACGTCGACGAGGCACTTGGGCCCGCCGCGGGCGTAGACGGCGTTGAGCTTGTCGCTCATGGCCGACGGGAGTTTCTCGTCGGTGTAGGCGGCCTTCTCGTTGTCCCAGGCCGCGCACACCGGCCGGGTGACATCGAGGTCACGCGGGAAGGACACGACCACGACGCGTGAACGGTTCTTCGGGATGTGCACCAGCATCGCCGTGTCGGCGCGGGCGCCTTCGGTGTCGGTGGCCGAGCCTGCGCCCATGTCGGCGTTGACGCCCGCTCTGGTGTCGGTGCCGACGATGAGGTAGTTCTCGTCGCCGAGCTGCATGTCACCGTCGAGGACGTCGCCGGTGGCGCCGCCGCCGAGCGCGTCGATCTGGTTGAGGCTGTTACCGGTGGCTTGCAGATAACTCCAGCCGCCGCCGGTGATCACCAGGGCGAGGACCGCGACGAACGTCAGGGCGACCCGCCCGGCGTAGCGCGCCTGCTTGCTCCGGCGTCCCGCGCGATCGTCGGGGCGACGTGGCGGTGCGGCGGCCGTGGTCTTGACCGGCCTGGCCCGCTTGGGGGGCGCTGCGGCGGTCGTGTCGGTGACCGGGGGCAGGATGTCGGTGGGCGGATCGGTCTGGTCGGCGATCCGGCGAGCGGGTGCGGCGGTGCGGACGGACGGGTTCGCCTGGGCGGGCAGCGCGGTGGTCGCGGTGCGGTCGGCGGGGGATTCGGCGCGATGGGTTTTTGCGCTGGGTGTTTTTGCGCCGGGAGGGTTGGTGCCCGCGATGTCGTCGACGACGGGCGAGCCGTCGGTGCGGGGTGCGATATCGGGACGCGGGGTGGGCCGCGGTGCCTGTTCGCGGGCGCGGCGGCCGGCGCGGGAGGCGGGCTCGGCGTTGTCGGCGGGGCGCCTACTGCGGCGGGTGCGTTCGCTGTCGACCCGGTTGACCAGGTCGGCGACGGTCAACGGCGCGGCGTCCGGCGTCGCGTCCGCGTGCCGGGACCGGCGCGAGCCGGTTTCCGGTTGCTCGGTCGGTTCGGCCGTCGGGTAGCGCTCCCAGGGGGCGCGATTTCCGGGCCGGGGCGTACGCCCGCGCCGATCGTCACCCACCAACGAACCTCACTTCTTTCTCTGGCGCAGCCTGCGCGTCATCACCCGGCACCGATTCGAGCCGGAGCCGAGCGATCCCGCAATGATAACGATTCCGCCACGAGTAGCCACTCCAGTGCACATCGGAATCGCGGACGAATTGGTTGCCTGGTTCGAATCACCGAAGGAAAGCCCTGCTCGAGCACCTGCTGTTGACCGAAACGGGGGTGGCTTACGAATTGATGTCGGCTTGTTACCGGGCCTGGATCAACGGCCGCGGGGCAGCTCAGCCGCCGCTGTGCATCACATCGGCCGCGGCCGGGACGGTGTCGTCCTCGGGGTCGTCGAGCCAGCCCTCGGGGAGCACGACCTTGGTCTGCGGCGAACCCTGCCGCCCGCGCGGCCCGAGCGCGTCGGTGGGGAAGGGCACGTCCGGGTCGAGCTGTCCGACCAGATCCTCGATCTGCGACAGCTTCGACACGGTGGCGAAGCTGCGCCGCAGCTGCGAGCCGACCGGGAACCCCATCAGGTACCAGGCCATGTGCTTGCGGATATCGCGCATGGCCTTGTCCTCACCGTCGTGCTCGGTGAGCAGGGTGGCGTGGCGCACCAGGATCTCGCCGACGCGGCCCAGCGTCGGCCCCTCGGGGATCGGCTCACCGCGCAGCGCCGCGCTGAGTTCGGCGAACAGCCAGGGCCGCCCGAGGCAACCGCGCCCGACGACCACACCGTCGCAGCCGGTTTCGTTCATCATCCGCAGCGCGTCGTCGGCGGTGAAGATATCGCCGTTGCCGAGCACCGGGATGGTGGTGACGGCTTCCTTGAGCCGTGCGATGGCCGACCAGTCCGCCGCGCCCGAGTACAGCTGGGCGGCGGTGCGCGCGTGCAGCGCCACGGCCGCCGCGCCCTCGGCCTCGGCGATGCGGCCGGTGTCGAGGTAGGTGTGGTGGTCGTCGTCGATGCCGATGCGGAATTTGAAGGTCACCGGCACGCCCGCCGGTTCGGCCGCCGACACCATCTCGCGGACGATGTTGGCGAACAGCCTGCGCTTGTACGGCAGCGCCGACCCGCCGCCGAGCTTGGTCACCTTGCGCACCGGGCAGCCGAGATTGAGGTCGATGTGATCGGCCCAGCCCTCGCCGACGATGATCCGCACGGCCTCGCCGAGGGTCTTGGGATCGACACCGTAGAGCTGCATCGAGCGCGGATTCTCGTCGGCGTCGAACGACATCATGTGCAGCGTCTTCTCGTTGCGCTCCACCACGGCGCGGGCGGTGATCATCTCGCACACGTAGATCGAGGTCGCGCTGCCGAACTCGCGGCACAGCCTGCGGAAGGCACGGTTGGTGATGCCCGCCATCGGCGCGAGCACCACCGGCGGATCGACCGGGAAGGGCCCGATCCGCAGCGCTGCGGGCGCTTGGGGCATCGTCGTAGTCACGCCTGCCATTCTCTCATCCGGTCCGATGTGATCGATCTCGCGCATCGACGACTTTTGCCGGGTCATGACCGCCATCACGACGTTGGGTCACCTTTTACCTGTTACTGCGAGTACGGGTATCGCCCGCCGACTCAGTAGCCTGGATCCGCTGGCACCGTCGCCTCCGGCGGTGCGCTGTCCCCACGTAATCGAAAGATGACCCCTCATGGCCGAAAGCAACGAAGGCGCCACCGACCTCACCAAAACCCCCGCCGAGCCCGCGACGAAGGGCACGGTCGCCGTCCGCGTCTCCTCGCTGGTCGGCGGTGCCGTGATCGCCGTGCTCGCGATCGTCGCGGTGGTGCTCGGCGTGCTGCTCGGTTCGGCGCGCTCGGAGATCTCCGACATGAACGACCAAGCCGCCGACAATGCGAAGGCCGAACAGATCGCCGTCGACTACGCGGTCGGTTCGGCGAGCCTGAACTACCAGGACGTCGACGCCTGGGTCGCCAAGCTCAAGGCGGGCACCTCACCGGAACTGTCGGCCAAGTTCGACGCCACCGGCGCCAAGCTCGAGCAGATCATCGTCCCGCTGAAGTGGACCTCCACCGCGACCCCGATCACCGCGAAGGTCCTCTCCCGGGAGGACGGCGTCTACAAGGTCGCCGCGTTCGTCGACGTGAGCACCACCAACGCCCAGAACCCGGACGGTCTGCGCAACACGGTCACCTACAACATCACCGTCGACAGCGGCAAGGACTGGAAGATCACCGACGTCGGCAGCGCCGACGGCGCCCTCCCCCTCAAGTAGCCGATCGCCGGAAATCCACACAAAAAAGCGCTGCGCACCTTGGCAAACAAGGTGCGCAGCGCTTTTTTGAGAACTCAGACTCCGGCCATTTCGCGCTTCTTGGCTTCGCGAGCGAGCATCTTGTCGCGCTGCTCCTCGAACTTCAGCACGTCCTCGCCGAGCTTGTCGAGGAAGCCGGCCAGCCGCTCACGGGTGGCCTCGCCGCGGGCGGTGAAGTCGGTGCGCTCGAAGATGTTCCACTTCTTGAGCACCGGCTGCACGACCTCTTCGAGGTGCTGACGCAGGTCGTAGATGCCGTGCTTGGCCATCAGCACACCGTTGCGACGGAAGTTCGGCATGCCGGCGCCCGGCATCTGGAAGTTCTCGACGATCAGCGAGATCGCCTCGATCGCCTGGTCGGGCGACAGATCCAGCGCCGCGCCACAGAGGTTGCGGTAGAAGATCATGTGCAGGTTCTCGTCGGCCGCGACGCGCTGGAGCATGCGGTCGGCGATCGGGTCGTCGCACACCTTGCCGGTGTTGCGGTGGCTCACCCGGGTGGCAAGTTCCTGGAAGGTCACGTAGGCGACCGAGTGCAGGAAGCCGGCGTCGACCTCGGCGGGGGAGGCGAAGCCGTTGGTCATGTGGATCATCCGCGCCTCTTCGAGGGCGACCGGATCCACGCCGCGGGTGACCACGAGGTAATCGCGCATCACGATGCCGTGGCGGTTCTCCTCGGCGGTCCAGCGACCGACCCAGGTGCCCCAGGCGCCGTCCTGGGAGAAGTTCTCGGCGATCTCGCGGTGGTAGGAGGGGAGGTTGTCCTCGGTGAGCAGATTGGTGATCATGGCCGCCTTGGCGACCTCGCTGAGCTTGGACTGCTCAGGATCCCAATCGATGCCGCCCATGGCCGCGAAGTTGCGGCCCTCGTCCCACGGGACGTAGTCGTGCGGGTGCCATTCCTTGGCGAGCGACATGTGTCGGTTGACGTTTTCCTCGGCAACCGGCTCCAACTCCGTGAGCAGTTCGAGTTGAGTCAGATCCCTTGCCATGTAAAAAACCCTTCGCTGTCGTGCTTGCGGTCGAACGTCGCGATGCGGCCATACCTTACGGCACCGTAGGTGTGATGCGAAACGCAACAGAGCGGTTTTCCATCGATATTGAGCTACGTCACTACCAGTCAGTAGGACCGATGGTTGTGCTGACGAGTCTAGGCGTTCGGCCCGCAGCATTGGGACTATCGCTACGGGCCGCACGACGTTAACTACAGGTAGATGAACAGTTCATCGCTTGCCGCCGAGCAGCCCGCCGAGCACGCTGCCCAGCGCACCGCCCGCGTTCTTCGACAGCGCCTCGCCGATCACGCCGCCGATCACGCCGGTGTTACTGCTGCCGCCGAGCAGCCCGCCGAGCAGGTCGCCGAGACCGCCGTTGGAAGCAGGGGCCTGCTGCTGTGGTGCCGCGGCCCCGCCGCCGGTGAGCTGTTTGGCCAGGTAGGCGAGCACGATCGGAGCCAGAATCGGCAGCAGCTTGCCGATGAGGTCGTTGCCGCCGGTGCCGCCGCCCGCGCCGAGCGCGCTGATGACGGTGTTCTTCTCGGTGCCGAAGACGTTGTCGACGATCTTCTCGCCGTCGCCAACGTCGACCTGTCCCAGATCCACCGCGCCCTCGCCCTCGACGAGTCCGCCGTGGTTGTCGAGCGCGCCGAGCAGTGACGCAGCGCCCTGTGGCTGGGCGGCATTGGCCTGGAGTCCGCCGAGCAGGGTCGGCAGCGCGGCCTGGACGGCCGTGGTCGCGGTCGCCTGGTCGACGCCGAGTTGATCAGCGATCTGGGCGATCGGTACCTGGGAGAGCAGATCATCGAAAGAAGTCATCGCACGCCGCCTGAGGTCGTAGTTGCCCGGTAGCCCGGGTCGCGCTCAGCGTACGTCGCCACGTGACGATGGTCACGATGATGAGTTTGTGGTGCCCCCTGTAGGACTCGAACCTACGACCTAGTGATTAAAAGTCACCAGCTCTACCAACTGAGCTAAAGGGGCGCGCAGCGGAGTCTAGCGGACGGTGTGCCGAAGGTCCGAATAGTGGTCCCCGGTCGAGTCGCGTGGTCCTGATCGTGGCTGGTGGTCGAGGGTAACGGCGACGAGGTCGGTACCGATTCGGTGGTAAACCGCTGGTGCCCAACGGTGTTCGCGCTGTGGGTTGCGTATGGTCGTCGAATGCTGTTGTATCGCAACATCTTTCGACAAGCAGGGGTGCAGCAGCGATGGAGTGGTCCAAGGTGGGCGTCGGTCTCGCGACCGTTCGGCGAACTTCGGCGTGCCGATGAGCCGCTCAACCGGGCTGTGCGCCTGTGCAATTCGTACCCGAAGTAACCATTTCGGTTGCGCTTCGTTTGCTGGCATGGATAACCGGACCGGATGTTCGGTTAGGTACTCCAATCGCCGCGTGTCGACTCGGGAATGCGGGTACGGTGATCGCCTGGTGAATATCGAAACAATCACCGGTGCCGCATTTTCCGTGGTTCCGGCGCAGGGTGCGGTGTTCGGCGAATTCATCGAAGGTATGCAGTGCCGGAAGTTCGTGAGGGGTTCGCGAACTCTGGGCAAAGGGGTAGGCGTCACCGCAGGAAGGGGTTCTCACAGGTGGCGGGGCATGCGCGCGAGGCGCTGCGAGTTTTTCATACCGAAAGTTTGAATTAAAACCACAATTCGTGCCAACGGTCGGTTTTGATCGATGGCGTCGAGAAGGTTCGGAGGCGTTTCGAGCATGGCACGGCAGCAAGAGCGGGCGCGCCGGACACGCGCGGCGATAATCAAGTCCGCGGCCGTCGAGTTCGGCAAGAGCGGATATGCCGCGGCATCGCTCAACCGCATTCTGGAAGGGTCGCGCGCCACCAAGGGCGCGATGTACTTCCATTTCGATTCCAAGGAAGACCTGGCGCGCGCGGTGCTCGAGACCGCGGTCGAGCGCTACCGGATCTGCGCGGAGCGCTGGCTCGCCCGCGTCGACCTCGGTCCGCTCGACGTGCTGCACGGCATGGTCGACGAGATCGCCCTTCGCCTGGAACACGACACCATCGTGCAGGCCGAGTACCGCCTCGTGATCGAACCCGACTTCCATCGCGACACCGGCAACGGCGGTGGCCGCATCGTCGGTCGCGCCACCCGCGTACTCGCGGTCCGCGCCATCGACGACGGCCAGTTGCGCGCCGACGCCGACCCCGACCGCTTCACCCGAACCCTGTCCGCGGCACTGGCGGGCCAGCGCTACCTGGTCGACCCGATCGCCAACGGCTCCGCTGCCGACCTGCGCGCCCGCTTCGCCGAGGTGCTGGAGGTTATCGTGGAAGCCATGGCCACCCCGGTGTGGATCCAGAACTTCCGCACCGAGGGCTGGCGCGAGCAAGCACGCCTGGAAGACCTCGGTTTGAGCGCTTGACCAGGCGATTTGGAACTCCGCACTGACCTGTCATAAGCTATGCGAGCTCCCAACGGAAACGTTGAAGCCGCCCCGGAGAGATTCGGAACGAGCCCCCTTCGTCTAGCGGCCTAGGACGCCGCCCTTTCAAGGCGGTAGCGCGGGTTCGAATCCCGTAGGGGGTACAGTCTTCGGACTGCACAGAGGTACAAAGCATGGCCCTGTAGCGCAGTTGGTTAGCGCGCCGCCCTGTCACGGCGGAGGTCGCGGGTTCGAGTCCCGTCAGGGTCGCAAGTGGTACCAGAGCAATCCGGTACTTCCCGGCCAGGTAGCTCAGTTGGTACGAGCGACCGCCTGAAAAGCGGTAGGTCGCCGGTTCGATCCCGGCTCTGGCCACCTTTGATCCCCTCACCGAAGTTTCACGGTGAGGGGATTTTTCGTTGTTCATGGCATCCGCAGCGCGTTGGCCCACAGGCGCGACACCGTGTGCACAACTTCTTCCATCGGCACCTGCTCGAGCTCCCCGCCGCCGGTGACGAAGTAGTTGAACGCCATCCGGCTCACCATGCTCGACAGCGCGCGCGAGGTGAGCATCGGATCCAGGCTCGGGTCGGCCAGCCCACGACGCTGCAGTTCGGCGATGCCACGAGCATTGCGGCCGATGAAGGCGTCGGCACGCTGCTGACGCAACTTGCCGAATTCGGGGTCGATATTGGCGACCTGTTCGAGCAGCCCCATCAGCTTCGCATTGCGCTTGTATGCCTCGAAGTAGGCGAGATTGGCGGCCTCGACGATCGAGGCCGGGTCGTCTTCGCCCGTCACATGCGCCATGCCGGGGTGCATCATGTCCTCTTGGGCACGCTCGAGGATCGCGGCGAAGATCTCCTCCTTGCTCGCGAAATAGGTGTAGAAGGTGCCAGAGGAGCAGTTGGCTTCCTGGGTGATGTCGATGAGCCGGGTGTCGAGGTAGCCCATCCGCTCGAACACCGTGCGACCCGCCGCGATCAGCCCGTCGCGCGTGCGCAGACCGCGCTGGGTGGCGGGCAGGTCGCGCAACAGCGAGGTGCGTGCCATCGAGGGCAGCGCGCCCTCGCTGTCGGTGGGTTCCATGCCTGTAGTTATACCGGCGGTCACGGGTGGAACACGACGCGGCCGACGGTGTTCCCGTCGCCGAGACGGCCGAGGCCGTCGGGTACATCGCCGAGCGAAAGGCGTTCGCTGATCAGCGGTTTCACCGGTCGGGCCGCGGCGAGGCGGGTGAGCTCGGCGTGGCAGTCGGCGATCGCCTGCTGGTTGTACTGCTTGTAGAGACCCCAGTGCAGGCCGATGATCGAATAGTTCTTGATCAGCGCGTGGTTGAGCGCGGGCTGGGGGATGGTGCCGCCGGCGAAGCCGATCACCAGGATGCGACCTTCGAAGGCGATGCATTTGGTGGACCTGGCGTAGGCGTCGCCGCCGACCGGGTCGTAGATCACGTCGGCGCCGCGTCCACCGGTGAACTCCTTGACGATCGGCACGAAGTCCTCGGTGTGCCGGTCGATCACGAGGTCGGCGCCGAGTTCGCGGCAGTAGTCGGCCTTGTCGGGCCCGCCGACGACACCGATCACCCGCGCGCCCGCGGCCTTGCCCAGCTGCACGGCGGAACTACCGACACCGCCTGCCGCGGCGTGCACCAGCAGCGTCTCGCCGGGTTGCAACTGCGTCCGTCGGTGCAGTGCGAACCAGCTCGTCTGATATCCGATGACCAGCGCGGAAGCCTCGGCATCGTCGAGGGATTCCGGTGCGGGAAAAGCGTTCTCGGCATCGAGCACCGCCAGCTCGGCGAAGGCTCCGCCGGGCAGATTCGCGGTGCCGACGATCCGGTCACCGATCGCGAACCGCTCCACACCCGCACCGACCGCCAGCACTTCGCCGCACAGTTCGACGCCCGGGGTGAAGGGCAGCGGTGGTTTGATCTGGTACTGCCCACGGCACAGCAGGACATCAGGGAAATTGGCGGGCGCCGCGAGCACTCGCACCAGTACCTGCCCCGGTCCGGCCACCGGATCGTCGATATCGTTGAACTGCAGTACTTCTCGTGGTTCGCCGAGTTCGGCTACCTGCCAGGCTTTCATCGTGATCAGTTCCCAGCTCGCTCGCGGTACTTGTTCAGTTCCTGCCGGGCGATGGTGCGCTTGTGCACCTCGTCGGGTCCGTCGGCCAGGCGCAGCGTGCGCAGGCCCGCCCAGGCGGCGGCGAGCGGGAAGTCGTCGGTGACACCGCCCGCTCCGTGCACCTGAATGGCCCGGTCCACGACCTTCAGCGCGATGTTCGGCGCGGCTACCTTGATGGCGGCGATCTCGGTGCGCGCGGCCTTGTTGCCCACAGTGTCCATCAGGTGCGCGGCCTTGAGCGTGAGCAGCCGGATCATCTCGATGTCGATGCGCGACTCAGCGATCCAGTCCTGAATATTGGCGTTCTCGGACACCGGCTTACCGAAAGTGACCCGCTGCTGCGCGCGCTTACACATCAGCTCCAGCGCCCGCTCGGCCATGCCGATGCTGCGCATGCAGTGGTGGATGCGCCCCGGTCCCAGCCGGGCCTGGCTGATCGCGAAGCCCTCGCCCTCGCCTTTGAGCACGTCGGTGACGGGCACCCGCACGTCGGCGAAGTCGATCTCGGCGTGGCCTTCGCGTTCCTGGTAGCCGAATACCGGCAGCCCGCGCATGATCGTCACGCCCGGCGCGTCGATGGGGACGACCATCATGGTCTGCTGGCGGTGCGGTGCTGCGGTGGGATCGGTCTTGCCCATCACGATCATCACGCGACAGTTCTTGTGCAAGGCGTTGGTGGCGAACCACTTTCGGCCGTTGAGCACGTACTCCTCACCGTCGCGCACCATCGACAGTTCGATATTGGTGGCGTCGGAGCTGGCCACGCGCGGTTCGGTCATCGCGAAGGCCGAGGCCATGGTGCCGTCGAGCAGTGGCTTCAGGTACTTCTCTTTGTGCTCGTCGGTGCCGAACAGTTCCAGCACCTCCATGTTCCCGGTGTCGGGGGCGTTGCAGTTGCAGGCCTCCGACGCGAGGTGGCTGCGGCCCATGATCTCGGCCAGCGGCGCGTATTCGAGGTTGGTCAGGCCGGGTCCGCGGCCGGGGTGCGGGTGGAAGAGGTTCCACAGGCCGCGCCGTTTGGCTTCGGCTTTGAGTTCCTCCATGATCGGCGGCTGGAAGTGCGGGTCGCCGGACTCGCGCATCTGCTCGTCGTAGACGGCCTCGGCGGGGTAGACGTGGGCGTCCATGAAGTCCAGGAGGTCTTCGGAGTACTTCTTGGCGCGGTCGCTCAGTTCGAACAGTGACATGGATGTCTCTCTCACTCAGTGGGTTTCGGTCAGCAGCGACGACTGGTAGCGCCGCATGCCGCGTAGCCAACGGTCGTAGTCGGCGCCCTTGTTGCGGTACATGTCCAGCACCTGGGGATGGGGCAGGATGAGGAATTGCTCGGCGTCGACGGCGGCGAGGACGATCTCGGCCACTTCGCCGGGTTCGAGAACATCGCCCGCCGACACGACGGCGCGGGTCGCGGCAGCACCGAGTTCAGCGCCCGAATCCCGGCCCGCGTACAGCAGTTTCGTGTTGACGCCCATCGGACACAGGCAGCTCACGCGAATCCCGTTGTCGCCGTAGGTGACACTGAGCCACTCGGCGAACCCGACCGCCGCGTGCTTGCTCACCGAGTAGGTGGCCGAGCCGATCTGGGTGAGCAGGCCCGCGGCGGAGGCGGTGCTGATGAAGTAGCCCGTACCGCGTTCGATCCACTGCGGCACCAGCAGTTTCGCGGCGCGGATGTGGGCGCGCAGGTTCACGTCGAGCGAGCGGTCCCAGTCGTCGTCGGTGACGTCGAGTCCGGGGGCGCCGACGATCCCGGCGTTGGCGAAGTACAGGTCGACCGGCCCGAAGTGCTGCTGCGCCAACGCGATCAGACCGGTGATCGCCACGGTGTCGGCGGCATCGGCACCGACACCGACAGTGCTGCCGGGGTGCGCGGCGTTGATCTGTTCCGACACGGCCAGCGCGGCAGCCTCGTCGAGATCGGCCACCACCACCTTCGCCCCGGCCACGGCGAGCGCGGCTGCCAGCGCGGCGCCGATGCCCGCGCCGCCACCGGTTACGATGGTTACCTTCTCAGCGACTTTCACGAGAAATCCTTTCGCCCGGACTGTTTCCAGTCCGGGCAACGGTCGAATCGGATGGGTCAGTACAGCTGGGCTCCCGGCACGGCTTCGGGGTCGTTGCGCACCGCCGGGGTGTTGGTCTCGCGCAGCTTCCACCCGCTGAACACGGTGATCAGGCCCATAGCCATCAGAAACAGCGAAACGCCTGTGGTGGAACCGGTTTCGGCGATGATCCAGGTCATGATGAACGGGGTGCCGCCGCTGATGGTGATGGCGGCCAGCTGGTAGGCCAGCGAGGCGCCGGAGTACCGCACGCGCGGGGCGAACAGCTCACCCATGAAGGCGGCGAGCGGACCGTAGGTGAGTGCCTGCATGGCCGCGCCGACGGCCACCGCCACGAAGACGGCGAGCACGCTGGCGGTATTGATCAGCCCGAAGAACGGGAACGCCCACAGCGCTATGCCCGCGCCGCCGATCAGGATCAGCGGTCGCCGCCCGATCCGGTCCGACAGCGCGCCCGCCCACAGGATCACCGCGGTGAGCAGGCCCGACGAGATCAGCGAGATGGCAAGCAGTGCATTGCGATTCATGCCGAGTTCGGCGGTGCCGTAGCTGAGCAGGCCCGCGATGCTCACATAGAACAGCGAGTTGGTACCCGCGAGCAGTCCGCAGCCGAGCAGGATGGTGCGCCAGTGCTGCTTGACGGCCTCTGCCAGCGGGGCCTGCGCGACGGCGGGGGCCTTGCGCTTTGCCGTGGTTTCGGCTTGCAGTTCGCGGAATTCGGGGGAGTCCTCGACCCTGGTGTGGATGTAGAGCACCACCGGGAACAGCAGCGCGCTGGCAAGGAACGGCACGCGCCAGCCCCAGCTGAGGAAGGCGTCGGTCGACAGTGCCGCGGTGGCGGCGAGGAACACCAGGTTGCCCATGATCAAGCCGAGCGGCACGCCCATCTGCCCGAAGGTACCCGCGAAACCGCGCTTCTTCGGACCCGCCGATTCGGTGAGCAACAGCACGATCCCGCCCCACTGGCCGCCGCAGGCGATGCCCTGCACGAAGCGCAGCGTCACCAGCAGGATGGGCGCGAGCACCCCGATCGAACCGGTGCTCGGCAGACAGCCGATCGCGAAGGTGGCGATGCCCATGGCCAGCAGGCAGACCACGACCACGGGCTTACGGCCGTACCGGTCACCGAAGTGTCCGGCGAGCAGGCCGCCGAGCGGGCGGGCGACGAAGCCGGCCCAGAAGGTGCTGAACGAGAGCAGGGTGCCCATCAGCGCCGAGGCATCGGGGAAGAACACGTGCGGGAAAACCAGTGCGGCGGCGGTGCCGTAGAGGAAGAAGTCGTACCACTCGATCGAGCTGCCGACCAGGCCCGCGGCGAGCAGCTTGCGGTGCGCGCGTTTGCTGGCGGCCGACGACGGCGTTGTGTCGGGCAAGGTCGGCGGCGTTTCGACGCCTGTCCGCTGGCCGGGTTCGATCATCGGTGACTCCTCGGTGGATCCGCAGGGTTGAAATTAATAGAACTTGACGTCAACTTCAAGTGAATGAGCGCTTGGTTAGTGTGAGCGACCTGGGATGTAATGTCAATCACAGGAATAGCGAAGGGGTATCAGGTGAGCGAGCTACTCGAAGACGACCCACTGTCCGACCCGGTGGCCGCGACCGGCGACACCGCGCAACGCCTACTCGACGCCGCGGTGGTCCTGTTCTCCGACAAGGGATTCGAGGCCACCCGCACCCGCGATATCACCGCGAAGGCGGGGTTGAGCCCGGCAGCGATGTACGTGTATTTCGCCTCCAAGGAGAAGGTGCTGTTCCGGTTGGTCGAGCACGCGGTCGCCAACACTCTCACCATCATCGAAGCTGCCGTCGCGCCCCACGACGAGCCGGTGGACCGGATCCGCGCCCTGGTCACCGCGTTCAGCGTCCTGCACGCGCGCAGTTATCGGCGGGCGCGGATCGCCCAGTACGAGAGCAGGCACCTCGCCCCCGAACACCACGACATCGTCGGTGCGATCCGCCGCCGGATTCGGCAGGCCGCGGTCGCGGAAGTGCGGGCGGGGATCGAGCGTGGGGTGTTCACCATCGCCGATCCCCGCGTCGCCGTGCTGGCGATGATGTCGCTGGGGATCGACATCTGCCGGTGGTATCGGCCGGGCGGTGAGTTCACTCCGGAGGAGCTCGGCGACATCAACGCCGAACTGGTGCTCAGGATCCTGCGCGCGCCCGGCTATTGACGATTAGACCCCTGACCAGTTCGGTTACCGAAACCGGCGCCCACCGGGTAATATCGCCCGACGTAATGAGCATGGCCCTGTAGCGCAGTTGGTTAGCGCGCCGCCCTGTCACGGCGGAGGTCGCGGGTTCGAGTCCCGTCAGGGTCGCAAGTACGTTTCAGGCATACTCGCGTTTCGCCTGATGGGCGGGTAGGGCTCGTGGGCAACATGGGAGTTGTCGCGGGTTCGAGTCCCGTCAGGGTCGCAACAAGTCCCCCACACCGATCCGGTGCGGGGGACTTTCTCGTATCAGCTGGGTTGATCGACGGGCACCCTGCGAGCGGCGAGCAGCAAGCCCGCCGGGATCAGCAGAATCGGCAGCGGTGAGGGTCCGCTGGCGACGAACGTGATGACAACCCAGCTCGCCAGCGCGACCGCGAGAAACGCCGGTGGGGTGATCCCGCTTCGTGCCATCCACAACACCAGAACGCCCACCAGCAGCAACGGCGGCCCGAAGCTCTGTGCCGAGTACCAGAATCCGGCTGCCGAGTCGCTCCACTCGGCGTAGTCGTACTGGTCCCACAGGTGCCCGTCGAACCAGGAACCGAGGTGCGTCGGCACGGTTTCCACCAGGCTCCCCACTGTGTGCCCGATGCCGCCGAGGGTGATGATCACGCCCGCCCACAGGGTCATCCGACGGCCGGTCATGACACGGCCACCACTGCGGTGAGGCCGCCGAGGAGCACGCACAGCGGGGAGTAGACGCGGCGGTTGAGGCGTTGGTAGATAGCGGGGGATTCGGGGGACCCGCTGGTGGGGTCGATGAAGCCGGAGGCGGCGCGGGCGAGGAGGATGCCTGCGACGATCCAGCTGGCGGTGGTGACCATCCAGTCGGGGAACGGGGAGTCCCAGACTCCGGCGCGCAGCAGCACCACATAGCCCGCGGTGGTGAGGGCGGCGGTGACGGCGAGGCAGGCGGGGATGAACCAGCGGCTCGGTGGCGGTTCGTCTTTCGTCCAGCCCATGGCGGCGTGGGCGAGGTCGAGCTGGGTTTTCCACGGCCAGGGGGAGACGGTCCAGACTGCGTGGAGCAGGCCGGCTGCGGTGAGTAGGGCGGCGGTGGTGCCGGCTATCGCGTTCATGGTTCAACGATCGTGGTTCGGGCGATGAAGCTCGTCGCCCGTTGGTCTCGATGTTCTCGTCCTGCAGGATGAGAAGGTCAGCGCCGGGGCGGTCCGACCAGACCGGACTCGTAGGCGAGCACCACGGCCTGAACACGGTCGCGCAGAGCAAGTTTCGCGAGAACGTGGCCGACGTGGGTTTTCACCGTGGCTTCGGACAGGTGCAGGCGTGCGGCGATATCGCGATTGGTGTCACCGGTGGCGATCTCGAGCAGGGTGTCGAATTCACGCGGGGTGAGAGTGGCTCGAATGCGCAGCGCTGCTTCGGTATTCGCGGTCGGGGTGTCGGCGACGTGGGCGATCAGGCGGCGCGTCGTTGACGGTGCGACGACCCCGTGCCCGGCATGGACCATGCGGATGGCGTCGACGATCTCCTCGCCGCGCGCATCCTTGAGCAGGAAGCCGCTGGCACCGGCGCGGATGGCCGGGAAGACGTAGTCGTCGAGGTCGAAGGTGGTCAGGGCGATCACTCGACAGCGTGGTTGTTCGGCGGTGATGATCGCGGTGGCTTCGATGCCGTCGAGTTTCGGCATACGCAGGTCCATGAGCACGACATCGACCGAATGCGCGCGCACGGCGGCCACCGCCTCGTTGCCGTCCGCCGCTTCGCCGACCAGTTCCAGGTCGGGTTGGCTCTGCACCATCATCCGCAGCGCCGACCGCATCAGCTCCTGGTCGTCGACGACGAGCACTCGCACGGTCACGGGACTCGCACCTCCACGGCCCAGCCGTCCTCGGTCGGCCCGGCGGACAGCGTGCCACCGACGGCGTCGACTCGTTCGCGCATGCCCACCAGTCCCTTTCCGATTCCGGTCGCCTCCGTCGAGGAACCGGTGTTGGTCACCCGCACCACGATTCCGGCGCCGACCGCGGTCACGCTGACCCGGGCTCGCGGGCGGTGACCGGCGTGGCGGGCCACATTGGTGAGTGCCTCCTGAACGACACGGTAGATCGTGAGGCCGACGGCGGGGGTCGTGCGCAGCTGCTCGTCGGTCGACAATTCGATGTCGACCCCCGACGCCCGCACCCGCTCGACGAGCGCGGGCAGATCATCGAGTCCGGGTTGCGGCTCGGTCGAGGCCGACTCGTCGCGGAGCACGCCGAGCAGCCCGCGCATCTCGGTGAGCGCCTCGCGCCCGGAATCAGCGATGGTGGTCAGGATTTCGGCAGCGCGTTCGGGCGAGTTGGGCACCACGAGCCGACCGGCCTCGGCGTGACTCACCATCACCGCCAAGGAATGCGCGACCACATCGTGCATCTCACGCGCGATCCGGCGCCGTTCGTCGGCTGCGGCTCGTTCGGCGAGTTGCGATGTCCAGGCGGCACGGGTCGCGCGATAACGACCCAGTGCCCATGCGGCGATGGTCCCGCCGATAGCAGTGGTGGACAACAACAACCACCACGCCCACGCCTCGATAGGCGCCGCGGTGAACTCCCACAGCCGGACCAAGGTCAGCAGGCTGCCCACCAGACCCACCCCGAGCGCGGCGGTGGGCCACGGGGACGTCGTGTGCGCACTCACCGCGTACAACAGGGCGAAAAAGCACAGAACGCTCGGTAACAGGACCGGGCTGTAGCGGCTCGTCTCCGAGAAGTCGGTGACACCGTCGATATCGGGCGCCACGAGCAGCACCGCACACCCGACCGTGCCGATCGCGAACGACGGAATCGCCCACCGCCGCGCCGTCGCCACACAGACGTGCAGTGCGAGCACCGCGACGGTCAACACGAACACCCACGGGGCCGAGACGTCGCTCACCCGCACCGATTGCAGGCTCGCGGGCAGCAACACCGCCGCCATGACCACGGCCAACGCCAGTTGCGCGCCGTGCCCGAACAGCCGAGGACCGTCCATCTGGATCGACACGAGCTCAATCTACGCGGGCGGGCCCTCAGAGCCGGTGGTCGATGCTGGTGATGCGGTGGCGGCCGGGGGCCACCTCGGTGGTGCGCATGACCTGGTTGATCTTCTCGGTGGTGGCGTCGCCGGGCCATTTCTGGTGGATGGTGACGTTCCAGAGGGTGGGATCGGCGGCGTCGGCTTTGGTGATGTGGACGCAGTACTTGACGTCGAGGGGCAGTGAACCGATGCCCGCGGCGAGTGCGGACGCGTCGCCAACGTGGGCATTGTCGGTGACGAAGGAGCGGGCCTTGGCGGCGTCGCGGTCGACGTAATAGCTGTACTCGAAGCCGAGGATGGCGCCCTCGGGGCTGGCGGTGTCGCCGCGTTCGGCGCTGATGGTGATCGACGGAGTGCGGAAGGATTCGCAGCCGGACAGCGCGTGCGCCGGGAGCGGGGGAACGACGGTGGAAGTCGTTGCGCGCGTGCCGGATACAGCGGCCTGGGTGGTGGTGGTCGGTTTGTCGGTGGGGCCGAGGAAGATCGTGGCGGCAAGGCCGAGGATGACGACGAAGGCGAGCGCACCGACCACGCCCTTGATCGCGGCCGCGGCCTTCGACCGGCTGCCGCTCTCGTCGTAGCGTTCGTCGTTGTAGTTCTTGCGTGGTCGCCGCGCGATCTGGCCGCCGCCACCGAAGTCCTTGAGGCGCGGCAACACCGGCATCTCGACGTGGTCTCCGCTCTGTTCGGTCGCAGTGGTGGTGGCCCAGTCGTTCCAGTCGACATCGTCGCCGCGCCGTGGCTCGACCGGTGCGTCGCTGTCGTTCCAGTCGTTCCAGTCGCCGGTGAACCCGTCGTCGTCGGCGGGATTGCGATACACCGGTTCGATGGCCGGGGGCTGAAACGGGTTGTTGTCGAAGGGTTCCGGGTCCGGTGGTGGCCAGGTCTCGGGGTTGGTGCCGATCGTCTGCGGCTCGGCCTCGCGCCGCCGCCTGCGCCGCCGTTTACCCTGCGGGCGACGGCGGCCGGGCGGTGTGGCGTCCGGCGACGTGAAGTAGGCACCGAACGGGTTATCCATGGGGGTGTCCTAGGCCGGCGCCGGGACGACTCCCGGTTGGCCGTGTTTAGGTGCGGCAGAGGGTTTTTCGGTCTCCTGCTCCTGCTGCGGACGGGCGCCGGGCGGCACCACCCCGCCCTGCATCGGCTGCTGGGCGGGCGCGGGTGTGCTCGGAGCCTGTTGGGGCTGTTCGGTTTTCGGCGCCTGGTTCGACTGGAGCGGTGCGGCCGGGGCGGGTGCCTCCGGCTTCGCGGAGGCGCCGCTGTCGTTGCCACCACCGTTGTTCGTACCGCCACCGGGGCTCGTGCCGCCACCCAGTCCGCCGAACAACGTGTTCGTGCCGGTCCCACCGCCATTGGTCGACGGCGCGGTGGGCGCGGTCCCCGCCGGTGCGGTGGACGTACCGCCCTCGGTACCGGTGGCATTGGCGGCGAGCGTGTCGATCCCGGTGGTCGCCAACTCCGAACCCTTGTCGATCCCGTGCATCGCGACTTCGGCGATCTTGTCGATCAGATGCGTACCGAAGGTGACACCGGCATCGATCGCCGCAGTCCCCAACGACACCCCACCGTCGATCAGGGCCTCCTGCAACGCGATCTGCGCCGCCGTCGCCGGATCGACGTCCTCGTCATCCCACGAGGATTTGTCACTCCACGAGGACGTATCGGACCCGCCGGTACCGAGCACATAAACCCCAGGCGCCACCTCTGTAGCCCCGGTGGGCACGGTCACCCCGTTGGTCCCACCGAGATCGCTGGTGAGACCCCTGGTATTTCGCGTGTACTCATCCATCTCGGTGCTGGCATTACCCACCACCCCGACCGCTTCCGAAATGGCCTCTTCGGCGAGCGCGACGATCGCGTCCAGGTTGTTCTCGTTCACCGCGGGCGCGGCCTTCTTCGCCTTGGCCCGGAAGTCCGCGATGATCGCATCGACCTTGGCCGCTGCCGTCGCCTGTGTCGAATGTGCCTGTCCGAGCAGCGAACTCAATCGGGTGCCGCGATCAGCCGCGGCCGAGACCTCGGTCGCGGTCTGGCGCAGCGCCGGTGTGGCGGGTGCGGCGGTCTCGGTCGACTCGAGCGCGTGCAGCCCGAGCCGATGCGGATCCTCCGTTGCCGTGGTCGCGGCGGAGGCCGATGTCAGCGCGGCCACCACCGATGCGTCGGGGTCGGGAGAAGTATTACTGCCCAGCGACTTACGCAATTCGAGCAGCGGCACCTCTAGCAGCGCGATCACCGGCGCGATCTTCGCCTCGGCCTCGGCGGGCGTGATCGTGCTCACCGTGGTGTCGGTGACCAGCGATTTGGCACGCATCACGCCACCTCACTCTCGGTCGCACGCAGGTCGCTCGCCAGGCCGGTGTCGATCCCGGTCACGCTGGCGCCGAAGCGATTCAGGATGTCCTGATAGGCGGTGACCAGGTTGCCCGCCGTACTCAGTGTCGAGGCGTGGTCGCCCGCGGCCTGTGTCCAGGCGGCGGCGAATTCACGCCCGAGCACGCCGAGTCCGGACAGGTCGACCCCGGCCGCGGTCGTCGTGTCGTTGGCCGCTGTGCCAAGAAGTTCGGAAACCCGAGCTGCCGCACGCTGATAAGCGTCGAGCGCTGACGGGTCGAATGACATTTCTGCCACGATGTCTGCCCCTTCACGATCGCGGATTCCGGCCCCGGCCGGTGTTGAAAAGCGTAACCACCGCGCGCCGTTTGCGGGGGAGTCCAGTCCAGATGGACGGATCGATCTCGAGACTGCGCAGGTCAAGGACTTTCGCCGTCAAGCGCGGATGATGCTGGTGGGACTGTCGGGTCGGCGACCGAAAGATGACCGGCGAGTAGTGTCAGCCGCGTCATGTCTGTCCTGCTGCTGGCTCTGCTCGGTTTCGCCCTGCTCGACGCGCTCGACGTGCTGCTGGTGGCGATCACCACGGCCGTGGTCGCCGATGCCAGGCTGACCCGACGCTCGCCGATGACCGGGGTGCTCAGCTTCCTCGGCGGTGTTTTCGCGGTGTCCGTGGCGTTCGGTGTGTGCACCGTGCTCGGCATCGACTTCCTGGTCCGGCTCCTCGACTTCGAACTCACGCCGACCCTGCGCTACTGGGGCGAACTGCTGATCGGCCTCGTGCTGATCGCGGTCGCCGCCCTTCCAGTCGACACCACCGCCTCCACCGGTGGCCGCTGGATCGAGCCGGTGCGCAAACGTCCCTGGCTGATGGGCGTGATCGGATTCACTCTCGGCCTGGCGAAGGTGCCCACCTCGGTGCCGTACCTCGCGGCGCTGGCCATGCTGGCGGCGCAGCGCCCGCTGCCGGTGACGTGGCCGCTGATCGTGGCGGGCTACTGCGCGATCGCGCTGGTGCTGCCGCTGGTCGTGCTGGCTTTGGCGATGCGGCGGACACCGCGCGCGCGGCGGGTCTATCGCCTGCTCGTGCGGGGCATCACCCGCTACGGGCCGCCGGCGATCCGGGTGCTTTTCGTCGTGTTCGGTATCGGACTGGTCGTCGATGCGCTGGTCCACGCGGGCCGTCTCTGGTGACTGACCGGCCCGGCCACTCAGGAATGTGTCAGGACCATCGAGTACCGTCATAACGAATCGATGACATGCCCCGTGCCCGAGTGTGGGCCGCGGGGCTATCCAGGTGAGCAGGGAGGGCGACCCTTGAGGGTTACCGTTGTTGTGCCGACCTACAACGAGCGGGAAAATCTGCCGGTGGCGGTGGAGCGGCTGACGGCTCTGCCGGTGTCCGATCTGCACGTGTTGGTCGTAGATGATAATTCACCCGACGGCACGGGTGACGTCGCCGACAAACTGGCCGCTGAGCTGCCGAATGTCGTGAGCGTGCTGCACCGCACGGAGAAGGACGGCCTCGGCCGCGCCTACATCGCGGGCATCACCGCCGCGCTCGACGAGGGCGCCGATGTGGTGATCCAGATGGACGCCGACCTGTCGCATCCGGCCGAGGTCATCCCGTCGATGCTGGAGAAGCTGGCGTCCCCGGAGGTCGGCGTCGTGCTCGGCTCGCGCTACGTTCCCGGTGGCGAGGTCGCCGCGGAGTGGAAGTGGTACCGCAAGGCGCTGTCGGCGTGGGCGAACTTCTACGTGAACCTGATCCTGCGCCTCGGTGTGAAGGACGCGACCGCGGGTTTCAAGGCGTGGAAGGCCGGCACCCTGCGCGATATCGACGTGGCGTCGATCCGCAGCAACGGTTACTCGTTCCAGGTCGAGATGAACTACCGCGCGATCAAGAAGGGTCACACGATCGCGGAGGTGCCGATCCGTTTCGAGGAGCGCACCATCGGCGCGTCGAAGATGAGCCTGAAGATCCAGCTCGAGTCGGCGATGATGCCGTGGAAGCTGCTGTTCGGCCGCCACTGATCCGCCTCTCCGCGTATTCAGGCCGGACTTAGGCGCCGGTCGAGTTGCGTCGGCGGCCAGACTCGGTGCGTGGGTGAGTTAGCCGGTACCCGGTGAGTTACCCATGTGCTTGCGAAACCTGTGGCCCAGCCTCGAGGTCGAGGCTGGGCCAGTTCGCATTTGGTTACTGTTCGGCGAGGTGGCGTCGAACGCCTTCCAAGGCGATGACCAACACCGGAACCAGCGCCACGTGCATCAGTGACAGGGCGATGGTGGAGGCGGTGTCGAAGTCGGCGTCGACGGTCATCACGATGGTCCCGAGCGCCAGCACCGAGCCGACCACGGCGGCGGTGCGCAGTACTCCGGTCCACAGGTAGGACACCAGCACCGCGACCGTGAGGCCGATCAGTACGGGCACGGTCGACATCAGGATCACGCCGCCGGGTGCGACGGACTCGGTCTTGCCCTCCATGGTGACCTCGAACGAACCACCCGCGGCGGCGCCGATGGCCCAGATGATCAGGTTCACGACGACGGCGACGACAGCGGCACCCAGTACGGCGACGGGCCGGTTCAGTGCGGGGACGGTGTAGGTGGTGGGGGCGGTGGTGGTGGTCATGATGTTCTCCCTCATTCGGTGATGAGAACAATCATGAAACCTGAACAATTGTTTAGGTCAAGCCCTGAGCTCGAGGAATATTCTCAGGGTTCGGTCGGCCAGTTCAGCAGGGTGGTCTCGAACAGCCGCCGCACGCCTTCGACCTCGTCGTCCATGCCGGCCGGGTCCCAGTCGGACACGTCGATCGGCTCCAATACCGCCACGTCGACGATGCCCGAGCGAGCGATAGGTGAATCCCGCCAAGCGATTTCGCCCGCATTGCGCAGCACCACCGGGATCACCGGCACGCCCGCCTGGATGGCGATGTGGAAGGCGCCCTTCTTGAACGGCCCGACCCCTGGGGTGAACGAACGGGTGCCCTCGGGGGCGACCGCGATGGACAACCCGTCGCGCAGGGTCGAAATGACCGGGGCCAGCGCGGCTTTGGCGGCCTCGGTATTGGTGCGGTCGATGAAGGTGACGCCGACGAACCGCATCAACGGCCCGAACAGGGGGTGATTGGCGAGTTCCTTCTTGCCGATCCCGGTCACCGCGCCGTCGAGGACCTTGGGCACGATGATCACGTCGAACTGGCTCTGATGATTGAACAGGAACACCGCGGGCCTCGGCGCCCTGGCGTTTTCGATGCCGACCACACGTAGCTGCACGTCGATGGCGCGCAGGGTGGCGGTGGTGGCGTCGTGCATGAGCGCGTCGGCCATCGACTGGCGCTTGCGCGTGTAGGACTTGCGTGCGATCCCGACGAGCGCACCGCCGACGAGTCCGGCGAATCCGGCGATGGTGCGCAGGTAGTCGGCCAGGCGTGGGGCTTGGCGGAGGCGGAAAGTCAGTGCGGGCCAGCCGTTCTCGGCGGCGATCTCGGCCAGGGCGGGATCGGGGTCGATCACGGTCGGCCGCTCGGCCAGTGCCAACAGTGTCAGGTCGGTGACGCTGTCGGCGTAGACGTAGCCGATGTCACGCCCGGCCGCGAACTCGGTGACCGCCGCGGACTTCCCGGCGCGCCACAGTGGTGCGCCGTCGGTATGGCCCGTGAGTTCCCCGTCCTGCACGGCGAGCCGTGTGGTCCGCACGTGCTCTATGCCGAACCGCTCGGCAACGGGTTCGACCTGGAATCGTGTGAGCTCGCTGACCAATACCACTGTGTGACCGGCCAATTGGTGTGTGCGGATGAGCTGCCAGGCCTCGGGGAACAGGCGTCCGTAGATTTCCTTGCTGAAAGCCTTGCGTCCCAGCTTCTCCAGTTCGGTCTCCGGTGTGCCCGCCCAGGTCCGCTCGACCTCCTGGAGGAAGCGCCCGTAGTCGCCGTCGCTGCCGCCGCGTTGGATACCACCGACCAGGGTCGCCGTCCGGTCGTCGTCGCGACGGAATGCCTTGCGTACCAGCCCACGTCGCGGCAACCCGTCTACGACCGTCCCCCCGAAATCGAACACGGCGACGACCTGTGGACCCTGCGGGCCGGACCGGATCGCGGCCACCGCTTCGGTGACTGTGCTCATCAGATCGAGTTCCTGTTCGACGGATCGAGCGAGGCCGCCCGCCCGATACGATCGCTGAGGTCGCGCAGCTCATCGGCGAATTCCTGACGCTTGCGGACCAACTCGGCGTCCTCACCCTCGGCGGCCGGGGCGATGAGACCGTGATTGTCAGCGAGTTTCCATGCGCTGGTGAACAGTTCCGAGGACACGGATTCGGAGCTGCGCAGCCGCTGCTGCAACAGCATCTGCTTGCCCACCGCCACGCACTCGTCGATGAATTCCTTGCGGTCGATCGTGGCGTCGGTGGGCCGGGCGACGAGGCGCTCGGCCACCACCAACTGCGCGTCGAAGAACGAGCGAAGCACGCGATGCGCCATCACGAACCCGGATTCGGTGACCGCGCCGAGGAATTGGCGATCGAGCCGGTCGTCGGGGGTGTGCTCGTCCCACTCGGGCACGATGATGCGCACCTCCTCGATGATCTGCGCGGCGAACTCCTGCCGTTCCGGGAAGAAGAACTCGAACTTGAGCAGATCGCGCAGCGCGAACGCTGCCTTCCAGGCCGAACGCAGTGGGTCGTCGCCGGGCTGTTCCACCGCGGTGAGCGCGGCCAGTTCGAGGATGGCGCGGTTGACGAACCAGTGCACCGCGCTGTTGCGGTAGAACGCCGCCTCCAGGTGCGCGCCGGGCTCGATGGCGTACACCGGTTCCAGCCCACCGCGATACACGGTGACGACCCCCGCCAGCGCGAGCTGTTCGAGCACCACCCGCAGGCCCTGTTCGTCACGCAGCTTGGAGAGTTCACCGGCGGGGAGCTCACGCTGGGCGATGTAGCCGAGCACCGGGTCGAGCACGGTGCGCACCTGACCCAGGGTGAGAGCGCGTTCGTGCACACCGAGCAGGGCCAGGGTGACCAGCGCGTTGACGGTGATCGGGGTGACGGCATTGATACCGACCGCGACGTCGAAAGCCAAGCGCTGCACCGCTTTGTGCTCGGCATCGGCTACGGCTTTCTCGTCGGGCACGCTGGCGGAGCCGGTCTCGGTGTCACGCAGCGGAATGGTCACCGGCCGCGGATCGAGCGGGTCGCCGTGCACGCCCAGCCGCTCGCGCGCCGAAATAGCCTCGCCGAAGCGCACATACACGCGTCCGGCCGAATGCTGCTGGCTGCGAACATATCTGGCGAGCCAGCCAAGGCCCTCCGCCTTTTTCTTGCCACCGGATTGCTCGCTCGCGATCGCCCCCAGCTCGTTGAGTCGCTCATAGGTGATCGAGACCGGCACCAGCATCACATCGTCGACCCGACGCGAACGGACCGCGGCGGCAAGGTAATTCAGTAGACCGTAGCGCGGTGGGCGCAGCTTGCCGGTTCTGGTGCGGCCGCCCTCGAAGTACCACTCCATATTGAAGCGCTTGGCCAGCAGGTAGGCGAAGTACTCCTCGACGACCGCCTTGTACACCTCGTCGTCGCCGAAGCTGCGCCGGATGAAGACCGTGCCGGTGCGTCGCGCGATCGGGCCCATCGGCCAGAAGTTGAGGTTCGCGCCGCCGATCACGTGGTTGGGCGGAAAGTCGTTGCGCGCCAGCACGTCACCGAGCACGAACGCGTCCACGTAGGAGCGGTGCGAGGGCAGGAACACCAGCGGGTGCTTGCGATTGAGGGTGCGCAGCGCGTCGAGGCCGCGCAGGTCGGTGTCGACCTTCCAGGTCGAGGCGTGCACCGGTCGCATCGCCTGGGTGAAAAGGTCCGAGACCAGTCGGCTCTGCGCGGCGACCAGCTCACGCAGCGCCTTCTCGGCGTTGCGATACACCTGGTCGGGCTCGGAGCCGATCTCGTCAGCGATGTAGTCGAGTTTGCGCTGGAATTCGGGGGAGTCGAGGATCTCCTCGGCCACCAGTTGCGGCACCTTGTAGCGGTCGCCGATCACGGTGCGTTCGGCGCGTTCGAGCGCCACCACCGCGGCACGCACCACCGCACGCGCGAACGGGTCGGCCGAGCCCGCCCGCATCAGCGCCGCCGCCTCGGCATTGTTCGTGCGCAGCGCGCTGAGCCGGGCGGGGGTGCCGACGAGAACACGGTGCCGGTCGGGGTCGGTGCGCAGCAGCCTGCGCTGGACGAGCCGGTTGGGTTTGCGTGGATTGGTGCCCATCGCGAGGTCGGCGAAGGTCACCCGGCGTACACCGTCGCGTTCGGGCGGCAGCCACAGCACTCGGACCGGCACCACCAGTGGGTCGTCGTGCCGGTTCACCAGGCGTTTGGTGATGGCTTTCGCGTCGAGGTCGAGTTGGGTCACCGGGGCCGTCGAGTCGATCTCGTCGCCGAGACCACCCCTGGCGATCCAGTCGCCGATCACTTCGCGTTCCACGGCGGAGGCCGCGTCGACCAGGGCGACCACCGAGTCTGCCTGCGGGCCGCGCCGCCCACCTTTGTCGATCATTCCTCCATTGAAGCCGCAGAACGGGTTCGGCGCATCGAACTCTCCGATACCGCGCGTTGCCCGGGGGCGCGAGCGGCACCGGCTTACGCGTACCTCCGCCTTCGCTCCGGCCATGCGCAAAAGACTGAGGGCCGCTTCGCGTCGGTGCCGATTATGCTCGCCGGATGGACTGGGCTCTGCGCACCTGTAGCTGGCACGGGCACTACACCTACGCGCCCGACGAGCCGGATCTGCGCGACCGGCTGCATGTGAAAACGGTGGCCGGGACGGCGTGGCGGTGCCTGCGGTGTGGGACGTTCGTACCAGGTGACCCGGTGGGTTCTGGCCCCGCCGACGAGGCGCCGGAGGTACCGCGTGGACAGTTGCTGCGCGACCGATGGATTCTGAAACTGCTCGCGATCGACCGCGGCTTCCACGGTGTCCTGATGCTCGCAGGCGGCCTGCTGGTGCTGCGTTTCCGGTCCGACAGGCAGAGCCTGCGCGAGAGCTTCGGCCGCGATGTTCCCCTGCTGAAACCGTTCGCCGACCAGATCGGCTGGAATCTCGACAACTCACACCTCGTGCACTGGGCCGACGAGCTGTTCGCGCTGTCGGGCACGACGCTGCTGCTCATCGCGATCTTCCTGTTCTGGTACTCGGCACTGCACTTCGTCGAGGCGGTGGGGCTGTGGCTGTCGAAGCGGTGGGGTGAGTATCTGTCGGTGATCGCGACGAGCGTGTTCCTGCCGCTCGAGATCTACGAGCTGATCGAGCGGGTGACGGTGTTCAAGGTGGTGGCGCTGTCGGTCAATCTCGCGGCGGTGGTCTGGCTGGTGTGGCGCAAGCGGCTTTTCGGGGTGCGCGGCGGGTGGGCGGCGTATCACCGCGAGCACAGCGAGGCGAGTCTGCTCAGTGTGGAGCGCGCGGCAGTGGCGAAGAATACCCCGCACCGATCTGGCTAAACGCGCAGGTAATGCTAACCTAACCGAGCATTAGGTTCGCTTTATCTTGGAGGATCGTTGTCGTCGACGGAACAGCCCGTACGGGTCGAGTATGTGACTGATCCGGCGGCAGCGATGTCCCGTCTGGCCGCTTCCGATCGGTTCGGTGAGTACGTGATGTACGAGCAGCCCGATGCGTGGGTGTTCGCCGCCGATCCGCTCGGCAGCGTGGAACTCGACGCCGGTGAGCTGCGCACCGTCTGGGCATGCGAGACCACCGCGCGCGCGTGGACCGGGAGTCCCGCCACCGCCATCGACACCGCGCTGGCGAGCCTGCCGCTCGATGGCCGCAATGCCTACGGCTGGATCGGCTTCGAATTCTGTGCCTACTCGCTGTCGGCGACCCACTATCTCAACCCGCTCGACTCGCTGGCGCACCTGATGATTCCGCGGGTCGAGGTGCGCATCGACGACACCGGCGTCCGGATCAGCGGCGCCACCCCGAACGAGGCGTGTGACATTCACGACCTGATCGCCGGTTCGCAGGGTGTCGAGCTGCCGGTCGCGACGGCGGTCGACGTGCGGCCCGACCCGACCGGTTACGAGCAGCGGGTCGCCTCCGCTGTCGCCGAAATTCAGGCGGGCGACTATCAAAAGGTGATTCTGTCGCGCAAGGTCGAGCTGCCGTTCGCGGTGGACGTGCCCGCGACCTACCGCCTCGGCCGGGCCAACAACACGCCTGCCCGCTCGTTTCTGCTGCGCCTCGGTGGGCTCGAAGCGGCCGGGTTCAGCCCGGAGCTGGTGGCCTCGGTCGACGACGACCGCATCGTCACCACCGAACCGCTTGCGGGTACGCGCGCCTTCGGGCTCGGCACCGAGGCCGACGACGCCGCCCGCGCCGAGCTCCTGGCAGACCCGAAAGAGATCGTGGAACACGCGATTTCGGTGCAGACCTCGTTCGCCGAGATCGCGGCGGTGGCCGTGCCCGGCACCTCCGCCGTATCCGATTTCATGGCGGTGCGCGAGCGCGGCAGCGTGCAGCACCTGGCCTCCACCGTGCGCGGCACCCTGGCCGCCGACCGCACCGCCTGGGACGCGCTCGAGGTGCTGTTCCCGTCGGTGACCGCCTCCGGCATTCCCAAGCAGGCCGGGGTCGACTCGGTGTTCCGCAACGATCACGATCCGCGTGGTCTGTATTCCGGTGCGGTGGTGTGTGTTTCGCCGACCGGTGCTTTGGAGGCGACGCTGGTGCTGCGGGCTGTCTATCAGACCGGTGAGGGTGCGTGGTTGCGTGCGGGTGCGGGGATCGTGGGGCAGTCACGGCCCGAGCGTGAGTTCGAGGAGACCTGCGAAAAGCTCGGCAGCGTAGCGCCTTACGTCGTCAAGGCTTGAGCTGTGCTGTTCCGCCTCTCCGGGTACTCGAGCCAGGCTCAGGTGCGGGGAGAGGTGGCGACGCGGCATGCTTTTTGGGGCGGGACCAGTTGGCCCGTACTCGGTGAGTTACCCATGTTCGTGCGAAATCAGTTGTTACTCAGCCGTGTAGGGCGCGCAAGGCTTTCTTGTCGATCTTGCCGACGGCGGTGATCGGTAGTGAATCTGCCTGTCGGACAAGGTCGGGGAGCTTGTAGGTGGCCAGGCCGCGTTCGGTGAGGAAGGTTTTGATCTCACCGAGGGTCGGTAGCTCGCCGGTGACAACCAGGACGACACAGGCTTTTTCGCCCAGCGAGGCATCGGGGATGCCGACCGCCGCGGCATGGCGGACCGTGGGGTAGGCGAGCAGGTGCTCCTCGAGTTCGTCGCAGGAGATGTTCTCGCCGCCGCGGTTGATCACGTCCTTGATCCGGCCGCTCACGATCAGGTGACCGCTGGGCAGTTGGCGGACGAGGTCGCCGCTGCGATAGAAGCCGTCGGGGGTGAAGGCGCGCGCATTGTGTTCTGGCGCACGGTAATACCCGCGCAGCGTGTAGGGGCCGCGGGTGAGCAGTTCGCCTTCCTCGCCCTGGGCGACGTCGTTGCCGTCGGCGTCGACGATGCGCAGTTCGTCGGCGGGGGAGAGCGGTCGGCCCTGGGTGGTGCAGACGAGTTCTTTGTCGTCGTCGAGTCGCGTGTAGTTGAGCAGCCCCTCCGCCATTCCGAACACCTGCTGCAAGGTGCAGCTCAGCGCGGGCTCCACGTCGCGGGCGTTCACCTCGGCCAGCCGCGCCCCACCCACCTGCAACAGGCGCAGCGAACCCAGATCGGCATCCTCCCAATCCACTGCCGCACTCCACAATTGGGCCAGCGGCGGAACGACGCCGGTGACGGTCACCCGGTGCTTCTCGATCGCGGCGAACGCCGCCTCCGGGCTCGGGTCGAGGGTGAACGCGATAGCGCCGCCGGTCGCGACCGTGCCGAGAATGCCGGGGCAGGCCAGCGGAAAGTTGTGTGCCGCAGGCAGAGTCGTGAGGTAGACGTCGTCCGCGGTGAGCTCGCAGACCTGCGCGCTGGCGGTGGCGTTGTAGACGTAGTCGTCGTGGGTGCGGGCGATCAGCTTCGGTAGGCCGGTGGTGCCGCCGGAGACGAGCATGACGGCGATGTCGGCGGGGTCGATCGTGGGCAGCGAATCACCGTCGCGCGCAATCGAATCGAGAGCGAGGAAGTGTGACGGGTCGCCGTCGACGGTCAGGGTCGCAGGCGCTGCGGAGACTGCGCCCGCCGCTGCCACGCGGTGCAGGTGCGGCGCAGCCTGCTGCACTTCCGTGCCCGGTTCGTCGACTACCGGCACGTGGTGCAGGTTCGGTGGCGCCGTGCCCGGATCGCCTGCCACCAGCACGTGGCGCAGGTTCGGCACCGCCTGCCGCACCACTGCCGCGAGTTCTCGGTAGTCGAAGTCACCGAGGCGGTCGGGGATGAGGTAGGCGACCGCGTCGGACAGTGCGGCCAGGTGCTCGATCTCGGCGCGGCGGTGCGCGGGCAGGGTGAGGACGGGGATGATGCCCGCGCGCAGCACACCGAACAGCACCGTCGCGAACTCGGGAATGTTCGGCAACTGCACGATCACCCGGTCGCCGGGATTGATGCCGAGTGCGAGCAGACCGTGCGCCATCCGATCGGCAGCGGCGTCGAGTTCGGCGTAGGTCTGCACGGTCTCGCTGAGCACGGCCGGTCGCTCCGGCTGGGTGCGCGCGGTGTCGCGCAACAGATCGCCGAGCGTGCGCCCGGTCCAATAACCGGCCGAGCGATACTCCTGTGCGGCGTCGTCCGGGAACGGGACGTAGCCCTCGCGGTGGTCTGTTGTCGACATCGACGTCACGACTGCCTCACTGAATCTCGGCGGCTAGGCCGCGTGTGCTGTTGTTCGGCGGCGGGGGCCGCGTGCTGTTGTTGGCGGCTAGGCCGCGTGTGCAGTTGGTCGGCAGCTGATGCCTTGTCGGTGTTCGGTCGGCCCGCGCCGCGTGTGCTGTTGTTCGGCGGCGCGTGCCGCGTCTGTAGTGCGGTGGGCCCGCGCCGCGTGTGCTGTGGTCGGGGCGTTCGGGTGCTTCTCGGTCACGATTCTCGCCTGCCGGCGGTGCACGCGCTGAGCGAGGCGGCCCGGGTGTGATCCACGCCAAGAGTGACCGTTAGAGGTTAGGCAACCCTATCTCATCGAGTAGGCTGCCGCTGAGCAGTACCGACTCCGTCCGGCGATGGGCGGCGAGCAAGGAGTGATCGGCAGATGGAGACAGTACCCGCAGGCGGCCCCGGGATCGACCGCGCCGAGATCCGCGCCGCGATCGCCCGCCACCTCGACATCACCCCCGAAGCCGTCGCCGACGCCGACGACCTGATCCAACTCGGCCTCGACTCCATCCGCACCATGAAGCTCGCAGGCGCCTGGCGCAAACGCGGCATCCCCGTGAACTTCGCCCTCCTCGCCGCCCACCCCACCGTCGACGCCTGGCACGCCCTCCTCAACGGCGCCGACCCTGAGGACCTGGCAGCACTCGCCGAGACGCGGGATGCAGCCGACGCCGAGGATCTAGCGGCAGCGAAAGATGCCGTCGAGTTAGTTTCTGCCGCCATCGAATCCGCGATCGTCCCCGACGACGGCACTCCCTTCGCGCTCGCGCCCATGCAGCACGCGTACTGGATCGGGCGGTCCGACGCGCAGGAGCTCGGTGGGGTCGCGGCGCACCTGTATGTCGAATTCGACGGTTCCGATGTGTATCCCGAGCGGCTCGAGCGGGCCGTCGAACAACTGCTGTCGCGCCATCCCATGCTGCGCACCCGCTTCCTGCCCGACGGCACCCAGCAGACCCTCGACCGCCCCGGCCGCGCGGTCTTCGGCGTCACCGACCTGCGCGAAGCTTCCGCCGAGGAAGCCGAGCAGCGCCTCGAGGAATCGCGCAACGCCCGCACCCACCAGCGCATGGCGGTCGAAGACGGCCAGGTGATCGATATCGCCCTCACCCGCCTCCCCAACGGCCGCACCCGCCTGCACCTCGACGTCGACATGCTCGCCGCCGACGCGATGAGCTACCGCATCCTCATCACCGACCTGGCCCGCCTCTACCACGGCGAACAACTCCCACCCCAGGACTACACCTTCCGCCAGTACCTGTCCGACAGCGCGACGGGCCGCCAGTTGGACAATGCGGCGGCTCATCTGCCGGGTGGTGCGGCGGGCCGCCAGCTGGACGACGTTGCGGCTCATCTGTCGGGGGACGAGGAAGGCCGCCAGCTCGACAGTGCCGCCGCTCCGTCGGGTGACGGGGTGGATCGCCAGTTGAGCAGCGCTCCGCCCCACCTGCGCGACGGGGCGGGCCGCCCGATGGATCAGGCTGCCGTTCGTCAGCAAACCGTGGGCTCCATTGCCGACGAACGCGCGCGCGACCGAGCCTGGTGGCAGGAGCGGCTGGCGGATATGCCCGGTGCGCCGGAACTTCCTCAGGCCCAGCACATCTCGGATCCCACCCGTACCGTCCGCTTGCACCACTGGCTTTCCCCACAAGCCAAGGCCCAGGTGTTCGATGCCGCCCACGCGCGCGGCATCACCCCGGCGATGGCACTGGCCTCGGTGTTCGCCGAGACGATCGGCGGCTGGTCGGCCCAGCGTCGCTTCTTGCTGAATCTGCCGCTGTTCCACCGTGAACCGGTGCACCCGCAGGTCGACGGCGTCGTCGGCGACTTCACCTCCTCGGTCCTGCTCGAAGTCGACGTCACCGAGCCCGCCACCGTCGCCGACCGCGCCCGCGCCCTCCAGCACCGCCTCCACGAAGCAGGCGCCCACTCCGCCTACTCCGGCCTGGAAGTCCTGCGAGACCTGGGCCGCCACCGCGGCGAACCGGTGCTGGCCCCCATCGTCTACACCAGCGCCCTCAACCTCGGCGAACTCTTCCCCGACATCGTCACCGACACCTTCGGTGAGCCCGTCTGGATCATCTCCCAGGGCCCCCAGGTCCTCCTCGACGCCCAGATCACCGAGGTCCGCGGCGGCCTCCTGCTGAACTGGGACATCCGCGAATCCGCCTTCCCCGCAGGCATGGTCGACGCCATGTTCACCCGCTACCTCGAAGCCATCGAACGCCTGGGCGGGCCAACCCACACCGACACCACGGTCACCGGATCGGCTGCAATATCCGCCGGCGCAGCAGTCGGCGAGGCTCCGGAGGATATCGATGTTCACGCTCGTACCGTCGCCGGTGAGGCGGGGTGGCAGGCCGAGGCCGGGGTGCGAATTCCGGTGGAGCAAGCCGCGACTCGGGCGCGCGTGAACGCCACCGCGGGGCCGGTCGGCGGAGGTCTGCTGCACACCGGGTTCTTCGCGAACGCGGCGACGAATCCGTCTGCGCCCGCAGTGCTTTGGGAGCCCGCGGGTCAGCTGACCTACGGCGAGCTTGCCGCAGATGCGTTGGCTGTGGCCGGTGCGTTGCGGGAAGCCGGTGTGACACCGGGTGATTCGGTTGCCGTGCAGCTCCCGAAGGGCCCCGACCAGATCGTCGCGGTGCTCGGCGTGCTCGCCGCTGGTGCGGTGTACGTGCCGATCGGGTTCGATCAGCCCGCCGCCCGCCGCGCCGAAATCCTCGGTACCGCAGACGCGGTCGCCGTGCTCACTGTCGGCGGCGCGCAGATCGCCGATGCCAGGGTGGTCGACCTTGCGCAAGCTCGTACGCACGCGCAACCGTTGGCGCGCCCCGTCTTCGGCGATCCGGAGAACATCGCCTACGTGCTGTTCACCTCCGGCTCCACCGGCAAGCCCAAGGGCGTCGAGGTGCCGCACCGCGCCGCCATGAACACCATCGACGACCTCAACGAACGCTTCGACCTCGGCCCCACCGACCGGGCACTTGCCCTCTCGGCCCTCGAATTCGACCTCTCCGTCTACGACATCTTCGGCCTCCTCGCCGCAGGCGGCGCCGTGGTCACCGTCGACGACACCCAGCGCACCGACCCCGCCGTCTGGGTGGAACTGATTCGCCGCCACCAGGTTTCGCTGGTCAACTGCGTCCCGAGCCTGCTGGACATGCTGCTCACCGCAACCCCGGACGCCCCCCACTCACCGCAGCACGCGGCCGCGTCGAGCGACTTCCGCCCGGGGTCGCTTGCCACGCAGCAGCCGCAATCCGCTTCGAGCGACCCCCGTCCGGCGTCGCTCGCCACGCAGCAGCCGCAACACGCGGCCATGCCCCTCGAGTCCCTGCGTGCGGTGATCCTCGGCGGCGACTGGGTCGACACCGCCCTGCCCACGCGCCTGGCCGCAGTCGCCCCGAACAGCCGTTTCGCCGGACTCGGCGGCGCCACCGAAACCGCCATCCACTCCACCATCTGCGAGGTCGTGAACGCCCAGGTCCCCGCCGAATGGACCGCCGTCCCCTACGGCACCCCCCTGCGCAATGTGCAGTGCCGCGTCGTCGGCCCGGCGGGCAACGACTGCCCCGACTGGGTCAGCGGTGAGCTGTGGATCGGTGGGGACGGTGTGGCCGCCGGCTACCGCGGCGACCCGGAACGCACGCGGGACCGTTTCGTCACCCACGAGGGTCTGCGCTGGTACCGCACCGGTGACCTGGCCCGCTACCTGCCTGACGGCGGCCTGGAGTTCCTCGGCCGCGCCGACCACCAGGTCAAGATCCGGGGTTACCGGGTCGAACTCGGCGAGGTGGAAAGTGCTCTGCGCGCGATCCCCGGCGTCCGGCACGCGGTGGCCGCGGTGGTCGGCAAGGCCGCGCCCAAGCTGGTCGCCCTGGTCGTGCCGACCCCCGGCGTCACCCTGCACGTCGACGCCGTCCTCGCCGCGACCGCCGAGCTGGTCCCGTCGTACATGGTGCCGACGCGCCTGGAACTGCTGCCCGAACTCCCACTCACCCCGAATGCCAAGCCGGACCGCAAGGCAATCCGCGTGGTGCTCGAAAAGGACGAGAGCGCAGCAGAATTCGTCGAGCCGCGCACGGATCTCGAACGCGCGCTCGCCGCGGTCGTCGCCGAGGTGCTGGAAGCCGAGCGGATCGGTGTCACCGACGACTTCTTCGCTCTCGGTGGCGATTCGGTGCTCGCCACCACCGCCGTCGCCCGCATCCGCGAGTGGCTCGACGCGCCCGACACCGTCGTCGCCGACCTGTTCACCGCCCGCACCGTCGAAGGCCTCGCAGCCCGAATGTCGAAGCGGGAAGCGGACTCCGGCGAGGTGGGCAGGTTGGAACTCGTCGCCACCATGTATCTCGAAGTCGCCGCGATGACCGACGAGGAGGTCCTCGCGCAGTCCTGATTCGCGCATTCCCCCTGCGTCGCTAGACTTTTGCCAGTGAGCAAGTGGAGTACCGCAGACCTGCCCGACCAGACCGGCCGCACCATCATCGTCACCGGCGCCAACAGTGGTCTCGGCGCCGCGACCGCGCGGGCGCTGTCCGAGGCGGGTGCGCGGGTGATCCTGGCTTGTCGAGATACCGCCAAGGCCGAGCGGGTAGCGGCGGGAATGCCCGGTCGGACCGAGGTTCGGCAACTCGATCTGGCGAACCTGAATTCGGTGCGCTCCTTCACCGATGAGATCGAGCGCGTCGACGTGCTGATCAACAACGCGGGCGTGATGGCGCTGCCGCTGCGCCGCACCGCCGACGGCTTCGAAATGCAGTTCGGCACAAACCATCTCGGCCACTTCGCGCTCACCAACCTGCTGCTCGACCGTGTCACCGATCGTGTGGTGACGGTGTCGAGCGTCGCGCACCGCATCGGCAAGATCAATCTGGCCGACCCCAACTGGGAGCAGCGCGGCTACGACCGCTGGCTCGCCTACGGCCAGTCCAAACTGGCCAACCTGATGTTCGCCTACGAACTCCAGCGCCGACTGGCCGGTGAGGGTTCGGCGGTGATCTCGGTGGCCGCGCATCCCGGTTACGCCGCGACCGAACTCATGTCGCACACCGAGTCCGTCCAGGACGCGATCATGTGGCTGGGCAACCGCGCATTCGCCCAGAACGCCGCCCAGGGCGCGCTGCCCACGCTATTCGCCGCCACCGCCGACGTGGTGCCCGGCGCGTTCTACGGCCCCGACGGCTTCCTCGGCCTGCGCGGCAACCCCGGCCTCGCCGGAAGCGCGCCGACGGCCAGAGATCGCGAGGTCGCGGCCGAATTGTGGGAGCTCTCCGAGAAGCTCTGCGGACTCATCTGAGTGATCGGCGTCACCCGACGTCACACTGCGGACGGCTACTTCGTCATCTCGGTAGAACCCACGACGAAGGAGTCATCATGGAAGCGCGCTTCAACCTCTACGGCAACGCCGTCACCACGAGCTTCAGCAAGCGAATGGTCATGGCGGGCAAGGTGATCGACGATTCGCCGCTGCCCAAGTCCACCTACGAACTGGTGAAGATCCGGGCCTCGCAGATCAACGGCTGCAGCTACTGCGTCGACATGCACACCAAGGACGCCGCGCACGCGGGCGAAACCTCGGTGCGGATCAACCTGGTCGCCGCCTGGCGCGAGACCAACGTCTTCACCGAAGCGGAACGGGCCGCCCTCGCGCTCACCGAGGAGGCGACCCGCACCGCCGACGGCGGCCACGTCAGCGACGACACCTTCGACCAGGTCCGCAAGCACTACGACGACGACCAGATCGCCGCCCTGATCGCCGCCATCGCCCTGATCAACGCCTGGAACCGCCTCAACGCGATCGCCCACACCCCCGCAGGCGACTACGTCCCCGGCCAGTGGGGCTGAGACGGCCACTGGACGGTTGATCACCAGGCTTTGGTGGTTTTTCCTTCTCGGGCGATGCCGCCATGGTTGCCTGTGATCAATTGACCAGCGTCGAGACTGCGAGGTGAACGGTGCTGGCGGCCCGCTGCGCGACGGTGGGCCGCCTGATACCGGCTCGATCGCAGCCCGTCACCCCCTGTGAGGTTGGCGGCTGGAGACCGGCTCGATCGCAGCCCGACGGGGTCGGGTGCGAGCTCAGCGGAACCGGTGCGCGTGCTCGGCTGCCCACTGCTCGAAGGTGCGTGCGGGGCGGCCGAGTATCTGTTCGATCGTCGGGTCGACCGTGTAGGACTCGGGGCTCGACTCGGCGTACCAGCCGATGACGTAGTCCGCGTCGGCCTGGGATACGCCCGTCGCCACGAGTCGTTCGACCGCCTGTGCGTGGGTGATCGTGGCGAAGGCGATCTCGCGACCGGCGGCGTCCGACAGGATCGCCAACCGTTCCTGCGGGGTGAGCGCCTGTGGCCCGGTGAGGTTGTACGCACGACCCGAATGCCCGTCTTCCAGCAGGGCGACGGCGGCGACCGCCCCGATATCGGCCTCGTGCACCAACGCGCTCGGATGCGCGTACGGCTCACGCACGACGCCCTGGGTCCGGATCGGATCGATCCAGGTCAGCGTGTTCGCCATGAACTCCTGCGGTTCGAGCCGCGTCCACTCCACCCCCGAATCGGCGATGGCCGTTTCGACCGGCCCGACCCCGCCACCCCACACGACGGTGATCCGCCGCACGCCCGCGTCGACCGCCTTGCCGATCAGTTCAGCACCGACCTCGGCGAGCCCGTTGGTCACCGTTACGTGCAGTCGGTCGACGCCGTGCCAGGCATCGTCGAGCGTCGACGGAATGTTGTGCGTGCCGGTGAACAGTTCCACCTCGGAGCCGAGGAGCGCGCGGGCCGAATCGGCATCGCGAGTCACCGCCCTGACCTTCTCGCCGCGGCTGACGAGTTCGCGTACTACCTGGCGGCCGGTATTGCCGGTCGCGCCCGTAACCAGTGTTGTCACAGTCGATTTCCTTTCCTCGACCGCGACGCTAGGAGCTCGAGCAAGGTTGAGGTCAAGGCCGGTGGTGATGTGACGGTCCGCACTCCGGGCAACCATGGCCGCCCCTGCGACGTTTTACCGGTGGTACAGTCCACGGCATGCAGCGCGCATATTTCTGGTTTAGCTATCCGGCCCTGGGTGGGCCGGTCTGCGACCCTGCGCGCTGACTTCCCCCACCTCGAGCCGGATAACGCCCGGCTCGACGGTAGCGAAATTCCGTGGGTCGGCCTTCTAACGCAAAGGACCCACATCTCATGACCACCGCAGCCGATGTCGACTCGCGGCATTCTGACCTCGACGACCAGCGCACCCTCAGCGTGAGCCCTCTGCGCTCGCCCGCCGAGGTCCGCCTGGTCCACCAGATCACCGACGAGCTCGCCGACACCGTGCGTTCGGGCCGTAAGGCCACCGTCGACGTGCTCAACGGCGACGACGACCGCCTCATGGTGATCGTCGGTCCGTGTTCGGTGCACGACCCCGCCGCCGCGCTGGAATACGCCCGCAAGCTGGCCGAGAAGGCCGCCGAGCTGAGCGACCGGCTGCACATCGTGATGCGCGTGTACTTCGAGAAGCCGCGCACCACCCTTGGCTGGAAGGGTCTGATCAACGATCCCCACCTGGACGGCTCGTTCGACGTGAACACCGGCCTCGGCATCGGCCGCAAGGTGCTCGTCGACATCACCGCCCTCGGCCTGCCCGTCGCGTGTGAATTCCTCGACCCGATCACCCCGCAGTACATCGCCGACCTGGTCTCCTACGGCGCGATCGGCGCCCGCACCGCCGCCAGCCAGGTGCACCGCCAGCTCTCGAGTGCGCTGTCGATGCCGGTCGGCATCAAGAACGGTACCGACGGTGACGTGCAGGTCGCGGTCGACGGTGTGCGCGCCGCCGCCGCCAGCCATGTCTTCCCCGGCACCGACCTCGACGGCCGCTCCGCGCTGATCCGCACCTCGGGCAACCCCGACTGCCACGTCATCCTGCGCGGCGGCAGCAACGGCACCAACTTCGACGCCGCCTCCTGCGCCGAGGCCAAGCTGCGCCTGGAGAAGTCGTCGCTGGCCCAGCGCCTGGTCGTCGACGCCAGCCACGGCAACAGCAACAAGGACCACAACAAGCAGGTCGACGTGGTCACCGACATCGCCGACCGCATCGCCGCGGGCGAGCAGGGCGTGGTCGGCGTGATGCTGGAGTCCTTCCTCGTCGCAGGCCGCCAGGACCTGACTCTCGGCAAGTCCGACGAGCTCACCTACGGCCAGTCCATCACCGACGCGTGCATCGACTGGAACACCACCGCCACCCAGCTCGACCGCCTGGCCGACGCCGTGGCGACACGTCGCGGATAGTTGTCGACTGCACCTGCGGGCCTCGGATTCCGGGGCCCGCACTGCTGTCCGGGGGCTTTACTGGTTCTGCACCGCGAGGCGTCCCGCGAGGGCGACGAACGAAACACCGAACACCCGCCGCATCCACCGAACCACCATCGGGCGTGACAGCACATAGGTGCGTATCGCGGCGGCGACCGCCCCATAACCGGCGAACACCACGAACGTCGCCAGCATGAACAACCCACTGAGTTCGAGCATGCGGCCCAGCGCATTCGGCGCTCCGGTCGGGACGAACTGGGGCAGGAACGCGAAAAAGAAGATCGTCAGCTTCGGGTTCAAGATATTCAGCAGCACCGCCGAGGTGATCACCTGCCGCGCCGACGGTTGCGCCGAGCCTTCCTCCGGAATCGCGAGTGCGCCTTTGTCCCGCAACGTATTCCACGCCATATAGAGCAGATACGCGACGCCGAGATACTTCACTGTCTGGAACGCGACCGCACTGGTGTTCAACAATGCGGCCAGCCCGGTGATCGCCGCGACCATGTGCGGAACGATCCCCAACGTGCACCCGAACGCGGCGATCACACTCGCCCTCGTCCCCCGAGAAAGCCCAGCCGCCAACGTGAACAGAACCCCGGTCCCCGGAGTGGCGACGATGACAAGCGTGGTCAACGCGAACTCGATGCTCATCTCCCGCAGGGTAACCGCCCCTCGCGTCCCCCGCGCACCTTTCTGGACGGGTGATCACCATGCTCTCAGGTAAGTATTTCGGCGCTCGGAACGCCACCACAGCATGGTGATCAACTGTCCAGTGCGGGGTCGACGGGGTCTGTCGGGGAGACTGGTGGGGATGAAGCTGCCTGATCTGCCCGACCTGCCGGTGCGGCCCGCGCTGGACGAGATCGTCGGCACCTTGGCCGAGCACGGTGTCGCTGTGCTTGTCGCGCCGCCTGGAACAGGCAAAACGACGTTGGTTCCGTTGGCTCTGGCCGCCGGATCGTCGGGGCGGATCGTGGTGGCCGAGCCTCGGCGGTTGGCGGCGCGGGCGGCGGCGGCGCGGATGGCGGCGTTGCTCGGGGAGCGGGTGGGGGAGACCGTGGGGTACTCGGTGCGGGGGGATCGGAAGGTGGGGGCGCGGACGCGGATCGAGGTGGTGACCTCGGGGTTGTTGGTGCGGCGGTTACAGAGCGATCCGGAGTTGGCCGGGGTGGGGACGGTGGTGCTCGACGAATGTCACGAGCGGCATCTCGATGCGGACCTGCTGCTGGCTTTGTTGCTCGACGCACGCTCAGGATTGCGGCCTGACCTGCGAATACTGGCCACCTCGGCAACGGTGGCGGCGGATCGGCTGGCACAACTGCTCGGTTCGGGGATGCATGGGGACGCGAGGTCGGCATCGCACGTAGGGTCGGCCGCTGGCGCGGGGATTTCGGGCGGTGCTGTGGGGTCAGATATTGATTCCGCATCGCGGGCACGGTCGGGCGCGGGTTCTGGCCTGGGTGCTGATCCGGGCGCGGGTTCGGGAGTGGGGATTCCGGGCCCCGCAGTGGAGGCCGACGTGTATTCGGCGCCGGAGGTGGTTGTGAGCTCGGGGTCTGTCGTTGATTCGGTGCCGGTCGCGAGGGCTCCCGGCTCGCCCGCGGTCGACGGTTCTCGGGCTCCTGTTCTGGAGGTTCGCGGGCGGACCTATCCGGTTCAGGTCGACTATGTTCCCGGACTTCCTCGTGAGCGGATCGAAGCGCAGGTCGCGCGCGCCACCCGCACGGCGCTGGCCGCCATCGACGGTGATGTGCTCGTTTTCCTGCCCGGTGTCGGCGAGATCAACCGCACCGCAGGGCTGTTGCGCGATCTCGACGGCGTCGACGTGGTGCCCCTGCATGGGCGGCTCGCGAGTGCGGCCCAGGATCTCGCGCTGCGAGAAGGGGCGCGGCGACGGGTCGTATTGTCCACTGCCGTAGCCGAATCCAGCCTCACCGTCCCCGGTGTTCGCGCGGTCGTCGACTCCGGGCTGTCCCGGGTCTCCCGCGTCGACCACCGCCGTGGCCTGTCCGGCCTTGCGACAGTGCGTGTTTCGGCCGCTGTCGCCGAACAACGCGCGGGTCGCGCGGGCCGCGAAGCCCCCGGCCACACCTGGCGCTGCTGGCCCGAATACGAACACCAAACCCTGCCCGCCTACCCGGAACCCGAGATCCGCACCGCCGAACTCACCCGCCTCGCACTGGAATTGGCCTGCTGGGGCACCCCCGACGGCACCGCCCTCGCCTGGTGGGACGCCCCACCGCAAGGCGGCCTCACCGCGGCCCGGACCGTCCTGCGCGCCCTCGGTGCGCTGGACGACGCCGACCGCATCACCCCGCGCGGCAAGGACATGGCAGCCCTCGGCCTGCACCCCCGCCTCGCCCGCGCCCTCCTCGACGGCACCGCCCGAGTCGGCGCGAAAGCCGCCGCCGAAATGGTGGTCCTGATGGACGATGACTCCCTCGCCAACACCGTCGACGCGACGGCAGCCTTACGCACCCTCCGCACCGAACGCCCACCCCGCTGGACCCGCGAAGTCCAACGCCTGACGCGCCTCGTCACGAGCACCACCGCAGTCGACAGCCGTGATCAGCCACATGTCAGCGGGGCGCGGAAGGATGCCTCGTCAGGTGGGGACCGACCAGGTGCTGGCGGTGCGCGAGCGGATGTTTCGTCGGGTCGTGACCAACGATCTGTCAGCGATGCTGGGGCGGATGTTTCACCAGGTGGGGGCCGGCCAGGGGCCGGTGGTGCGCGGGCGGATGTTTCGTCAGGTGCGGAGCGTTCCGACCGGCCAGATGTCGGTGGTGTGGAGAGACGGTCAGGTATCGGTCGGCCCGATTCGCGGGAACGGACTGGGGTCGGCGGCGGCTCGGTGGCGGGTTCCCGTGGCGGACGGGAGCGTGTCACCGGCGGTGACGAGGCCCGGTTCGGAACGGATGTCGCCGCACTGTTGATCGCACTGGCGCAGCCGGAGCGGTTGGCACGTCGGCGGGCGAGCGGGTCATCTACCTATCTGATGGCCGGCGGCACCGCGGTGACGCTGCCGCCGGGTTCGGGATTGGCCGCGGCGGAGTGGCTTGCGGTGGCGGTGGCTGATCGGGATCCCGGGCGGGCCGAGGGGCGAATCAGGCTGGCGGCCATCGCGGATGAAGAACTCGCGCGGGAGGCCGCGCCGGGTTTGGTGGTGGTGGCCGACGAGGTGCGGTGGGACGGCGGTGATGTGGTGGCTCGGCGGGTGGAACGGCTGGGCGCGATCGTCCTGTCGGAGAAGCCGATACGTCAGCCGGATGCGCGGTTGGTGGAACAGGCTGTGCGGCAAGGACTTCAGGTGGAAGGGCTGAGCCTGTTGAGGTGGCACGATGATGCCCGCAACCTGCGTCAACGCCTCGATTTCCTGCACCGCACGCTCGGCGCCCCATGGCCCGCCGTCGACGACGCCCTCCTCGCCGACCTCGACTCCTGGCTCGGCCCCGAATTGTCCACGGCCCGAAGACGTTCCGACCTCGCCCGCATCGACGCGGGCACCGCCCTTCGCCGTCTCCTCCCATGGCCCGCCGCCGCCCGCCTCGACGAACTGGCCCCCGAACGCCTCGAGGTCCCCTCCGGCAGCCGCGTCCGCCTCGACTACTCCGCCGACCAACCGGTCCTCGCGGTCAAAGTCCAGGAGATCTTCGGCTGGACCCTCCCGCCCACCCTCGCCGACGGACGCGCCACGATCCTGCTCCACCTGCTCTCCCCGGCCCAACGCCCCGTCGCCGTCACCGCCGATCTGGCCTCCTTCTGGCAAAACGGCTGGCCCCAGGTCCGCGCCGACCTACGCGGCCGCTACCCCAAACACGCCTGGCCCGAAGACCCCACCACCATCCCCGCCCACCGAGGCACCGTCCGCCGAGCCGCCGACCGCCGACCCTGACTGTCCTCCGTCACCCGAACATGTCTGGCCGGGACCCCACCACGATCCCCGCCCATCGAGGCACCGCCCGCCGAGTCGGCGGCCGCCGATCCTGGCTGTCGGCCGCTACCCCGAACATGCCTGGCCGGGTGACCCCATCGCGATACCGTCCGCCGAGCCGCCGATCGTCGGCATTAGCCGCTGTCAACGCTGGGCGGATGATCACCAGTAAGGCATCGCCCGAGAAGGACGCCTGACGATCTCGGTCGGCATCACCCGACTCCGCGGCGACGACCGCCAAACCCGCACCGGCGTATTCCTCGCGCTCAGCGGATCGGTGTCGCTCGGGCGGCGAGGAGGTTGTTCGCGGTGGTGACAGTGCAGCGGAAGCCCGCGGCGGCGAAGCGTTCGGTGAGTTTGTCGGTGGGTGGCATCGGGCCGGGGGTGCCGTAGCCGTAGCAGAGCCAGAAGCGGCCGGTGGGGGCGAGGCATTCGCGCACTGTGGACCAGGCGGCGGTCGCGGGCCCGGTCCAGAACAGGTTGACGTTGACGGCGAAGATCAGGTCGAAGCGTGTGCCAGAGTCGAGTTCGTCAAGCAACCGGGCGGCCTCGGTATTGCCGATTTCGCCCTCGACCAGGCGAACCCGGCCGTCGGCAATCTCGGTGGCGCAGCGCAGACCTGCCCGCGCGATCGCGGTGGCCGAACGGTCGACCCCGACTATCCGCCCATCGCCGAGCCTGGCCGCGATGCGCTGTAGCGAGGCGCCGGAACCGGGCCCCAGTTCGAGCACGCGCTCTCCCGCCCGCACCCCCATGGTGTCGGCGAACCAGTCGAACCGCGCGTCAGGCCCACTCATGGATCGATGGTGACATCGATCGGTGCACGATTACGCCAGTCCCGGCCACCCGTCGACAACTCCGACGGGGTCGGTCGGCAGCCGGGCCGCGACCCATTCGTCGACGCGGGTTCCGCGCTGGACCCCACCCGAGCGCGCCACGCCCTCATAGTGAAAGCCGTTGCGGCGCACGGCAGCAGCCGAAGGGAAATTGCCGACGATCGCCCGCCACATGATCCGATCCAGCGCGAGACCCTCGGGGTCGAATCCGAAGTCGCAGACCAGGCCGATCGCACGCGACATCAGACCGCGGCCGCGCTGGGCGGGCGCGAGCCAGAATCCGATCTCGCAGGCGCCCGGCCCGCGTGCGTGCAGGCCGACCATCCCCTCGACCTGACCGTTCTCGGCGGTGCGGATCGCCCAGACCGGGGTGTTGTCCGCCCAGCCGGGCGCGACCACACGGTCGAGGAATTCCTCGGCATCGGACCGGTGATAGGGGACGGGGATCGTGGTCCAGCGCTGCACGTCGGGGTCCTGAACGCACTCGATGATCCGGTCCATATCGGCCCCGGTCGGGCGGGTGAGCCAGACCGTGCCGTCGGTGAGCGTGTGCTCGTACATCCGCTCATCGTGACAGCCGGCGCCGAATTCCTCGCCGCATTTTCACGGCGTTGCGCCCGACCCGTGCGGCGGAGCCCGGTGGGGCACTCCGTAGGATCTGGCTCGATGGTCTCCCCGTTTCTCGCCGACTTGTTCGAATCGCATCGAACACACCTGCTTTCGGTCGCCTACCGGCTCACCGGAAGCGTCAGCGACGCCGAGGACGCGGTGCAGGAGAGCTGGCTGCGGATGGCGGGGGTGCACCAGTCCGAGATCGACGATCTGCGCGCCTGGCTGACCACCGTGGTCAGCCGAATCTGCCTCGACCACTTGCGAAGTGTCGCAGTGCGCCGGGAAACCTATGTGGGGCAGTGGCTTCCGGAGCCGATCGTCTCGACGGCGGCATCCTCGCGCACACCTGATCCCCTGGATGTGGTGGTCCGCGATCAGGACAGCCGGATGGCGGCGATGGTGGTGCTCGACGCGTTGACGCCACAGCAGCGGGTGGCGCTGGTGCTGCACGAGGGGCTGGACGTGCCGTTCGCCGAGATCGCGGAGATCCTCGGTGTTTCCGTCGATGCCGCAAGGCAATTGGCGGTGCGGGCACGTCGGGCGGCCGCGCGAGCGCCGGAACCGGTCGCCGACGATGTGCACGATCAGGCGGTGCAACGGTTTCTCGCGGCGCTGGCCACCGGCGATGTCGCCGCGGTGGCCGCGACGCTGCATCCGGACACGACGTTCACGGCCGATGCGGGCGGCACCACCAAGACCGCGCTGAATATTGTTGCTGGACAGGAGAAGGTCGCTCGGCTGGCGCTCGGCCTGTGGGCAAAGTACCAGGAAGGATCGGGGCTGGATATCGGTGCCGCCACGGTCAACGGGCAGTCGGGGTTGGTGTTCACCGATCCGAACTCGCCGTTCGGGCGACCGTTGCGCGTGCTCGCCTTCTCGGTGCGAGATGGAAAAATCTGGGCGACTTACGATTTCGCCAATGTCGCGAAATTGTCAGGCGCGCGCCTCCGCTGATCTCGCAGCACCGAAAAGGGCTGCGAGATCAGCGGTTTGCTTCACAGCACGAGACTGATCGGCGTATCGATGCGAACCGCACCGCACCGGTTTATGGGTAGGTGGAACCCCAGTTGTGGTCGCCGGTCGACGATCCGAGATTGTGATCGCCGGTCGAGGAACCCATGTTGTTGTCCGGCGTTGCCGAACCGGTGAACAGATCGACGATCGGGCTGGCGAACAACTGTTCCTGGATGAATCGCAGGGCCGAACCGGCTACCTCCGACGCAGCCGGTTGCAGGATGAAGTCGAGCAGAGGTGAGGCCATGGAGCGCCCCTTTCGATATACCACTTCGTCGTGGTGTGAGGTAGAACACCGCGAGGCTAGCTGAGGTTGGGGAAACGCACAATAGCGCAGGTCAACATGGGAAAACGTTTGTGAAACATGCGTGTTCGCTATCGTTCGGCAACGCAGCGGAAGGGTGGGATACGCTGCGAGGATGCCGCCTGTGCCGCCCACTGTCGCCCGCCTGCGCCCGTTCGGATCGACCATCTTCGCCGAGATGACCGAGCTGGCCGTGCGCCACGACGCGGTGAATCTGGGGCAGGGTTTTCCCGATTCCGACGGGCCCGCCGGCATGCTCGAGGTCGCACGCGCGGCCATCGCCGACGGCCTCAACCAGTACCCGCCCGGCCGCGGCATGCCGGTGCTGCGCCAGGCGATCGCCGACGACCGCGCTCGCCGCTACGGCACCGACTATGACCCGGCCACCGAAATCCTGGTGACCGTCGGCGCGACCGAAGCGATCAGCGCCGCCGTGCTCGGGCTGGTGGAAGCTGGTCAGGAAGTGGTGCTGATCGAGCCGTACTACGACTCCTATGCCGCCGCGATCGCGCTCGCCGGTGCGCAGCGGCGAACGGCTCGCCTGGTACCCGACGGCGACCGATTCGTGCTCGACCTGGACAGTCTCCGCGCCGCCATCACCCCGAAAACCCGTATGCTGATGGTCAATTCGCCACACAACCCCACCGGGGCCGTACTCGACCGCGCCGACCTCACCGCCATCGCGGAGCTGGCCATCGAACACGATCTGTTGGTGTTGACCGACGAGGTCTACGAGCACCTGGTCTACGACGGCGCCGAGCACATCAGCATCTCCACGTTGCCGGGAATGCGTGAGCGAACCATCGTGGTGTCCAGTGCGGCAAAGACTTTCAATGTCACCGGCTGGAAGATCGGTTGGGCCTGCGCGCCTGCGCCACTGCTCAACGGCGTGCTCACGGCCAAGCAGTTCCTCACCTTCGTCGGCGGCGGCCCGTTCCAGCCCGCTGTCGCGTACGCGATCAATGAAGAACTCGACTGGGTGCACGCGCAACGTGACGAGCTGGCGGACAAGAGGATTCGCCTATCGGACGCACTGCGCGACACCGGTTTCAAGGTTTCAGCCAGCGACGGCGGCTACTTCGTCTGCGCCGATATCCGACCCCTCGGCGCCGAGGACGGCCTGGCATTTTGCCGCGAACTCCCCGCGCGACTCGGTGTCGCCGCAGTACCGGTCAGCGTCTTCGCCGACCACCCCGACGACTGGAAACACCTGGTGCGCTTCACCTTCAGCAAACGCGACGAGACGATCGACGAGGGTGTCCGCAGACTCCGAGCCGGCGTCACCGCACCCTGACCCGATTCACCTGAGTCGCCGACAAGCGTCAGTCACGCGCATGCCGGGCCAACGGCGCATGCCACTGATAGTGCCGCGCCAGCAGCCGGAAACCGACTGCACCAGCCGCAGCAAGCAGCCCGGTCCACGCTTCGTAGAGGTCGAACGACAGCAATGCGGCGGTAGCAGCCGCCCCGAACAGCGCCGGAATCGCATAAAGATCCTGGTCCGGGCGCAAAACGCTGGGCACCTCACCGCTGAGCACATCCCGAATCACCCCGCCCCCGATGGCGGTCGTCATGCCGAGCAGGGCGGCGGTGGGTGCACCGAGCCCCGCCGAATCCGCGATCACAGTCCCGGTCACACAGAACAGCCCGAGCCCGATCGCATCGGCGATTTCGAGCGCTCCCTTGGTGAGCCGCCGCGAAGGCGTGATGAAGTACAGCACCAGCGCGGTCACCATCGACGCGGACAGATACGTCAGGTTCGTGAACGCGGCAGGCGGAGTGCGCCCGATCAGCAGATCGCGCACGATGCCCCCGCCCAGCGCGGTCGCGCACGCGAGCACCACCATCCCGAACAGATCCAGCCGCTTGCGCACCGCCACCAGCGCCCCCGACGCCGCGAACGAGATCACGCCCAGCAGCTCACCGCCCCGATGCACCGCGTTGACGGCCGAGTCCAACTCGGTCACCGATGGCGCCGCCACGACCGCAGCCACCAGCACTTCGACACTCACGGCTTCTCCTCCAGACCCCGACGTTCCCAGCAGCGTGCCCGGGTGAGGGCGGCGAAGCAAACCACGCGACCGCGTGGGGTGGAGGGTGTGACAGGAGTGACGTGCGAAGCGCACTCGGAGATCCTGGCGAGGTCGCATCGACGAGCAACGCGGCCGTGACCGAGCGCTCAGGCCGGGCTCGTCAGCGGCCGTCATGACGGTGATTGCGCCGACCGCTCAGGCTGGGGTGGGCCGGGCTGGATCGGTGCCGACACGATGGCGATGCCGCCGAGCGCTCAAGCCGGAGTGGGCCTGGCTCGATCGGTGGCGAGGAGGACAGCAATGGTGCCGAGGGCGGTGCCCATGACGTAGCGCTGGGTGCGCAGCCAGAGTGGGCGGGCGGTGAGGAACCCCGCCAGACCTGCCGCGCCGAGGACGATCATGGCGTTGACCGTGAGGGCGATCGTGATCTGGATGGCGCCCAGCGACAGGCTCTGCAACCACAGCGCAGCGCGCTCGGGGTCGACGAACTGGGGGATCAGCGCCATGTACATGATCGCGATTTTCGGATTGAGCAGGTTGGTGGCGAATCCCATCGTGAACAGCCTGCGCGCGGGGTCGTGTGGCAGCTCGGCGGGCGCGAACACCGAAACCCCACCCGGCCGGATCGCCTGCCAGGCCAGCCACAGCAGATACGCCGCCCCCGCCAGCTTCACCGCCAGAAACAAACCGGGAACAACAGCGAACACCGCTGTGATCCCCACCGCGGCCGCCAGCAGATACACCCCGAACCCGGCCGCGACCCCCATCAGCGAGATCAGCCCCGCCCGCCGCCCCTGCGCGACGGTGCGCGAGACCAGATACATCATGTTCGGCCCCGGCGTGAGCACCATGCCGAGCGCCGCCGCCGCAACCCCGAGAACCGCCGTCGTCTGAAGCATGCATCGAGTTTGCCCCGGTCAGGGAGGTCTTGTCGCGGTCCAGTCAGCACCTGCTGGACCCACCGCTGCCATCGCGCGACGCCGTCGGACGTCGATCGGATCCGGCGTCGCCCCCTGGACTGTCGGCCCGGTGGATCCTGGCGACCCGGCGACCGCAACGCAGGCGACGCACTCTCCCGAGCACCGATCGCACAGTTTCCCGCACAACGACCGAGCTCGGAGACTTCTTCCCCCAGGTCGTGTCACACCTGATCCGTACAATCGACAAAGCCTCGCTTCCTCACCCAGAGACCCGAGGTCACGCCCCCCGCTCTGCCGGTCACCGACAACCCAGAACCACCCTCACGAGTGAAACGCCGCCCCCAACGAGCCCACCTACGGACTCCCAACTCGCCCACCACGTTTTCGGCCGCCCCGAATCCGAGGGGCGAGACGTAACGGCGAAGCCGCAGTATCGCCCCTCGGATTCGGGGTTACGAGGCCGAAAACCCCGCGGCGCCAGCCGCCGATAAACACAGGAGCAACGTGTGACCGACGGTCCCCTGATCGTGCAAAGCGACAAGACTCTGCTGCTCGAAGTCGATCACGAGCTGGCAGGCAACGCGCGACAGGCCATCGCGCCGTTCGCGGAGTTGGAGCGCGCACCAGAGCACATCCACACCTACCGGATCACCCCGCTCGCGCTGTGGAACGCCCGCGCGGCAGGCCACGATGCCGAGCAGGTCGTCGACGCACTGGTGAACTTCTCCCGCTACGCCGTGCCGCAGCCGTTGCTGGTCGACATCGTCGACACCATGGGCCGCTACGGCCGGTTGCAGCTGGTCAAGCATCCCGCGCACGGCCTGAGCCTGGTGAGTCTGGATCGCGCGGTGCTAGAGGAAGTGTTGCGGCACAAGAAGATCGCGCCGATGCTGGGCGCCCGCGTCGACGACGACACCGTGATCGTGCACCCGTCCGAGCGCGGTCACATCAAGCAGATGCTGTTGAAGATCGGCTGGCCCGCCGAGGATCTGGCCGGTTATGTCGACGGCGAGGCGCACGACATCGGCCTCGATTACACCGAGGGCAAATGGCACCTGCGCGACTACCAGGAGATGGCCGCCGATTCGTTCTGGGCGGGCGGTTCGGGCGTGGTCGTGCTGCCGTGTGGCGCGGGCAAGACGATGGTCGGCGCGGCCGCGATGGCCAAGGCGAAGGCCACCACGTTGATCCTGGTCACCAATACCGTGGCGGGCAGGCAGTGGCGGCGCGAACTGCTGGCGCGCACCACCCTCACCGAGGAGGAGATCGGCGAATACTCCGGTGAGCGCAAGGAGATCCGCCCGGTCACCATCGCCACCTATCAGGTCATCACGCGCAAATCGAAGGGCGAGTACAAGCATCTCGAACTGTTCGACAGTCGCGACTGGGGACTGGTGATCTACGACGAGGTGCACCTGCTGCCCGCACCGGTCTTCCGGATGACCGCCGATCTGCAGTCGCGCCGCAGGCTCGGTCTCACCGCCACGCTGGTGCGCGAGGACGGCCGTGAGGGCGACGTCTTCTCGCTGATCGGCCCGAAGCGCTATGACGCGCCGTGGAAGGACATCGAGGCGCAGGGCTGGATCGCCCCCGCCGACTGTGTCGAGGTGCGGGTGACGCTCACCGACGCCGAGCGGATGGCCTACGCCGTCGCCGAGCCGGAGGAGCGCTACAAGCTGTGCTCCACCGCGCGCACCAAGATCCCGGTGGTCGAGTCCATCCTGGCTCGGCACAAGGGCGCGCCGACGCTGGTCATCGGCGCCTACCTCGACCAACTCGACGAACTCGGCGTCGACCTGAACGCCCCCGTCATCACCGGCGCCACCAAGAACAAGGAACGCGAGGCACTGTTCGACGCGTTCCGCTCCGGTGAGATCCCGGTGCTGGTGGTGAGCAAGGTCGCCAACTTCTCCATCGACCTCCCGGAAGCGTCTGTGGCAGTGCAGGTTTCGGGCACCTTCGGCTCCCGGCAGGAAGAGGCCCAGCGCCTCGGTCGCCTGCTGCGGCCGAAACAGGATGGGGGACAGGCGCATTTCTATTCGGTGGTCGCGCGCGACACCCTCGACGCCGAATACGCCGCGCACCGGCAGCGTTTTCTCGCCGAACAGGGGTATGCCTACCGCATCGTCGATGCCGACGACCTGCTCGGACCGCCCATCGGGGACGGCGTGTAGGACTGTTCGCCAGGTCAAAGGGGGGTAGCGTGCGGGTGTGCGAACCCTCGGCAGATAAGTGGAGGCAATTCCTCCGCAACTTGTGCTAGGAAGGAAGGCGTGCGCCGCTTCGAATTCGTGGTCGACCGAGAACACGCTCACGCGGTGAACGAGACGTTCACCGGGTTGCGTCGGTTGCGACTGGTCGCCCTGTTGGTCGCCGGTCTCGCCGTCGCGGCCACGGCGGCGCTGGTGTGGAGCGGGCAGGCCTGGGGGTTTCTGCTCGCGGTGGTGTGCGTGCTGGTCGCGGCCATCGCGCTGTGGGTAGCGCTGTGGACGCCGCACCGCTCCAGCATCGAAAAGCTCTACCACGACGGTGTGCTCGTCCCCGCCGTCGTCAGCGCTGCCGAGCCGGGCGGGATCGTGCTGCTCGCCCTGGTCGATATCGCCGAACCCGGTGCGCCGGTTCGTAGCTGGGCGTTGATCACCCGCAAGGTCCGCAAGCTGCCGGGGCACGCACCGCAGCTGGGCGAGCGGGTGCCCGCCATCGCGGTGCGCACCGATCGTGCGCCCCGGCAGGTCGGCGAGCGCTGGCAGTTGGTCACCGCCATGCCGATCGCCTGGGGTACCCGCGACGACGCGGTGATCGCGCGCGCCTGCGATGCCATCACCGAGGTCGAATGGCGGCTGCTCACGGAGAACCTGGCGCTGGCTTCCCGGGTGAAACGCACGGCGACCAAGCGCCTGCTCCTCGACCCGCAGCACCTGCCCTCCGACCTGGGCTGACCTGCGCTTTCCTCTCGATAGGCGCTGCCACGTCTGCGCCCGATCCGTGTCCCTGCACCTTCGCTCCGACCGGCCTTGTTACGCCGGGCCATTCGCGGTCCGCGGTGCGCGCCTGCGACTATGGTCGGATTCGTACGATCCGGTCGACGAAAGGTGTCTTGGACATGCGATGGTCGGCCGGCCTGGGTGTGGTGGTGGCGCTGTTGGCGCTGGGAGTCCGTCCGGTAGCGGCGGATTCGACGCTGATCGGGGCGCCGGGGCTGGGTGATCCGTACTATCCGCTCGACGGGAACGGTGGCTACGACGTCACCCACTACGACGTGTCGATCGACTACGAACCGGTGGAGCACCACCTGCGTGGCACGGCCCGCATCGACGGGCGCGTGACCCAGCCGCTGGCACAGTTCAACCTCGACTACAGCGGGCCCGAGGTGCTGATGGTGACCGTCAACGGTCAGCCCGCCGGGTTCGCACGCGATGACGCGCACGAACTGGTGATCACCCCACTGCTGCCCCTACCTCCCGGCCTGCCGATGCGGATCATCGTCGACTACGCGGGCACCGCCCCCGACACCGAGGGCGAAGGCTGGACCCACGCACCGAGCGGTGGCGCGTTCGCCGTCGGCGAGCCACACAGCGCCAGCACCTGGTACCCCCTCAACGACACCCCTTTGGACAAGGCAACTTTCACGCTGCACGCGAACGTGCCCGCCGACTGGGAAGTCATGTCGACCGGCGATCGCACCGAACACGTGGTGCGCGACGGGCGCCTGCACACCACCTGGGAAACCCGCCAGCCCACGATCGGCTACCTGACCACAGTCGCGGTGGACCACTTCACCTTCCTCGAACAGCGCCGCGCGAACGGCACGTCGGTGCTGAGCGCGTTCGCCCCGGAATCCGAGGACAATCGCGCAGACGAGCAACGCCTGCCCGAGATCCTCGACTTCCTCGAAAACCTCTATGGCCCATACCCCTTCGATGTAGCCGGCGGCATCTACGTGGACACGAAGCTGCCGTTCTCACTGGAAACCCAGACCCGGCCGATCTACGCGCCATGGGCCGACCTGAACACCGTGGTCCACGAACTGGCCCACCAGTGGTGGGGCGACACCATGTCGGTGCGTCAATGGTCCGACATCTGCCTCAACGAATGCTTCGCCAGCTACACCGCCGACTACCTCTGGCCGGAGCGCATCGACCAGGCCGATGTGGACACCGAATACCGCGAAACGATCGCGAAATACCTTTGGGAGCCGAAGTTCTGGCGGATCGCGCTGGCCGCTCCCGGTGTCGGCGACGAGTTCACCTCTGTCTACTACCGCGGCCCACTGTTCCTGCACGCACTGCGCAAGTTGATCGGTGAGGACGTGTTCTTCTCTGCGATACGAGATTTCGTGAACGCCCACCGCGACGGTCACGCCTCGATGCCGGAGTTCCGGGCGTTCCTGCAGAGTCGAACCTCGATGCCGCTGGGTGAATTTCTGGCCGAATGGCTCGATGGGACAAGGCCTCCGCGTGATGCGTTCCTGTATCCCGGCACGTTGAGGCGATAAACTCGGAGCGGGCGGGGAACGAGCCATCGATCAGTCTTCGTCGAGACGGCCGCGCGCTCGCTCCACCCAGCGTTGCATCCGGTCGAATTGGCTTCGCGCTGCGGAGTATTCGCTGCGGGCACGATGTTCGGCGGTATGCGCGAAGTGGCGTTGGTGCTCCGCGTGTTCGAGTTCCTCACGCAACTCGGCGATTCTGGATTCGATCGCGTCGAGCTCTGACTTGGCTTGTGCGGCAGCGGCTTCGGATTCATCGCGATCGGCACGTGCCGCCGCTAGTCCGGATTCCGCGTCCTCGAGTTCCTGCCGGGCCGCGGCTTCACGTTGGGCCTCGGTGTCCTTCTCCGACGTGGTCTTGCGGGGTTTCGTCTTCGGCGGCGTGGCCTTGCCCCCGGTGATGGCGACGAGACCCGCCGGGCCGAACCCGTCGTAGGTGACGGTGGTCGGCAGCACTCCCGCACGTACCAGGTCGGCCACATCGGGATCGGCCAGCGCCGCGGTGAGAGTCTGGCCCACCTCGCGCCGCACCTGCTCGTTCGTGGGCCGATCGTGCTCGGCGGCCAGCTCCGCGGCCCGTTTGGTCATCGCATTCACCACCTGTTGACGCTGGGCACCGAGGGCGCGCAACTTGTCACCGGAGAGCTGACGCTGCGCCGAACGGAGAGCGTCACCGAGTTCGAGGAGTGCGGCGATCTCCTGCGGTGCGTGGCGGGACAGGAGGTTGACCGTCCAGGCCGCGACCGTGGGTTTGCGCAGGGCCGTGATGGCCTTGGCCAGATCGCGATCGCCGTCGGCGCGGGCCTGGGCGGCGCGCTCGGCGCGGGTGGACACGAAGTCGCCGGGGTCGAGGGTGTACAGCTCGCCTGCGACGTCGTCGAGGGTCATCTTGTGATGGTAGACAGGTTGCTCGACGCCCGAGCGCGGTCGCGGGACACTTGGGTATCGTCACCGGCGGTTGTGTTCGCCTGAACCGTTCGGTGAGTGAGGTTTTCAGTGATTTTCCCAGAGAAGCGACTGCTGGCGCGGATCGTGCTCGGCCCGGTGGCCGCGATGGCGCTGGTCGGCGCGGTGGTTTCGTGCTCGTCGGCGGATGCGACATCGGCCGACGCGGTCGCGGCGGGGTCGTGCGTGGAGGTCAGCGACAACGCCGCCGACGCGATGAAGGCGACGGTGGGCGACTGCTCCGCGGCGACGTCCAACTACCGCATCGTGAAGCTGGGAGCGGACTGCGCGGCGGACAACGCCGTGTTCAACGGCACCGTCGCAGACGCGAAGAACGCCCTGTGCCTGGCGCCCAACTTCGCCGAGGGCAACTGCTACGCGGACGCGGGCAAGCGACCGGCCAAGGCTGTCGCGTGTACCGCGCCGGAAGCGTCGTTCAAAGTGGTCAAACGGATCGACGGCGAGACCGACGAGCTGCTGTGCGGAGCGGACGCGACCCAGTTCCGCACCGTCCCCGACCCCAAGACGACCTTCTGCATGGCAAAGCCCTGATCGAGGCCCTAATCGAGCAGGGCCACCGACGCGATCCGGTGCAGGGTGAAGTGGCGGGTGGCGCCGGAGACCGGGTCTACGGCGTCCAGCTGGCCGTTGCCGACCCGCAGCGGTTCCACTACTCGCTGGGTGGCGACGCCCTGGGCGTCCACGTAGCCGATGTTCACCGGGCGGCCGACCCTGGCTGCCAACTGGAGTAGGGCGAGGGTGGCCGCGGTGCCCGTACGGGAGCCGTCGGTGCGCACGGACTGGCCGGTGCGGGCGCCTGCGGCTCGTTCGCCTGCGCGGAGTTCGGTGACCAGTTGGGAGAGCTGGTCGTCGTTCGGGGGAGTGGGGCGGTAGGGCCTGCGGGCCAGCGGGCGGACCGAGATGCGCGCGCCGCGCGGACGCAGGTCGACGATGGTGCCGCCGGAATCCTCGCCCGCGGGGGCGAAGCCTGCTTTGCGGAGTTGGTCGAGCATTTCGGCCAGGGGGGCGAGGGCGATCGCCACGGTGGGGGCGATGGCGCGCAGGGCCAGGGTCTCGGCGACGGGGGCCGCCAGGACCTGTGCCAGCAGGGCGGGGTCGTCGCTGCGGAGGAAGGACTGGGCCATGCCGACGCGGAGCTGGCCGTGGCGGCGGGCGACGTCGTCGATGAGGTAGGTCAGCGACTGCGGCACGGGGGTGCGCGAGTGGGTGGCGAACAGGGCGTGGAGTTCGGCGGCGGTGAGGCCCGCGTCGAGGGCGCGGCGGACCGTGGCGTCGCTGACCCGGTAAACCGTTGCGGCGCCCGCTGATTCGACATTCGCGACCAGGGCGATCTTGCTGCGCAGTTCGGGGACGAGTGGACCGGGGGCGATCACGGTCAGGTCGGCTTGGACGAGGACGTGGTCGACCGGCTTCGGCAGTGCCGCAGCCATTTCCGATTCGGCGTCGGCGACGGATCCGTGCAACAGGGCCCTGGCGGCGGAGTCGAGGGCGCCGCGACCGAGCAGGCCGACGACCGCTGCCTCGGCGAGCGTGGCGGTGACGGCTTCGAGGCGAAAGTGTCTGCGGCGGCGCGGCATTCGCCATGCCATAAGTTTGCCGATGTCGCCGGGAGTCAGTGCGGTGCCCGTCGGATACTCGGCGAGCAGGCCCAAAATCGACGCGCGATCACGCACGGCGTGCGGCACACGCAGCTCCGCCGACAGGGCCGCGATCGGCTTGTCGGCGGCGTCGCGCAGACCGATCATCCACGGCATCCGATCCAGCTCGAGCCACGCCTGGGCCAGGGTGACCCAGCGGGTGGCGGGCGGGGCGTCGAGCCAGGCGTCGGCGGCGGGGGTCGGTGCCCAGAAGTCGTCGGTGGAGTCGAGATCGGGAGTCGGCTCCGGCAGACCCTTTTCGACGAGTTTCGCCGCGGCCAGCAATTCGAGCAGCAGGCCGGTGCGCTGCTCGTCGATACCGGTCTGCTTGGCCAGTCTGCGCAGCTCGCGCACGCCGAGGCCGCCTGCGCGCAGAGCGGGGGCGGGCAGCGTGCCGAGTGCGTCGATCAGATCGCCCGCATCGCGCAGCAGCTCGCCGACTTCACCCGCGCCGACCGCGTTCACCTCGGTGGCGGCGTTCTTCGCGAGTGCGGGCTTGGGCGGGGCGAGGGCGTGCGGGTCGGTGACGGGTTCGCCGCGCAGGATCTGGCCGACGGTGACGGGCAATTCCACCGTCTCGTCGTCGATCCAGTGCAGCAGCCGGGCGGCCAGCAGGCGCGGCACCGGGCGCTCGGGGTCGGTGCCGGGCGCGGCGTCCCTGGTGCGACCTCGGGGGCCGGTGGTGGCGAGTTTGTCCAGCAGCGCGCGTTCGGGCGGGCTCGCCGTGGCCAGCGCGGCCGCGACCTCGGGCTCGGTGAGCGCGTCCGGGAGCGCTGTCGTGGCGCCCAGCGGCCAGGGAAGGGCTTCCGCGGCAGTGGGTGTGAGTTCGAGGGAGTCGCCGACCTGCCAGACCAGCGCGCGGTCGAGCAGGCGGGTCAGCGCGGCGGTGAACGCGGTCTTGGTGACGCGATCCTTGAGCTGCGCGTGCAGGGTGGTGCGGGTCAACGGGGTGAGCTCGGCGCCGATCGTGCGGGCGTCCTCATTGGCCGTGAGCGCCTCGATGATCGCGAATTCGAGGGTGTCCAGATCGTCGGCGGCACGCAACACCGAGGCGCGCTGCTGGGCGCGCACCGCGAGCACCGACATCGACGCGGGCAGCGGCACCGCCAGGTCGGGCCGCAACTGCAGCAATTTCACCAGCTGGGCATCGGTGCGCGCACCGAGCCAATCGGCGAGAGAGTCTGTCGCGATCACCGATCGAGCCTACAGTTCTCGGCCGCCTTGATCTGGACTGAGCGGAGGGTGCGACGAAGGAGTACCCGGAGGGAGGGAAGATCGAGGCCTCCGGGCCGAGAACTGCGGCGCCAGCCGCCGATGGGCACCGGGTTGGGTATGCCAGAATGAGCCGGTGGTGAACAAATCGAAGAAACCCTACGTCGACAACGGCTGGCCCGAGGTGGCCGAAGGCGAGCACGCCGTGACCGAACTGTCGTCGACCCGCGCCGGTAATCTCTCGCCTTTCGGTGAGGACACCGAGTTTCCCGTCCCGGCCGCAACGCTGCCGTACGTGCACCCCCAGACCACCATCAACCGGGTGTAATTCGGACGAGAAAAACAAGAGCCCGCATCCTCGAGGATGCGGGCTCTTGTTGTGTATGTGGACGATCAGGAGGGCAGGAGGCCCTTGTTCGCCTGGTAGAAGTTGACCACAGCCGGGTCAAGCTGGGAACCCTTGGCGGAGTTGACGAAATCGAGAGCCTGCTGCGGCACGGCGACGCCCTGCTGCTGCACGACGGCGAGTGCGCGGTCGACGGCCGAGAACACTTCGGCGCTCGGATCCTGCACCTGCGGCACGGTGACCTCGGGGACCCAGCTCGGGGTCGAGGGGGCGACGCGATCGGTGGGTCCGCTGCTCAGTCCCAACTTGGACGAGCACGAGGGCCAAGCACCCCAACCCTGGGAGGCGAGAACCTTTTCGGCGACCACGATCTGCTGTTCGCGGGTGGCGTTGTTTGCGGAGGCGGCGTACTCGCCACCGCCGTGTGCGGCCCAGGTGGAGGGCGAGAACTGCAGCCCACCCTGGTAACCGTTGCCGGTGTTGATGCCCCAGTTGCCGCCGGCTTCACACTGTGCGAGGCGATCCCAGTCGGAGTCAGGGGCCGCGCTGGCGTTTCCTGCGAGGGCTGCGGCTGCGGTGCCGAAGATCGCGCCGGTGACGGCGACCTTGGCAGCAGTGCGCCCGGTGGAAGTCGGCTTGCGGTGGCGTCCACTCATATCGGGTTTCTTCCTCTCGTTCGCACCTGCATCTGGTCCGGACTGAGAGGTCTCCCGGTCCGCCCTCACCCCGTGTTTCCAATCGGGGTCCGGTACCCGCGGGGTGAGGTTCGGCGCGGCGGGCCGGTGGTTCCGGGGGCTTGCCCCGGCTGAGAGAAACGGTACGACGGTCAGCGGCGAATGTCACTATTTGGTAACCGGCGGGTCCTGATGGGTCTCGGGGTCATCTCAGGGTGATCCCTGACGCGTCCGCGCAGGTAGTTGCCGTGGCGAATGTGTCCGACCCCTGTGCGCACACTTCGTGACCGCGCCGTTATGTGACCAGGATCACATGTTTAGCTGGATGATGTTTCCGGGGGTAATCGGTTGACGCATCAACGTGCGCGTCGGCCCGACCACAGCGCGAAAAACAGCGCGAGCAGGAAACCGACCGGCGCGAGCATCGCCAGCCCGTACAACAGCAGCCCCGGCTCACTGTCGGACACGATCGGCGTCACGAAGATCCCGATCACCCCCAGTATCCCGATCCCGAACAGGACAAGGGCCACGTGCAGCAGGCGATCGCCGGAGCGTCGCGGACCGGTCGGGGTCGGCTCGGGAGAGTTCGTCACAGGGGAACCGTAAAACTGATGTGCTCGCGGTATAGCCACCGGGGTAGACTCGCACCACATCGCGTCCCGCCTTGTTGGGGGGCGCGTTCTTTTCGCGACAAGCAAGATTGTGTAACCCGGGCCACAAGGGCTCGGGTGCCGAATGATGAACGGGTGAGCGCAGTGCCGACCGGCCGGGTGAAGTGGTACGACGTCGAGAAGGGCTTCGGCTTCCTGTCTCAAGACGAGGGCGAGGACGTCTATGTGCGCTCGTCCGCGCTGCCCGACGGCGTCGAGGGGCTCAAGCCGGGCCAACGTGTCGAGTTCGGCATGGCGGCCGGTCGTCGTGGGCCGCAGGCGCTCAGCGTGACGGTCCTGGAAGCGCCGCCGACCGTGGTGCGCGATCGCGACCGTGGGCGGGCGCCCGAGCGCAAGGACGCCGGGCCTCGCAAGACGCCCGATGAGCTGCACGGCTTGGTCGAGGACATGATCACGCTGCTGGAGTCGACGGTGCAGCCGGATCTGCGTCGGGGGAAGTATCCGGATCGCAAGATGTCTCAGCGTATTTCCGAGGTTGTCAGGGCCGTTGCTCGCGAGCTCGATCACTGAGGTTTCGGGATTGCCGGGGTTTGGGTGGTCCTGGGGCGGGTTGTGTGGCAGAGCTTCGGGGTTTGAGTAGTCCAGGGTGGTTGGGGGCTGTGTTTATTGGAGCGCTGGCGCGCTCGAGCGCGGCCCCTGGGGGCCGCGAGTTAGCCGCCGTTGCTGGAGGC
>NZ_JBHYRN010000012.1:0-164513 GCF_042749305.1 Nocardia sp. NPDC058705 | reverse complement strand
GCTGCGCCGCGGACGCAACGGCGGCTAACTCGCGGCCGGGCCGCTACGCCGCTGCGCGGCGGCCCTCCCTAGGGGTCGGGCGTGGGGGCTGGGAGTGTGGTCTGGGTGCGATTCGGGGTGGGGTTAGGCGAACTGGCCGGCTTTGCGGCCGGGGCCGGGGGGGCCTGCGAAGGCTTGGGCGATGCCGAGCCAGTGGTCGGCGTCGGGGCCTTCGGTGACCAGGGTGGTGTCTTCGCGGTGGCGGCGTTGGGTTGCCGCCAGGCAGAAGTCGAGGGCGGGGCCGGTGACGCGTTGGGGGGCGTCTTCGGGGCCCCAGGTCCAGAGGGTGCCGTCGGGGGCGGTTAGTTCTACGCGGAATTCTTCGGGGGGGCCGGATTCGCCGTTTACCAGGTAGGCGTAGTTTCTCGCGCGGACGCTGATGTGGGCGACGGTGCGTAGGCGGGCGGTGGGGGTGCGGGTGACGCCGAGGGCGTCGGCGACGTCTTGGCCGTGGGCCCAGGTTTCCATGATGCGGGCCGAGATCATTGACGCGGCGCTCATGGGTGGGCCGAACCAGGGCAGTTTGGTGCCTGGGGGGACGGCGGCCAGTGCGGCGATGAGTTGCTCGCGGCCGGTGCGCCAGCGGACCAGCAGGTCGGCGGGCGGGGTTTGGGCGATTTCCTCGGCACCTTCGTCGACGAGGGTGAAGGCTCGCGATGCTGCCTCGGTGAGGAATGCGGCGAAGCCGTCGGCGTCGGTGGCGGCGATTACCGACACTTCGTCGGTCCAGGTCAGGTGGGCGATCTGGGTGGCGATGTCCCAGCGCGGCGCGGGTGTCGGTGTCTTCCACTTGGCGGGGGTCAGTGGTGCGACCAGGTCTTCCAGATCCGCGCATTCGGCGGCGAAATCGTCGAGCAGCGCTGCGAGGTCAGCCATGGAGTTCCCTTGCCGATCATGGCGCGACCCGGTATCGGTGCGCCGTCGTCACCAAGGGTCGCAGCGACCGCCAAAAAATGCAAGCACGCGTGCTTGTATTTTCCCCCTACCAACCGAAGGTCAGCAGGTGCAGTGCGCCGACGCCGATGCCGAGCGCTCCACCGTGCAGATACAGCAACCACGCGTCCTGTTCGACCGACGCGTAGAACATCTCCATGAACTCACCGGGCGTCAGCGTCCGCAGCTTGCGGGCGGCGAAATCGTCGATCTTCTTCGCCTGTTCCAGCACGAACTCCTCGTCCTCGACCATCGTGCGCGCCGAGATCACCCCGGCACCGGCACCCGAGATCGCCAGATTGTCGAACTGCTTCTTGCCAAGCGCGGCCCGCACCATGAACGCGGTGGCTCCGAGCTGGTTGTGGATCTCCTCCGACACCACCCGCTCGATGAGCTGGCGGGTCTTGTCCCCGTTGGGCCCTTCCAGCAGCTCGTTGGACAGGTTCTCCACGGTCAGCACCTGGTAGGCCAGGATGTGCGCGAGGTCGGTCGCGGCCTGGGGCTGACGCTTGGCCAGCAGCGCCTGACGCCACAGGTACTTGTAGCGCGGCTGCGGGTCGCCGGGTTCGAACACCATCTTGATCGCGATGACGTTCACCGTCACGCCGATCATCGCCGAGGCGAACAGCACGATCACCCAGGCCGGAATCGCGCCCCAGTACGGAATGCTCGAGTGAATGTGCAGGTAGAGCGCCAGAATCAGGCCGAACGGCGCGCCGAGCAGACCGATTCGCGCCATGAACTTGAGCTCGGGCGCGGCGATGGTGGTGGTCAGGTCCTTGAGGATGGCCGGGTTCTTCTCCAGGTACCGGATCACGAAGTTCTTCACGTCGAGCAGCTGGTCGATATTGTCGCCCAGCGTCTCGAACGCGCGCCGACACAGCGCGGGCAGTTGCCGGTCGATCCGCTGGTAGATGGCCTGTTTCACCGGCCGAGGCAGTGAGCGCCACAGGTCCGGGTTCTCCCGGTACATGATCTCGTCGACGATCGGCTGCACCTGATCGCGCGCCCGTTCGGCGAGGTAGTCGCCGATACCGTCGAGGTCGAGTTCGTGGATGAAGTCGCGCGGGCTCCCGATCCGCATCAGCGCCTTGTCCACGCAGATGCTGGCCATCTTCTCCGCGCGGGCCGGGATGAAGCCCTGGAAGCCGAGCATGCGCCCGTCCCCCGAAAAGGTGGGCAGTACCTGCACCCGCCGCGGCAGGTACGGGTACAGCACGTGCAGCATCGGCACCCGGAAGCCTTTGAAATACAGCGGCCAGAACAGCATCAGCACGCCGGTCCAGTTGGTGAGCCACCCCGCCAGCGCGCTGAAAATGGGAAAACTGACCAGCTCGACGACGAATTTCGACTGCCCCGTCAGCTGCTCCCAGTCGATGAACAGTCCGGAGGCCAGTGTGGTCATCGAGGTGCCCCCTAGTGCTGACGCGCGCAAATACGTTAGGTCGTGAGGATAAGGCAACCACATTCTGACCAGTCGTGACGGGGTGTCAACCCAAGTCGGCGCTCCGCGTACCTCCGCCTGCGCTCCGCCCGTGCGCGGCATGCGAGCGCTCCGCGCCGACGCCCATTAGGCTGGCAAAGTTGGAGCGCATCACCGAGTTCGTCCCGTCGCCTGTGCAAAGGGAGTCGCTGTGAGCAATGTTCCGAAGAATCATTTCGAGCGTCCGGTCGCGGTGATCGGCGGTGGCACGTTGGGCAGACGGATCGCCCTGATGTTCGCCACCAGGGGCGGTGAAGTCCGCATCATCGATCCCAATGGTGACGTCGGCAACGCGGCCGTGGCCTTCGTGGAGAATCAGCTGCCCGAGGTGGCCGCCACGGTGCCCGATGGCAAGCCGGGGACCGCCGAATACGTGCCAGACCAGGCCATCGGCGTCAAGGGCGCGTGGCTGGTGGTGGAGGCGGTGCCGGAGATCCTCGACCTGAAGAAGAAGGTCTTCGCCCAGCTCGACGCCGATACCGACGCCGACGCGATCGTCGCCTCGAACTCGTCGTCGTATGCGAGCCGGTTGTTCACCGAGGGTTTGAAGACCAGCGATCGGATGCTCAACACCCACTTCTACATGCCGCCGCAGTCGACTGTGCTCGACGTGATGTCGGACGGCAACACCTCGAAGGATGTCCTCGACTTCGTCCTGAAGACCTTCCCGGAGTACGGCCTGCACCCGTATCTGGTGCGCAAGGAGTCGACCGGCTTCATCTTCAACCGCATCTGGGCCGCCATCAAGCGCGAGTCGCTCGAGGTGGTCTACGAGGGTGTGTCGGTTCCGCACGATATCGACGAGATGTTCATGCGCAACTTCGGCACCAAGGCGGGCCCGTTCCGGATGATGGACCAGGTGGGTCTCGATGTGGTGCTCGATATCGAGGAGCACTACGAGAAGGAGAATCCGAACCTGCCGAAGGGTCCGGTGAAGCTGCTGAAGAAGTATGTCGACGCGGGCAAGCTGGGAGCCAAGACCGGGGAGGGCTTCTACGACGACTACCCGAAGCCCAAGCCGAAGCAGGGCTGAGCCGATGACCGAGATTCTGGCCTTGGATCTCAAAGCCGGTGCGATGCACGCCGTTTCGCTCGACGGTGAACACGTGCGCACCGTGGTCGACGGCCTGGACCGGTTCCCCGACGGTGTCGTGGTCGACAAGCTGCGCGGCCATATCTATTGGACCAACATGGGCACCCCCGACGCGCGCCCGGCGCCGGGGGTCGAGCCGGAGTTCTTCTCCCGCAACGGTTCCATCGAGCGGGTGGACCTCGACGGCGGCAACCGCACCACGATCGTCGCGATCGGCGCCTTCACCACCGGTAAGCAGCTCGCCATCGACACCGAAGGGGGCAGGCTGTATTGGTGTGACCGCGAAGGGATGCAGGTTCTGACCTGCGATCTCAACGGTGACGACCTGCACACCCTTGTGGTGACCGGCGACGATGCCGCGGTGGTGCGCGATTGGTGCGTCGGCATCTGCCTGGACCTCGACCGCCGCCTGCTGTACTGGACGCAGAAAGGCCCGGCCAAGGCAGGCGACGGCCGCATCTTCCGCGCTCCGCTTGACCTGCCACCCGGCGCCGATCCCGCGGCCCGCACCGATATCGAACTGCTCTGGGAAAATCTGCCAGAGCCGATCGATGTCGAACTGCACGGTGTCGGCGAGCTCGTCTGGACCGACCGCGGCGCCGCCCCCCACGGCAACGCCCTGTACCAAGCCCGGATCCAACCGGAGGTCGGCACCCCGGAGATCATCTCCACCGGCTACCGCGAGGCCATCGGCGTGACCGGTTTCGATTCCCGCTTCTACGTGAGCGATCTGGGCGGCACGATCCGCCTGGTAGACCTCGGCGCGGGCACCGACACCGACCTGGTCCGGATCGGCAGCCCACTCACGGGGGTCGCGCTGGCAGATCTGTAGAGCTGCAACGGGTGTGGACGGGGATTTCCGGCCCGGTGTCCGGGCTCCTGCACAGGGACTGAACCAAGACTGACGGGCACGAACAACCGCGGCGCCGATCGGGTCGAACACAGCTACAGTGACCCCGCAGGCATGCTCGTGTTCGGAGGAACTAACCCGTTATGCAACCGCTCGGCCCGAATGATCCTCGGCGGATCGGTGATTACCGATTGCTGGGTGTGCTCGGTGCGGGTGGCATGGGCAAGGTGTACCTCGGGCGCAATCCGGGTGGTCGCACGGTCGCGGTAAAGGTGATTCGGCCCGATCTGATCGATGGTGAGTTCCGTGCGCGGTTCCGTCGGGAAGTCGCGGCCGCGCAACGTGTCGGCGGTGCTTTCACCGCACCCGTTCTGGACGCCGATGTCGATGCCGAGGCGCCGTGGTTGGCGACCGGTTACGTCGCCGGGATCTCGTTGACGGACGCGGTGACACAATTCGGCCCGTTCGCCGAGCCCGCCCTGGTCTCGTTGGGGCACGGGCTCGCTGAGGCGCTGGTCGCGGTGCACGCGGCGGGCATCGTGCACCGTGATCTGAAACCGTCGAACGTGATGCTGGCGATCGACGGTCCCAAGGTGATCGATTTCGGTATCGCCCGCGTGTTGGCGGACTCGGCCCTCACCACCACCGGAAAGTTCCTCGGCTCACCGGGTTTCATGTGCCCGGAGCAGGTGAGCGGCGAAACCCTCGGTCCCGCATGCGATGTCTTCGCCCTCGGCGGCGTCCTCACCTTCGCGACCGCGGGCCACGGGCCGTTCGGCACCGCCGAGGTCATGCAGATGCTCTGGCGCATCGTCTACGAAGAGCCCCGCCTCGAGGCTGTCCCCCCGAGCCTGCGACCGCTGGTCGAGTCCTGTCTCGCCAAGGACCCGGCCGCCAGACCGACACCACACCAGGTTCTTTCGGAGCTGACCCGCGTCGGCGCCCCCGAACGTGCGGGTTGGCTACCACCACAAGTAATAGAGCACATCAGTACCAGCGCGGTCCGCCTTCTCGACCTGGATTCCGGCCCTGCCGACCCGTATCCGGCTGTCCCGGAGGGCGGTTGGCCGACAGTCACCTCGACACCGAACCGGCCTCTCACGAACCCGGCGCAAAACCCCCCGACCGGCACTTCGGTACCGAACCGGTCGGGGTCGATGCCCCCGCAGTACCGGCGGACCGGCGGATTCACCGCAGGCACCGATCCGGAATCGCGGCAGGCCGTCACCTATGCCGGACCTGGATCGCATGCTCCGGGCGGCGAATCAACACCGCCGCCTTTTGTGACCACGCACAACCACACCGGCGAACTCACCGCTCCCCGATCGGTGGCTTCGCACAGCGCGTCCCGCCGCACCCGCGCATTCCTGATCGCCGCGTCGGCGGTCGTCGCGGTGGCGGTCGCAGTCGGCGCCTACCTGATCGGCACCCGGTTGAACACCGAGCCCGCCGGTGGCGCTGCGACGAGCACCCTCGCCGGATCCGGTCCGACCACTACCGCCGCGCGGCCGACCACTGCCTCGACCTCGGCACCCGCGTCGAACACCGTCCCGGCCGCGTTCGTCGGCACCTGGACGGGCCGCGCCGGGGACGCCCTCGCCCAGTTCGACATCGAACTCACCATCACCGAAGGCACGGTGGGTCAAGAACTCGCCGTGTCGGCCAACACCAGCGCCCTCGTTCGCGACCGTTGCGAACGTGCGGAGACCCTCACCGCGGCCACCGCGAACAGCCTCAGCTTCCGTGCCAGGCTGACCAAGGGCCCCGGCTGCGTCGACGACGGCAAGCCTTCGACGGTCACCCTGCAACCCGACGGCACCCTCGCCTACGAGACCCCCAGCCTCATCGGTGGCTTCATCGCCGGCACTCTCCGTAAGGGCTGATCGGATGCCCTTCGACACTGGAACAGGTTGCTACTCGATAGCCCGCCCGCACTCCAGGGAGCGCGCAACCGGTCGTTCGTCCAGGAATAGGCACCGCCGCCGAGCCGCGAATGGCAGACTGAGTGATACGAGCTGTCACCGGATATCCCCAGGTGGCACCGGTCTCAGAAGTTCTGCCATTGCGATCTGGGTCACTAATATGTCAAACTCTCGCCCACACTGTGAAGCCAGTCGGTCTCACAATGTCTGGAAAGGGAGTCGATTGAGCAGGCGGCAGGCACGAGTATTTGCCAGCGCCATGACGGCTGCCCGGATGTCAGTCGAACGTGACCAGCGCCAGCGCCGCCCCGGCGAGCATGTCGACCAGGTCGTCGACGGGCGGGCGCGACTCGCGCAGCAACCATTCGTGCGCCACGCCCGTGACCGCCCCGGTGATCAGCGCGGTCGTCAACTGCGCGTCCCCGCGCAACCGCACGCCGACTTGGTTCAGCGCCCCCTCGATCAACGCCGACCAGGCGTGCCGACGGTTGCGGCGATGACTTTCCATCCGGTCGCTCACCCCGACCACCTCGATCAGCGCCACCTGCGCGCGATAGGGGTCGGAGCCGAGCGATTCCAGGTACGCGCCGAAACCGGCCCGCAGCGCGAGCTTGGGATCGGTGGAGCCGAGCGCGATCAGCGCGGTGCCCACCGCGGCGGCCGCGTCGTCCTGGATCCGGTCGTAAGCCGCGACCAGCACGTCTTCGCGGGTTTCGAACTCCTCGTAGAACTGCCGCTTGGACAGGCCCGCGGCCGCGCACACCTCAGCGAGCGAGCACGTGGCGTACCCGCGTTCGGCGAAAATTCGTGTCGCTGCTTCCAGGAATCGCAGTCGTCGTTCGGCTTTACGCGCGACGACCGTACGACCCCCATACCGCCTGTCCGCTGTAGTCACCTCTCCAAAGTATCTGAAACCCGGGATAACACTGACCTTTCCGGGTCGCTTCATCTATCCAACGAACAAAGGACGGCCGACCAGTGCTGAGCACTCGAGCATCGCGGACCGCATTGTCCGCCCTCGTACTAGCGGCGGGTGCGGCACTCGTGGCACCCACGCCCACGATGGCTGCCCCGCAGTCTGCCGCGACGCAGCCGAGCGTCCCCGCCATCGCCGAGAACGTCCCCTCGGGCACGCTCGCAGCGCTGGCACCGACGATCGTAGGCGCGATTTCCGCCCCCGGCCCCATCGCCGACGGCGGACAGGCCGCGATCCTGGCTCAGGCCCGCGTGCTGCTGGCCACGCCCGGCATCCCCGCGCAGGTCAAGGCCACCCTCGAAAAGGTCATCACCTTCCTCGACGGCAGCGGCGGCGGCGGACCCGAACTGCCGCCCACCGACGGCCCGCGCATCGCGCAGTTCCTCTACCCGACCATCGGCAAGGGCTGCATCGGCCCGACCTCGGATTCCGTCGGCACCGCGCTGGCCGTCCCCGGCCCGGCCGAGCTGCCCCCGCCCGGACCGGCCGCGGGCCAGACCGGCTTCGTCTTCACCGCACTCGGCACGAAAAGCGCCACCGCCGTGCAGAATCCGCCGATGACGGTGCAGTGGGTCAACCTCGACAACCGCCGCACCGGCACCCAGCCGCTCACCAACGCCGCCGGCATCAACCCCGACGGCCCGGCCACCCTGTCCGCGATCGCCGACACCGGCCCCGGCCGGGTCGCCGCCGTGATCACCGGCTCGCTCACCACGGCCACCGCCGACGGTGACCGGACCTGCTCGTTCGCCCCGACCCTCGGGTTCTTCTCCGTCGGCTGATTCTCGCACCACGCAATTGGAGTTCGATCTATGAAGTTTGTCGTCCCCGGCCTGGTCAGCGGCCTGGCCGGCGCGGTCCTCGGGGTGATTGCCGTTTTCGGCATCACCGCGGGCGCGCAACAGAATTCGATCCCGGCGCCCGAGGAGTCCGGTGATCCGGGCTCGTCGCTGCTCGGCAACGTGCAGTACGGCTCGCGATGAGCAACGTGCGCAGGCTGATCGCCTGCATCCTCGTCGGACTCGGCGCGCTGCTGCTCGCGGCCGCGGTCATGATCCCCACCTACACGGTCGGCAAGGTCGCCAAGACCCCGCTCGACCTGCGCATCACCACCGTCGCCAAGAGCGTTCCCGGCGAGGAAAGCCTTGTGCTGGACGCGAAGTCGCTCACCGCGACCGAGGGTGCGGCCACGGTGAACACCAACGTCCCGCTCGTTTCGCAGCGCTTCCTGACGGTCGAGGAGCCTTCGGACTCCAGCGAGATGACCGTCCAGGCGGGCCAGACCCTGCGTCGCGACGACCAGGATCCCAAGGACGGCCTGCTCACCGCCTCGGTCGACCGCGTCACCATCGACCGCGTCACCGGCGCGCCGATCGACGCCTCGCCCAACGGTTCGATCGCTGTAGCTCAGGACCCCAAGTCGGGCGCCGAGATCCCCACCGAGCAGCAGCGCCACGGCCTGCAGTACCGCTTCCCGATCGGCACCGAGAAGAAGTCGTACCCGTACTTCGACCTCAACGCCCGCGCCACCCACGACATCGATTTCGTCGAGGAGTCGCAGATCAACGGCGTGCCGGTGTACCACTTCCGGCAGACCATCCCGGTGACGAACATGTGGGACGTCGTCAAACACCCGTCCTATCAGCTCGCCCTGCCCGCCGCCAAGTGGGGCCTCGACGGCACCGAGCCGGTCACCATGACCCGCTTCTACACCAACACCCGTGACGTGTGGGTGGAGCCGAGGACCGGCGCCGTCCTCAAGGGTGGCGAGAACATCCACATGTACTACGGCCGCACCGCGGGCCAGGTCGACGTCACCGTGCTGAAGTCGCACCTCGTCTTCGACGAGGAGACCATCGACGCGCAGATGGCCGTCACCCAGGAGAGCCTGGACAAGCTCGACCTGTACGGCAAGACCCTGCCGATCATCCTCGGCATCCTTGCCGCCCTGCTGCTCATCGGCGGCGCGGTCCTCGGATTCATGAGCGCGGGTTCCACCTCGGGCCGTCAGTTCGATCCCCCGACCGAGCGGATCCGTTCGTCGAACCTGTAAGACAACTTCGGCCTCCCGGTCCTCAACCCGGGTAGCCCTTCCATCACCTCGGCCTTCCCGGTCCTCAACCCGGGGAGGCCGAGGTGTTTTTCGCCGTCAGTGAACGTGGCGCACCTGCAGGAACAAACACCCGGGGGTCCATGTTGAGTCAGCAAAGCTCAACTTTGGAAGGGTCGACATGACTTCAGCTCAGAACCTGCCGGTGCTGTTCCTGACCGATCCGATCGTGCTGCCGGGCATGGTCGTGCCCATCGAATTGGACGAATCCGCACAGGCCGCCATCGACGCCGCTCAGGCGGCCAAAACCGGTTCGGTGCTTGTCGCGCCGCGCCTCGACGAGGGGTACGCGTCCTACGGCGTCGTCGCCACCATCGAACAGGTCGGCCGGATGCGCGGTGGCGCGCCCGCGGCCGTGTTGAAGGCCGAGCGCCGCGCGCGGATCGGGCACGGAGTCACCGGGCCGGGTGCCGCGCTGTGGGTGGAGGCCGAACCCGTCGAGGCCGTCGAGCCCGACGAAAAGACTCGCGAACTCGCCGCCGAGTACAAGAAGCTGGTCATCGCCGTGCTACAGCGGCGCGAGGCCTGGCAGATCATCGACATCGTCAACCAGCTCGACGGCGTCGAATCCATCGCCGACACCGCGGGCTACGCCCCCTACCTGTCCAACGAGCAGAAGCGCGAACTCCTCGAAACCCCCGACGTCGCCGCGCGCCTGACCCGTCAGCTCGAGTGGATCAAAGACCACATCGCCGAGGTCGAGGTCACCGACAAGATCTCCGAAGACGTCCGCGACGGGATGGAGAAGTCGCAGCGCGAATTCCTGCTGCGCCAACAGCTCAACGCCATCCGCAAGGAACTCGGCGAGGACGAACCCGACGGCGCCGACGACTACCGCACCCGCGTGGAGAACGCCGACCTGCCCGAGAACGTGCGCGCCGAGGCGCTGCGCGAGGTCGGCCGGTTGGAGCGCGCCAGCGACCAGAGCCCGGAATCCGGGTGGATCCGCACCTGGCTCGACACCGTGCTCGACCTGCCGTGGACAGTGAAAACCGAAGACAGCACCGATGTTTCGGCCGCTCGCGCGGTGCTCGACGCCGATCACCACGGCCTCGAAGAGGTCAAGGACCGGATGGTCGAGTACCTGGCGGTGCGTTCGCGTCGAGCCGCGCGTGGGCTCGAAGTGGTCGGTGGACGTGGGTCCGGTGCGGTACTCGTGCTGGTCGGGCCGCCCGGTGTCGGTAAGACCTCGCTGGGTGAGTCGGTCGCAAAGGCTTTGGGCCGCAAGTTCGTTCGCGTCGCCCTCGGCGGTGTGCGCGACGAGGCCGAGATCCGCGGCCACCGCCGCACCTACGTCGGCGCGCTGCCCGGTCGGATCGTGCGTGCGGTGAAGGAGGCGGGTTCGATGAATCCCGTTGTCCTGCTGGACGAAATCGACAAGGTCGGCTCCGATTTCCGCGGTGATCCGGCGGCGGCCCTGCTCGAGGTCCTCGACCCCGCGCAGAACCACACCTTCCGCGACCACTACCTGGACCTTGACCTCGACCTGTCCAACGTCCTGTTCATCGCCACCGCCAACGTCATGGACACCATCCCCGGCCCCCTGCTCGACCGCATGGAGCTCATCACCGTCGACGGCTACACCGAAGCCGACAAGGTGGCCATCGCCCGCGACTTCCTGGTCCCCCGCCAGCTGGAACGCAATGCCCTTACCTCCGAAGAGGTTTCGATCACCGACGCGGCTTTGCGTGAGATCGCGGCCAACTACACCCGCGAAGCTGGGGTGCGCCAAATGGAGCGCCTCGTCGCAAAAGCCATGCGCAAGGCAGCAACTCGCCTTGTCGTAGGCGACGTCGAACCCGGTCTCGCCAACGACGCCACGCTCGGCAGTGACGCCTCGCTCGGCAATGGCGCCGCGCTTAGCAACGATGCTGGGGTCGGCAATCGCGCCACGTCCGGCGACGACGCCACGCTTGGCAGTGACGCTGCGCTCGGTAACGCTGTTGTCGGTGGCGCGCTCGACACGAACTCTGCCCTTGTCGACAAGGGTTCGCTCAGCGACGGCGCGGTGCTCGGCTACGACCCGGAACTCGGGTACGACAACGTCATCGACATCGAAGCCGGTCCGCAGCCGGCCGGTCAGGTGACGAGCCTGACCGTCGACCTCGACAACCTCACCGACTACCTCGGCCGCCCCCGCTTCACCCCGGACTCGATGGAGCGCACCTCCGTCCCCGGCGTGGCGACGGGCCTCGCGGTAACCGGTGCGGGCGGCGACGTCCTCTACATCGAAGCCAACGGCGCCGAGGGCGAACGCTCCCTCACCCTGACCGGCCAACTGGGCGACGTCATGAAGGAATCCGCCCAGATCGCCCTCACCTACGTCCGCTCTCACCTGGAGGAAATCGGCATCGAGCCCAAGGTCCTCGACCGCAACATCCACATCCACTTCCCCGCGGGCGCGGTCCCCAAGGACGGCCCCTCCGCAGGCGTCACCATGGTCACCGCCCTGGTCTCCCTGGCACTGGGCCGCCCGGTCCGCGGCGACGTAGGCATGACCGGCGAGGTCACCCTCAACGGCAGCGTCCTGCCCATCGGCGGCGTGAAACAAAAGCTCCTCGCCGCCCAACGAGCAGGCCTGAAAACCGTCTTCATCCCGGCCCGCAACGAACCGGACCTCGACGAAGTCCCGGCAGAGGTCCTCGCGGCCCTGACCGTCCGCCCTGTAGCCGACGTGGCAGACATCCTGGCCTACGCCATCGAACCCATCACCGAACCCGCCGCCGACGGCAAGACCTTCGCCGTCAGCGCCTGACCGAAACCGGCGTAATCGCCCCCTTCGCGTCCCTCCAGTCAGATATCTGACCGAAACGAGCCGAAGTGGGCGATTACGCCGGTCTCATCAGAGCAGCCCGAGCTTCAGCATCAATGCCCGGTCCAGATCCCTCAGCTCCACACCTTCGAGCGATCCTTTGAACTCGCCGAGCCGTTCGGGCGCGATGGTGAAGATCTGGTCCGTGAGAATCCGTGTCTTGGTGCCATCGAATTCGATTTCGGGTCGATAAACCGCCGGACCGGCCCCGGTCGAGGTCATCGCGACGATCACCGTGCTGGATGGAAACCGGTCAGACTGAATGATCACGCAGTACCGATGGCCGCGTTGTTCGTGGCCGCGAGCACCGGGGATCGCCTTGATCTCGTAAATCGCGCCACGAAAGATCACTCCGCGACGCCCATGAACCGCTGGATCGCGAGCATCTCGGCCCGGTCGTCCGGATCGTTTTCCAGCCGCTCGGCATCGGCGGTGGCCTGCTCGAGCAGGAGTTCCTTGTAGGTCCGAAGCAAGGCATAGCGAACCGCCTCGGATCTGGAGCGGCCCTCGCTGGTGAGAATGTTCAGCGCCTTCTCCATCGCTTCGTCGGTTCGAACGTTCAGTGCTCCCATGTCTCAAGTGTAACGCAATTTGTATTACATTGAATTGGTCGCTGATTACTCCGCGGCGACGATGGACCAGGCCTGGGTGTTGGCAGGCTTGTTCGGGGCGATCGCTTCGAACTCGTCGGTGACAGGTTCCTCGGTCGGCTCTGCGTCGGGTGTGTCCGTGGCTTCGTCGTCGTCCTCGTCTAGTTCGTCCTCGGCGAGATCTTCAGGCTCGCCGCGTTCGAGGTCTTGTTCCACGCGCCGGGTCGTCCCCTGGGCGACGGCGCAGAGGATGGGTTCCTCGCCTTCGGTTTCGGCGTAGACGTCGCAGTGGGTGACGGCTTGGCGGCGGGTGGCGCCGAGGACGGTGGCGTGCACGCGCAGGCGTTCGCCCTGGGCGGGGCGCAGGTAGGTGATGGTGAAGCCGCCGGTGAGGACGTTGGGGCCGAGGACGGTGCCCGCGGCGAAGGTGAGGGCGTTGTCGGCGGCGTAGGCGAGTACCCCGCCGTGTACGAAGCCGAACTGCTGGCCGTGTTCGGGCTGGATATCGATCACGAGAGTGGCTGCCCCGTCACCGAATTCGGTGAGTTCGGTGCCGACCAGACGGGCGAACGGTTGCGCGGCGAGCACTTGGCGCGCCAAGTCGAGGTCGAGGGTGGTGGCTTCGGTCGGCATCGGGTGTTCCGTTCTTCGAGTTGCGTGGCGCTGCATGGTGTCTATTCGGTGCCGTCGGCCCGCAGTGTCGCCCACGCGGCGGCGGCGAGTTCAGCGGCGACATCGGTTGGCGCGGTACGGATATTGCCACCAAGCCATTGCCGCGAGTATTCCTGTGCCGCACCCAGCCACAGCGCGTAGACCAGGTCCAGTTCGAGGTCACGCACCGTGCCGTACCCCGCATGGGTCCGCCACCAGCGCCGGACTGTGGTGAAGAACTCCACATTGCGCTCGCTTTCGCGGACACCGGGCGGGCGCGCGGTGGTGAGAATCGTTGCGCGATACTGGTTTTCCTGCACCCAGCGCAGGTGCGCGTGTACCCCGGCCACGATGCCTGCGTGCGCGTCGGCGCTGTCGGCCACCGCGTCCCAGAAGTGCTGCTGATAGTCGGTGAGCGCGTTCGCCCAGACCTGCCGGTAGAGGTCGGCCTTGTCCGGAAAGTGGTGGTAGAGCGCGCCGACGCTGGCTTCGGCGGTGGCGCGAATGTCGTTCAAGGTGGCGTCGAGAACACCGTGTTCGGCGAACTGCCGCTCGGCGGCGAGCAGTAACCGATCTCGGATCTTCATAGACAGAATTTAGTTCTGTTTCGACGGCGACGCAAGAGTCGGGGCAAATTGTCGGTGCCATGGGGTAAACCGGAACTGTGCCCCGGTGGCTCCTGCATGTGGACCTCGACCAGTTCCAGGCGGCGGTGGAATTCCGGCGCCGCCCCGAGCTGCGCGGCCAGCCGGTCATCGTCGGCGGCGAGGGTGATCCCGCCCAGCCTCGCAAGGTCGTGACCTGCGCTTCGTATCCCGCGCGGGCCTTCGGTGTGCGGGCGGGGATGGCGTTGAAGATGGCGCAGCGCAAGTGTCCGGAGGGTGTTTTCCTACCGGTCGACATGGCCGCCTACGAGGTGGCCTCCGAGGAGATCATGGCGACGCTGGGCCGGGTGGCGGGCGCGGTCGAGGTCTGGGGGATGGACGAAGCCTTCGTCGCCACCGACGCCGACCCGTGGCAGCTCGCCGCCGAAATCCGCACCGCCATTATCGAACTCGGCCTTACCTGCGCGGTCGGCATCGGCGACAACAAACTGACCGCGAAGCTCGCCACCGGTTTCGCCAAGTCCACCGGCAAGACCTCCGCCGAACCCGAACACGACCCCGGCGCCGCCACCGGCATCTTCGAACTCACCGCCGCCAACTGGTCCGACCTCATGGGCCACCGCCCCACCGACGCCCTCTGGGGTGTCGGCGCCCGAATCGCCAAACGCATGGCCGAACTCGACATCGCGACGGTCGCCGACCTGATGGCCGCCGACCGCCAACGCCTCGCCGCCGAATTCGGCCCGAACACCGGCCCCTACCTGTGGGTCCTCGGCCACGGCAAAGGCGACACCGAACTCTCGACCACCCCGCGAATCCCCGTGGGCCGCAGCAAATCCGAAACCTTCCCGCACGACCTCACCGACCCCGACGAAATCCGCCGCGAAGTCGCCCGCATCGCCACCGAAGTCGCCGAGGAAATGCGCGAACACCACCGCATCAGCACCCGCGTCTCGGTCACCGTCCGCACCAAAACCTTCTACACCCGCAGCAAACAACAAAAACTCCCCGCCCCCACCGACGACATCCCCACCATCACCGCCACCGCCTCGGCCATCATCGACCGCTTCGACCTCGACCGCCCCATCCGCCTCCTCGGCGTCCGCCTCGAACTACTCCCGCCCTAACCGGAGCCGACTGGACATCTGATCACCATGTACTGGTGCAGGATCCTTCTCGCGCGATGCTTGCACGAGTACATGGTGATCAACTGTCCAGATCCACGACCGTCGCCGGACGTAGGCGGATCAACTATGTTCGGTAAGTACATGGGTAACTCGCCGGGTACGGGCCAACACACGTTCGGTCGATCCGGCGGCCGCGTCGCTACTGGTAGCGCCGATAAGTCTGGCTGAATTACCCGGAGAGGCGGAACTGTGTTCTCTGCGATGGTGGCCCGTGAATCCGACGGTGGAATCGTGCTTGCGCGCGAAACGGTGGGGGATGACTTCCTCGGCACCGGCGATGTGACGATCAAAGTCCATTACTCCAGCGCGAATTACAAAGACCTGCTGGCGATCACGCCGCGGGGCGGTGTGGTTCGCAACTATCCGATCGTGCCCGGTATCGACCTCACCGGTGAGGTGATCGCCTCCGATTCCGACGACTTCGCCCCCGGCGACCAGGTCATCGCCCACGGCTACGACCTCGGCGTCTCCCGCAACGGCGGCTTCGCCGAGTACACCAAAGTCCCCGCCGAATGGGTGGTGAAACTCGACGGCCTCGACACCCGCGACGCCGCCACCGTCGGCACCGCGGGCTTCACCGCCGCCATGAGCGTGCAGGCCCTGCTCGACCACGGACTCACCCCCGACGACGGCGCGGTCCTGGTCACCGGCGCGACCGGCGGCGTGGGCACCGTCGCCATCGACATCCTCTCCGGCCTCGGCTTCGAGGTCATCGCCTCCACCGGCAAAACCGACGCCAGCGACCTGCTCGCCGAACTCGGCGCCAACGAGGTCATCGGCCGGCTCCCCCTCGACCCCGACGCCAAGCCCCGCCCGCTCAACAAGGCCAACTGGGCATCCGCGGTCGACAGCGTCGGCGGCGCCTCCCTCGCCCACGTCCTCAGCGCCATCGGCTACGGCGGCGCGGTAGCGGCGAGCGGCCTCACCGGCGGCGCCGACCTCCCCACCACCGTCCTCCCCTTCATCCTGCGCGGCGTGAGCCTGCTCGGCATCGACTCGGTCCAACTCCCCATCGAAAAGCGCCGCGCCCTCTGGACCGCCCTCGGCAAAGAGCTTCGCCCCCAGCATCTCTCGACCATCGAATCCTTCACCCCGATCACCGAAGTGGGCACCGTCCTCCAGTCGATCAAGGACGGCACCCACTCCGGCCGCACGGTCATCGGCGTAGCCAACGAATTCTGAGACATTGGCGGCTGGTGCCGCGGTTCTCGGCGCTTGACTCCACCCCTTCCCTCCCTCCGGGCACTCCTTCGTCGCAGGAGTGACGAGTCAGCTCTAACCCGGGACCCTCCGGTCAGTCCATCGGCGGAGGCGCGCCGAGAACAGGGCAACAGACGGCCGTTGCCGGGCAGAACGGATCATCGGCACCATGGAGGAGATCCGGCCCATCGACGAGCTGAGCCGGTCCAGGTAGCGGTCCACTTCGTGCGTATGTCGCACGGCACGCCGACCCTGGGGGTTAGCCCCTGGCCGGCGTGCCGTGTGGATCAGACGGTGGCCGGGGCTACCGGGTCGTCGGCGAATTGGGTTCGGTAGAGCTCGGCGTAGCGGCCGTCGGCGTTGAGGAGGGTGGCGTGGGTGCCTCGTTCGATGATGCGGCCTTCTTCCAGGACCAGGATCTGGTCGGCGGCGCGGATGGTGGACAGTCGGTGGGCGATTACCAGGGCGGTGCGGCCGGTCAGGGCCTCGGCCAGCGCCGCTTGAACGGCTGCTTCGGAGGTGGAGTCCAGCGATGCGGTTGCCTCGTCGAGGATGACCACGCGCGGTTGCTTGAGGAGTAGGCGGGCGATGGTGAGGCGTTGGCGTTCGCCGCCGGAGAGGCGGTAGCCGCGTTCGCCGACCACGGTGTCGAGGCCGTCGGTGAGTGAGGTGACCAGGTCGTGGAGGCGGGCGCGGTCGAGGGCGTCCCACAGTTCGTCTTCGGTCGCCTCCGGGCGGGCCAGCAGCAGGTTCGCGCGGATGGTGTCGTGGAACAGGTGGCCGTCCTGGGTGACAAGGCCGACGGTGCGCTGGATGGATTCGGTGGTCAGGTCGCGCACGTCGGCGCCGTTGAGGCGGACCGCGCCGGAGTCGACATCGTAGAGGCGCGAAACCAGTTGGGCGATGGTCGATTTGCCCGCGCCGGAGGAGCCGACCAGGGCGATGAGCTGGCCGGGTTCGGCGCGCAACGACACCTCGTGCAGCACCTCGACCCCGCCCCGGCTGTCCAGCGTCGCCACGTCTTCGAGGGAAGCGAGCGAGACCTTGTCGGCCGACGGGTAACCGAAGTTCACCCCGTCCAGTTCCACCGCGACGGGGCCGTCGGGCACCGGGGTGGCGTGCGGGGCGTCCTCGATGAGCGGCTTCAGATCGAGTACCTCGAAGACGCGCTCGAAACTCACCAGCGCCGACATGATCTCCAGCCGGGCGCTGGCCAGTGCGGTGAGCGGGGTGTAAAGGCGGGTGAGCAGCAGCGAGAGCGCGACGACCGAGCCTGCGTCGAGGCTGCCCTTCAGGGCGTACCAGCCGCCGAGCCCGTAGACCAGCGCGAGCGCGAGCGCGGAGACCAGGGTGAGCGAGGTGACGAAGGTGGTCTGCAGCATGGCGGTACGCACGCCGATGTCGCGCACGCGGGTGGCGCGCACCGCGAACTCCGACGACTCCTGCTTCGGCCTGCCGAACAGCTTCACCAAGGTGGCGCCGGGTGCGGAGAAACGCTCGGTCATCTGCGTGCTCATGGCCGCGTTGAGCTGGGCGGCTTCGCGCTGCATGGCGGCGAGTTTGTTGCCCGCGCGCCGGGCCGGGATGACGAACACGGGCAGCAGCACCAGCGCGAGCAACGTGATCTGCCACGAGATGCTGAGCATCACGGCGAGCGTGAGCAGCAGGGTGACCAGGTTGGTGATCACGCCGGACAGCGTGTCGCTGAACGCACGCTGCGCACCGATCACATCACTGTTGAGCCGGCTCACCAGCGCGCCGGTGCGGGTGCGGGTGAAGAACGCGACGGGCATCTTCTGCACGTGATCGAACACGGCGGTGCGCAGATCGAGGATCAGACCCTCACCGATCCGGGCCGACAGCCAGCGGATGGTGATGCCGAGGGCCGCGTCGGCGACGGCCAGACCGGCGATGGCGAGCGCGAGCAGCACCACCGTGCGTGGCGCGGAACCGTCGACGATCCCGTTCACCACGCGCCCCGCCAGCACCGGTGTAGCCACACCGAGCACGGCGGCCAGCACGCTGAGCAGCAGGAACCCGCTGATCCGCCGCCGGTGATGCTGCGCGAACCGCAGGATCCGCCGTGCCGTCACCATGCTGAACGGGCGCAGGTCTTCGGGGGCGTTCGCCCGCCGGTACATCTGGCTGTATGCCACTGATTCGATACTCACTGCCACTCTCCTCGAGGCTCCCCACCCATTGAACTCCTGCCCACCGACACTAAAACCTCAACAAAGGTTTAGTGCAAGAGGCTGTGTTTGTTGGAGCGCTGGCGCGCTCGAGCGCGGCCCCTGGGGGGCCGCTACCGCCGCTGCGTGGCGGGACCCTCCTCGAGGTCGGGTCGTGCGGGGCTGGGAGTGCGGTCATGGCGGGGTTGGGGTGTGCGTTGTGGCTGAGAGTGCGGTCATGGCGGACTTTGGGTGCGTCGTATGGCTGGGGGTGTGGTCATGGCGGAACAGGGGTGTGCGGTGTGGCTGGGTGCTGTCATGGCGGATCTGGGGTCTACGGGACGCGCATAGGCTCACAGGGTGGACGATGATCGGAGTGTGGAACGGCTTGCCGATGCCGTGCGTGCGCGGGTCGGGTGCACGGTCGACGCGTCGGTGCGTAGGCGCGTCGAGTACTCCTCCGACGCGTCCAACTACCGCGTTCGGCCCGCGATGGTGGTGTTTCCGCAGGGCGATGATGATGTCGCCGCGACCGTGGTCTTCGCGCGTGAGAACGGGCTGTCGGTCACCGCTCGCGGCGCGGGCACCTCGGTCGCGGGCAATGCCATCGGGCCGGGGGTCGTGCTGGATTTCAGCAGGCACATGAAGGCGGTGCGCGCGGTCGATGTCGAGGCGCGAACGGCCACGGTGCAGCCGGGGGTGGTGCTGTCGGAACTGCAGCGCAAGCTGCGACCGCACGGGCTGCGGTTCGGGCCCGATCCGTCGACGCAGGATCGCTGCACGTTGGGCGGAATGATCGGCAACAATGCCTGCGGACCGCATGCGCTGGCCTGGGGGCGCACCGCCGATACCGTGCGTGAACTGCGCATTCTCGACGGTACGGGGCAACGGCGGACGCTCGGCACCGACCTGACCGCAGTGCCCGGTCTGGCGAATTTCACCACTGCGAACTTGGCTGTCCTGCGCACCGAACTCGGTCGCTTCGATCGACAGGCATCCGGCTATGGTCTGGAACATCTGCTGCCGGAACATGGTTCGTCGGTCGCGAAGGCTTTCGTGGGCTCCGAAGGAACCTGTGGACTACTTCTGGAAGCAGATGTCGCGCTCACGCCGGTACCCGCGGCAACGGTACTGACGGTCCTCGGATACGCCGATATCGCTTCGGCCGCAGACGATATCGCCGCTGTGGTCAGATGCGCGCCGATCGCGGTGGAGGGCATTGATGCGGGCTTGGTCGATGTAGTCCGCGCGCACAGGGGAACCGTGCCCGAACTACCGCGAGGCCGCGGATGGCTGTTCGTCGAAACTGCGGGAGCAACCCCGGCCGAAGCATTGGCTGCAGCCGAACTGCTTTGCGCGACAAGCAATGCCGATGACCACCGAATAGTTACCGATTCTGTTGCCGCGGCGGCGCTCTGGCGTATCCGAGCCGACGGCGCGGGTCTGGCGGGTCGAACGCCTGACGGAAATCCGGCCTGGCCGGGTTGGGAAGACGCGGCCGTCCCACCGGAGAATCTGGGCACCTATCTCCGCGAATTCGCCACGCTCACCGCTGAATACGACGTAACCGGTCTGCTCTACGGCCACATAGGCGACGGTTGCATCCACGTCCGCCTCGACTTCCCGATCGCCGACGCCCCCCAACGCTTCCGCACCTTCCTCTTCGATGCCGCCGAACTAGTTGTGCGCCACGGCGGCTCACTCTCGGGTGAACACGGCGACGGCCGAGCCAGATCCGAACTCCTCGAAGTCATGTACTCACCGGCCGCCCGCGCGGCGTTCTCGGGCTTCAAATCCCTCTTCGACCCCGGCAACATCCTCAACCCCGGCGTCCTCGTCGCCCCGAACCCCGTGGACGCCGACCTGCGCGTAGCCGGTCTCGCACCGTTCCCCGCGCGAGGTTTCGCCCTGTCCACAGACTCCGGCGATTTATCCACAGCTGTGCACAGATGTGTAGGAATCGCCAAGTGCCGCGCGGACACTCGCACGTCCGGCGGCTTCATGTGCCCGTCGTATCTGGCCACCGCCGACGAGAAGGACACCACCCGCGCCCGCGCCAGAGTGCTCCAGGAGGTCGTGCGCGGTGAACTCGACTGGCGCGCACCGGCAGTCGAGGAATCCCTCGATCTCTGCCTGTCCTGCAAAGCCTGCGCCTCCGACTGCCCCGCCGGCGTCGACATGGCGACTTACAAGTCCGAGGCACTGTACCGCCGCTACCGAAACCGCCTCCGTCCGCTGGATCACTATGTCCTGGGCCAACTCCCACGCTGGCTCACCATCGCGCAACGCTTCCCCCGCCTCGCCAACGCCCTGGCTTCCCGTCCGCACCTCCGCCGAGCTGGCATGCGTCTGGCCGGAATCGACCCCAGACGCGCGGCACCGCGACTCGCCCCTACATCGCTGCGCCGGATCTGGAAAATTTCGGGCCGAAACGGCACCCGTGCTGCGGTCGAGACCGCCTCCGATCGTGGCTCGCGGCTCTGGAAAGTGCTGGACCGAACCGACACTCACGCATCGGACGGGATCACCTCCGCCGCATACGATCTCGACTCGGCCCGAAGCCATGGCGTCGGGCCGGCCGTAGTCGGCAATCCGCACGCACGGGAAGTGATGCTGTGGATCGACACCTTCACCGACACCTTCGACCCCGAAAACGCCCTAGCCGCAATCCAACTGATCGAACAGCTCGGCTACAAGGTCACCATCCCGAACACCAAAGTCTGCTGCGGCCTCACCTGGATCAGCACCGGCCAACTCGACGGCGCCCGCACCCGCCTACGCGCTACTCTCGACGCGGTCTCCGACCACGTAACCGCAGGCGGCCTGATCATCGGCCTCGAACCCTCCTGTACCGCCACCCTGCGCGCCGACCTCCCCGAACTACTCCCCCACGACCCCCGCGCGAAACAGGTCGCGGCCTCGGTCCGCACCCTGGCGGAGTTCCTGCTCGACCACCCCACCTGGCAACCACCCCGGCGCCCACAGGACACGGTGATCGTCCAACCCCACTGCCACCAGCACGCCGTCGGCGGCTTCGAAGCCGAACGCCGAATCCTCGAGACCATGGGAGTGACGGTCAAGGAACTCGCAGGCTGCTGCGGCCTGGCAGGCAACTTCGGCATGCAGAAGGGCCACTACGAAGTCTCGGTCGCGGTCGCGGAAAACGCCCTGCTCCCGGCCCTACGAACCGCCGCGCCGAACACGATCTTCCTGGCCGACGGCTTCTCCTGCCGCACCCAAGCCGCCCAGCTGGCCGATGTCCGCGGCGTCCACCTGGCCAGGTACCTGCTCGAGCTGCGGTGATCGGCGAGCTCACCGGAACCCATGTTGCGCGAGGTCGGCGGTGGGGGGACGCCGATCACAGGCGCACAATGGTCGAGTGCGTGACCAGACCCTGGACCAGGACCTGGCCGGTCTGTCCAGAACGGTCCGGTCGAGCCGACCCTTCGACGTCGCCATCACCGTCGAACCCCTGCGTCGCGGCGGCGGCGACCCCTGCCACCACATCACCCCCGACGGCGCCCACTGGCACGCCTCGCGCATGCCCACCGGTGTGGTCACCTACCGCCTCACCCAGGACGGCCGTGACGGCGCCACCGCTCGCGCCTGGGGCCCCGGCGCCGAAGAATTCCTGGCCGACCTCGAGACCATGCTCTGCCTCGAGGAGAACCTGGACGACTTCTCCCCCGAACACCCCAAGCTCAAAGAAGCCCACCGCACCGTCCCCGGCCTGCGCATGCTGAAGACCGGCCGGGTGATGGAGTCGCTGGTCCCCGCCATCCTCGAACAAAAAGTGCACACGAAGGCCTCGTTCGCCTCCTGGCGCACCCTGGTCCGCGAGTTCGGCACGAAAGCCCCCGGCCCGGCCCCGACCGGCCTGATGGTCGCACCGGACGCCGAGACCTGGCGACTGATCCCGTCGTGGAAGTACCACCGAGCCAATGTCGGCCCGCAACGCGCACAGACCATCGTGCGCGCCGCCAGGGTCGCAGACTCGATCGAACGCACGGCAACCCTCGACCCGACCGAGGCCGCGCAACGTTTACGCAGCCTGCCCGGCATCGGCGTGTGGACGGTGGCCGAGACCGCGCAACGCGCCTTCGGCGACGCCGACGCCCTCTCGGTGGGCGACTACCACCTCGCCGCCGTGGTCGGCTGGAGCCTGCTCGGCCACCCGATCGACGACGACGCGATGATCGAATACCTGCGCCCGCTACAACCCCACCGCTACCGCGCGGTACGACTCCTCGGCCTGAGCGGCCAGGCGCACAAACCGAAGTTCGGCCCGCGCGACCCGATCACCGATCACCGCCACCACTAACGCGTGGCGCGCGCGTCCAGCACGCAGCGGCCTGCTTCGACGAGGGTGTTGCGGGCGCGCCTGCGCACCCGACACACTTCGACCGTGCAGTCGAGGTGCAATTGCATTGCGGCATGGGCTTGTTCGGGATCCATCGGTCCCGGATCGGTAGAGCAACTCAGCAGTGCTGTGGCGACGCGCATGTTCACTTCGCTCAATTGCATGAACCAAGCACAGCACGCAAACACCCGGCTAACGGTGAGTACACGCGGCCTTCGCGAGATTTACCGTGAATTCCCAGCACAACATCCAAGGGGGAGTGCAGGATTCCCCACAGTGGACGAAATCCATCCTCGCAGTGGGGCTCGGCGCGGATGTGCGACACAGAAGGAGTGGGGCTGTGGCAGCGATCGCATCGAACGGAACAGACGGGCACGGTGTCTCCTCGACCCTGCCACGTCGTCAACTCGGCCGCTACCTGCGTGATTGGCGCACGCAGGCCGGGCTGACCATCGCCGAAGCGGCCCGGCTGATGGAATGGGGTGCCAGCACCCTGCAGCGACTGGAAAAGGGGCAGGCCGACCGTATTCGCACCATCGATATCCACGAACTGTGCCGGATCTACGGCATTCCCGAACACCTCGCCGACGGTCTCACCGGCCTCGCGCAGCAGGCCGCTGTCAAGAGCTGGTGGCACGCTTACGGCGATCTGATTCCCGAGAACTTCGATATCTATGTGGGTTTGGAGGCGTCGGCGCATCGGTTGCGCGCCTATCAGTCCGAGCTGGTCCCCGGTCTGCTGCAGACCGCGGAATACGCGCGGGCGCTGAATCATCTGGGCTTTCCCCAGGATTCGGTCGACGAGCTCGATCGGCGGGTCGCGCTGCGACTACAACGCCAGGCGTTGATCACCCGCAAGCATTCGCCGGCCGAGATCGACGTGGTTCTGCACGAATCGGTATTGCGCAGCGTCGTGGGTGATGCAAAGGTGATGGCTGCGCAGTTGCGACACCTCGCCGACGCGAGTACCCGAAGTAATGTGGCATTGCGCATCATGCCGTTTGTCGCCGGTGTTCCACTCGGAGTCTCCACCGGACCTTTCACGGTTCTCGAGTTCGGTACCGACGGCAAGGGGCAACCGGTCGAACCGCCGGTGGTGTACGCCGAAGGCTTCACCGGCGACCTCTACCTGGAACGACGCGCGGATGTTCGAAGGTACGACCGGGCTCATGAATCCCTCCAGCGCGTCGCGTTGGATATCCAGTCGAGTAGAAACCTGCTCCGGCAGGTCGCGAAGGAGTATGTGGCATGAGTTTCGATCTCGTCGACGCACACTGGTTCAAGAGCACTCGTAGCGGTGCGGGCAAGGATTGCGTCGAAGTTGCTTTCCTGTTCGGTGGGCAGGTCGGGGTGCGTGACAGCAAGAACCCCGCGGGCCCCGCGCTGGTCTTCGACGGCGCCAGCTGGGACGCGTTCACCCGCGGCATCGACACCGGTGTCTTCGCGTGAACACCAAGCGCGATATCGACACCGCGGGCGCCACCTGGCTGCGTGCGGGCTCGGCCGAGGGCAGTGTGGAGGTCGCCATGCTGGCCGACGGATACGTCGCGCTGCGCGACAGCAAGAACCCCGACGGCCCGGTGCTGATCTTCACCCCTGGTGAATGGACAGCCTTCACCGCGGGCGTGCACGACGGCGAGTTCGACCGTCCTTAGATCACAGAACGATAATTTTTCGCCGTAGGGCGTGGTTTGGTGCGGTGCCTGGTCGGGTAGACCAGGTATATGGACCGAGGGTTGAAGAAGATGCCACCCCGGTACCGGAGGCTAGCGCCTGAGGACGGGGTGGAACGCCTGATCGTGGTCCTGCTTTTCGCAGTATCGGCGGTCGGAATCTTCGTACTCACCGGCTCGTTGCTGTCGGCGCTGTTCATCGGATTACTGGTCGGATCAGTCGCTATGGGGACTGTCGCTGTCTTATAGACAGCTGATGCTGCGGGTTTCGCAACCCGCAGCATCAACAGTTCGCAGCGTCAGTATGTTTCAGCGTCGGAAAAGTTTATTTCCGAGCCAGACAATCGGGTCATATTTGCGATCCACCACCCGTTCCTTCAGTGGAATCAGCGCATTATCGGTGATCTTGATGTGCTCGGGGCACACATCGGTGCAGCACTTGGTGATATTGCAGTAGCCCAAACCTGCTTCCTCCTGGGCCATTTCGCGTCGATCGCGCGTATCCAGGGGATGCATCTCCAACTCGGTGATGCGCATCAGGTAGCGCGGACCGGCGAAGGCGGGCTTGTTCTCCTCGTGGTCACGCACCACATGGCAGGTGTCCTGGCACAGGAAGCACTCGATGCACTTGCGGAACTCCTGCGAGCGCTCCACGTCGACCTGTTTCATCCGGTAGTCGCCCGGCGCGAGACCGGCCGGTGGCGCGAACGACGGTATCTCCCTTGCCTTCTCGTAGTTGAACGAGACGTCGGTGACGAGGTCCCTGATGATCGGGAAGGTCCGCATCGGGGTGACGGTGATGACTTCCTCCGGCGTGAACGTCGACATCCGCGTCATGCACAGCAATCGCGGGCGCCCGTTCACCTCCGCCGAACACGAACCACACTTGCCCGCTTTGCAATTCCAGCGAACCGCGAGGTCGGGGGTCTGGGTGGCCTGCAGGCGATGGATGATGTCGAGCACCACCTCGCCCTCGTTCACCGCCACCGTGTAGTCCTCGAGCTGACCGCCGTCGATGTCGCCGCGCCAGACCCGGAACCGGGCGTCGTATCCCATGGTTACGCCTTTCCCTCGGCTGTCGGGTGCTCAGCCAATTCTTGCTCGGTGTAGTACTTTTCGAGCTCGCTCACTTCGAACAGGGCGAGCAGGTCGTCGCGCATCGGCGTCTGATCGGCGGGAGTCACGGTGACATCCGGGATCTGCGCCCGCGAACCGGGTGCGGCCGCGCAGACCAGCAACTTGTTGCGCCAGTCCGGGTTCATGCCGGGGTGATCGTCGCGGGTGTGCCCGCCACGGCTCTCGGTGCGCAAAAGCGCTGCCTGAGCGACACATTCGCTCACCAGCAGCATGTTGGCCAGGTCGAGAGCCAGGTGCCAGCCGGGGTTGAAGGGGCGCTTGCCCGCCACCGTCACGTTCGCGTAGCGGGCGCGCAGTTCGTTCAGCTTGTCGATCGCCGCGCGCACCTCGTGCTCCTTGCGGATGATGCCGACCAGGTCGTTCATCGTCTGCTGGAGTTCGGAGTGCAGGGTGTAGGGGTTCTCGCCGGTCTCATCAGCGGTCGAATCGAACGGTGCCAGTGCGGTTTTCACCGCATCATCGACATCGGCCTCGGCCGGTACCGGCTTGGCCGTCAGCTGCTGGACATACGCCGAAGCACCGAGCCCAGCCCTGCGACCGAACACCAGCAGGTCCGAGAGCGAGTTGCCGCCGAGCCGGTTCGAACCGTGCATCCCCCCGGAACACTCACCGGCAGCGAACAATCCGGGCACGACCGCCGCGCCGGTATCGGGGTTCACCTCGATCCCGCCCATCACGTAGTGGCAGGTGGGCCCGACTTCCATCGGCTCGGCGGTGATGTCGACATCGGCCAGTTCCTTGAACTGGTGGTGCATCGACGGCAGCCTACGCACGATCTCGTCGGCGGGCATGCGGGAGGCGATGTCGAGATAGACGCCGCCGTGCTCGGTGCCGCGGCCTGCCTTCACCTCTTCGTTGATCGCGCGCGCGACCTCGTCACGGGGGAGTAGGTCGGGGGTGCGGCGCGCGGAATCGTTGTCGCGCAACCACTGATCGGCTTCTTCCTCGGTTTCGGCGTACTGGCCCTTGAACACCGGCGGGATGTAGTCGAACATGAACCGCTTGCCCTCGGAGTTCTTCAGCACGCCGCCGTCACCACGCACGCCTTCGGTGACGAGGATGCCCTTCACGCTCGGTGGCCAGACCATGCCGGTGGGGTGGAACTGCAGGAATTCCATGTTGATCAGCGTCGCGCCGGAGCGCAGGGCCAGTGCGTGCCCGTCGCCGGTGTACTCCCAGGAATTCGATGTCACCTTGTAGGACTTGCCGATTCCGCCGGTGGCCAGCACGACAGCCGGTGCCTTGAACAGCACGAACCCACCGGATTCGCGCCAGTAACCGAACGCGCCCGCGATTGCGCCTGCGTCGGTGAGCAATTCGGTGATCGTGCACTCGGCGAAGACTTTGATCCTGGCCTCGTAGTCGCCGGTCTCGGCGTAGTCCTCCTGCTGCAGCGACACGATCTTCTGCTGCATCGTGCGGATCAGTTCGAGGCCCGTCCGGTCGCCGACGTGGGCGAGACGTGGGTAGGTATGGCCGCCGAAGTTGCGCTGGCTGATCCGGCCGTCGGGCGTCCGATCGAACAGTGCCCCATAGGTTTCCAGCTCCCACACCCGATCGGCCGCCTCCTGGGCATGCAGTTCGGCCATGCGCCAGTTGTTGAGGAACTTGCCGCCGCGCATGGTGTCTTTGAAATGCGTCTGCCAGTTGTCCTTGTCGTTGGCATTGCCCATCGACGCCGCACAACCACCCTCGGCCATCACGGTATGTGCCTTGCCGAACAACGACTTACACACCACCGCCACCGAAAGCCCTTGTTCGCGAGCCTCGATCACGGCTCGCAGACCCGCGCCGCCCGCCCCGATCACCACGACGTCGTAGTCGTGCCGTTCAACCTCTGACATTGGAATTCGAGCTCCTCGCGTTGTTACGGCTCAGTTGACGAACCGCAGGTCCGAAATGGTTTCGCTCGCAACCAACATCACGTAGAAGTCGGTGAGCACGAGGGTGCCGAGAGTGGTCCAGGCCAGCGCCATGTGGCGGGTGTTGAGCTTGGAGATCTGGGTCCAGTACCAGTACCGCACCGGGTGGGCGGAGAAGTTCTTGAGCTTGCCGCCCACGATGTGCCTGCACGAGTGACACGACAGGGTGTAGGCCCACAGCCCGATCACATTGACCAGCAACACGACATTGCCGAGGCCGAAACCGAAACCGCCACTGCTGCCGTGGAACGCGGTGATCGCGTCATAGGTGTTGATCAGCGTGACAACCAGCGCCACGTAGAAGAAGTAGCGGTGCGAGTTCTGGATGATCAACGGCAACCGTGACTCGCCCGTGTAGCGCGCGTGCGGCTCGGCCACCGCGCAGGCAGGCGGGGAGAACCACACCGAGCGGTAGTAGGCCTTGCGGTAGTAGTAGCAGGTCAGCCGGAAGCCGAGCAGGAACGGCAACACCACGAAACCCAGCGGGATCCACATCGGCAGCTCGGGAAAGGGTGTGCCGAAATGAGCCGAGCCCGGCACGCACGAGTCGCTCAGACACGGCGAGTAGAACGGGGTCAGATAGTGGAACTCGGGTACCCAATAAGCTGTGCGCACAAAGGATCTGATCGTCGCGTAAGTGACGAACGCGAAGAGTCCGAGCGCGGTGAACAGCGGCGGCAGCCACCAGCGGTCGGTGCGGAGGGTGCGCGCGGAGATGCGGGCACGTGTTCGGCTGAAGACGCCGGTCCCCGCGGAGTGCGATGCGGGGGAGGCGGTCGGTGCGGCACTCACGGTGGATGCCTCGCTGATCTTCGGGTCGGCGGGGAGTGATCATTACCCACCGCGATGGATTGTGATGTGGAGCACCATACGCCTGTGTTCGCGCCGCTCGCGCCGGGTCTCACGCACTCGGTCGCCGCACATAGCGGTGATCTCGATCACAGCCGTGACGTCGGTGACGACGTGTCATGCCCGTGCAACAAACCTGTGGTGACCTGTGACAGGTAATCCCCCGCCGGGGAGAGGAGCGTGACGCGTAATGAGAAGAGCCGCGATCGTGGCACCCGTTCGCACGCCCAGCGGCGTCGAGGGTGGTGCGCTGTCGGGTATGCCCGCCGAATGGCTGGCTACCACGGTGTTATCGGCCGTGATCGAACGCTCCGGGATCGACCCGCTACGCATCGAAGACGTGGCCATGGCCTGTATCGACGGTGGTCTCTCCGATGTGCCCGCGGTGGGTTCGCTCGCCGCGCGCGGTGCCGGATTACCTTTCGCTGTACCCGGTTTCATCACCGACAAACACGGTGGCAGCGGCCTGCAGGCGGTGATCACCGCGGCGATGATGGTGCAGACCGGTGCCGCCGATGTGGTGGTCGCGGGTGGGGTCGAATGCGCGTCGTCCGTGCCGGGACTGCCAGGCGGAACCGCTGGGCTGCACAACGCCGAGCACCTGGCGCACTACTACGGGATCGATCGCAATGCCGCCGACGAGTTCGCGGTGGCAAGCCATCGCAAGGCGGCCCGCGCCTGGCGGCAGGGTGCGTTCGCGGCCGAGGTGGTCGGCGTCGCGGCCGGATACGGCGACCACCAGATCACCCGTGACGAAGGTGTCCGCGACGACCTGTCGACACACACCCTCGCCGGCCTGCGCCCCCTACTCGCCGACGGCGTGGTGACGGTCGGGAACATGAGTACGCATCGGCTCGGAGCATCCGCGTGCTTGGTCGTGGCCGAGGACCGGCTCGGCGAGCTCGGGCTGACCCCGATGGCGTTTCTCGCCGGATGGGCGGCGGCAGGGTGCGACAGTGAGGGGCCGGGACTCGGGGCGGCGCCCGCGGTGTCGAAACTGCTCGGGCGGACCGGCTGCACCCTGGACGAGATCGACTTGCTCGAGATCAACGAGGGTTATGCGGTGGAGGTGCTCGCGCTGGCCACCGAATGGGAACTCGACCCACTCGACCGGCTCAACGTGAACGGTTCCGACATCGCGCTCGGCCACCCGGTCGGGGCCACCGGCCTGCGGATCATGACGACGATGCTGCACGAACTGGGCCGCACCGGCGGTCGCTACGGGCTGGAGGCCATCGCCCTCGGCCACGACCACGGGATCGCGGCACTGTTCGAATCGGCGGAGGTCGACGAGCCGGTCGAAGTGCCTCGGGGGGCTCGGTTCCATGGGTCTCGGACACGCAGGCTCGGTCGACACCGGGCTTGAGTTCGGATCGGGCTGTACCGAGTCCGGGTGGTTTTGGCTGGCGAGTTACCGGGTCCGGGGCAGGTGTACTTTTTGCTGTGTTTTTGGAGCGCTGGCGCGCTCGAGCGGGGCCCCGGAGGGCCCCGATCTTCCCTCCCTGCGGGTACTCCTTCGTCGCACCCTCCGGTCAGTCCAGATCGGGGCGGGCCCCTTTGGTAGAGACTTCCTGGTGATTACCCGACCCAGGGTTGTCAGCGCATCGGCCGCTACGCATTCTTTGTTGACCCGACCTGGGATGTAGAACGTCGATGGTCGCTGCGCATCCACTCGACCTGGGATGTAGAACGTCGATGGTCGCTGCGCATCCACCCGAACCGGGATGTAGGCAACGGTCGCAGCGCGTCCTGCCGAGTCGGCCGAGGGTGTGTCAGGTGTACACAGGTCGGCGCGACGACCCTGTTCGCAGGGCCGTCGCGCCGGTGATCAAGCCTTACTTCGTGCGCGGGCGGGAGTGGAAGCCCAACCCCTCGTCCTGGGCGCCCATCCAGGCTGCTTCATCCGACTTGCTGTCGGGGACGTAGATCGGCTCCGACCTGCGGGGGACCGCCAGTTCCGGCGGTGGTTCCTGTTCGAAATCCTCGGCGTCGATGACGAGCCGCTCCAGGTCGTTCTCCAGGCGGCGGATTGCGCCCGCATCGCCGTAGTTGGAACGCAGTGCGCCGATCGATTGCCGGAGTTGGCCGACCGCGTAGCGCAGTTCCGCAATATCGCTGCGTGTCATCGTTACCTCCTGGGTATATGGCGGGCATACCGACTCGCCGGATCACGGGTACGCCCGTAAAGTCCCCGGGCCGCACTGCACCGAGTGTGTGACTCACCACACATCGTGATCTCCACCACAATAACGGATCTTTTCGGTTTACGCCCGTTGTTGTGGGGGATCACAGGATTGCCGTCGGGTAACTGTTCGCCCTACCCGGCGACGGCGTACCTGACACGGATCCCGGCGCTCGCCCGGTCGAGCAGCGCGGTGATCGAATGCGCCACCTCCTCCGCGCGTTCGAGGATCACGCTGTGACCCGCGCCCTCGATCCGCACCAACTCCGCGCCCGCCAGCTGCGAGGCCAGCACCACCGAGTGTGCGAACGGCACCATGAGATCGGCCGAACCGGCCAGGACCAGCGCGGGTAGGTCGCCGAAGCGGGGGAGGGTGTGCGCCTCGTCGAACTCGAGCAGCGAGCTCAGGAACCCCGACATGGTGAGCAGCGCGGTCTCGTTGAGGACGGCGGTGGCGATGGCCGCGACCCGCGGATTCACCCGCCGGGTACCCGTGCTCGCCTCGCGGATCAACGGCCCGAAGACCCAGCGGGACAAGCGCTTCGACGCCTGCATTACCCGAGGCGCGTGCACGACGGCGCGCTGCAGCGAGGCCACCGCGTGCCGGTTGAGCAGCCTACCCAGGCCGACCTCGGTGATCCCGCCCGCGGCGCCGGCGATCAGGCCGATCCCGGCAACCCGCTCGCCGATGGCCTCGGGGTACAGGCGCGCGTAGGCCAGCACCACCATCGCGCCCATCGAATGCCCGACCAGCACCACGGGTCCGGTCGGCGCGACCGCGCGCAGCACCGCGTCGAGATCGGTGGCGAGCTGGTCGATCGTGTAGGTGTCGTGGTGGGCGTGCCCGGATTCGCCGTGGCCGCGGTGGTCGTAGAAGACCATGCGGGTGTCGGCATCCCCGTCGCGCAGCAGGTGTTCGCGCAGGAACGACCAGGATTCGGTGTGCAGGCAGTGGCCGTGGACGAAGACGACGGTCAGGGCCGCGTCGGCGGCGCCGAAGCTGCGGACCGCGATCGGCACACCGTCATCGGTGACGACAGTGCAGCGGCGACCGCTGTCGGTGCTAGGGAAGGTCTTCGACATTGCGGCCTCCTCCGTCCGGCGGGACGCGCCTCGGGTGGCGGGTTCCTGCTGGTGTTTTCGGAGTAGGTTTCCAGCACGTTAACCGCTCAACCCTCGCGTTATCCACCCGATGCGCAACCGATCCCGGGCGGGCTCGCACCGTTACTCAGGAAAATCTTCTGGTTTCTAGATATTTCACTAGAAATTTGTAGACGACTGTCGAGATGCGGCTTCGCAGGTATCTATTCCGATTTCTAGTAGAGGGTCTAGAAACGGGAAGAAACTCATACGCTCCGGAGATAGCGGCCAAAATGGGGGACGGTGAAGCCGATCGTGCCGCGTTCGGCCGAGTAGATGAGGCCCTTCTTGATCAGGCCGTCGCGCGCGGGCGACACCGACGCAGGCTTGCGCCCGAGCTCGGCGGCCACGGCCGAGGTCGCGACCGGCGCGTCGTCGCCCGCCAGATCGGCCATCGCGCGCATGTACTCGCGCTCGGCGGGCGTCGCGCGTTCGTAGCGGGAACCGAAGAACCCGACCGCCAGTTCCTCTTCGGCGGCGGGGGAGGCCACCGCCACGTCTTCGGCGGTGATCGGGCTGTCTGGTGCCTGATCCCAGGCCGCCTTGCCGTAGGCCTGCACGAAATACGGGTAGCCATCGGCTCTTTGGTAGAGCGAATCGAGCGCCGTTTCGGTGAACTTCACGTCCTCGCGTTCGGCGGGCGCGATCAGCGCGAGGTCGGCCGACTCGCGGTCGAGACGATCGATGCGGTGATAGCTGAACAGTCGCTCGGAGTAGCTTTTCGAGGCCGAAAGCACCGCGGGCAGATGGGGCAGACCCGCACCGACGACGATCAGCGGTGCGCCGTCCTGGCTCAGTTCGTGGCAGGCGCCGCAGATCGCGGACACATCGGCCGGGCCGAGATCTTGCATTTCGTCGATGAAGACGGCAATGCCGACGCCGATGTCGGCGGCAAGCGCGGCAGCCTCTTTGAACAGCTCGATCAGGTCGATCTCGATATCGCCGGAATCGGCGCGACCCGTCACCGCGGGCACGTCGATGCCGGGCTGCCAGCGTTCGCGCATGCCCTTGTCCGCGGTGGCGCGCAGGGCGAAGGCCTTGAGGATGCCGAGGAAATCGTCGACCTGTTCGGCATTGCGGGCATTCATCGCGACCGCGCGCACCGCCATGTGCAGTGCCGAGGACAGCGGCCTGCGCAGATCCTGGTCGGGCCTCGCCTCGATCTTGCCGGTGCCCCAGCCGCGCGAGATGGCGGCGGAGCGAAGTTGATTGAGCAGCACGGTCTTTCCGACGCCGCGCAAGCCGGTGAGCATCACGCTGCGTTCCGGGCGACCGCGCGCGATGCGCTCGAGCACGATGTCGAACGCGGCGAGTTGTTTGCCGCGCCCGGCCAATTCGGGCGGACGCTGGCCGGCGCCGGGTGCATACGGATTGCGCACGGGGTCCATGCCGGATAACCGTAGCGCGTGCGCACCGGAGAATCTCGGTAACTCTGCGTCGTGTCCTAGATACTGCTAGCGAACAGAAGAATGTCCGCGAATTCGAGATGGAGGGTGATGTCCGAGCAACCGAGGTCCACCGCCGAAATGGTCGCCGCCTGGCCGCTGCCGCAGGGGGCGCATCTGGCCGACTCGGTCCGGCGGGCACTGCTCGCGACGCTAGAGGCGACGGTGGAGGAGGGCTACAGCGAACCTCCGCCGGAGTCGCTCGCCACGCTCGCGCTCGGACCGCTGCTGATCATGCTCGGCAGGCTAGAGATCGATCTGGCCGACGCACGCACCCGCATCGACGAACTCGAACGAGCGTTGGGTACGCGGTAACGCACCGCGAGACGGCGGCGATGAAATCGTTACTCGCGCCGACACGCCGGTGCCGTGGCCCCTGTTCTGGGCTTTTCCCGTCGGAGGAAAACAACTTGCGTGCTTCGCTGGACAGCGCTCATCACAGGCCGTAATCTTCTCGTGACTTAGTGGAGTCTGTCGGTTCGTCAGAGAAGCGGCGCCATTGGGTCACCGCCGAATAGTCGTCGTCGCCACCGCGATTCACGACGAAGCGGCGGGTGAGTAGCAAGATCGGAGACTCGTCTCGGTGGGTAAACACAGCTTGCAGCGGGATTCTCGACTGCCGAATTCCGTCAAGGGCGCCCTCGTCTTGGGTGCGGTGGCCGCTACAACCGGTGCGATGCCCGCGCTTTCGCAGGCCGCCACGATCAACATCCCCGGTCTCGGAAACTTCGATCTGCCGCCAGAGCTCGAGCAGCCGGCGCAGGAAGCCGAGAAGCAGCTGCAGTCGATGGTCGCCCCGCAGGGCCAGGCCGCACCGCAGCTCCCGAGCCTGCACTTCGAGGTCCCGTTCGAGCAGCCGCAGCAGCAGCAGTCCGCGGGCAACATCGCCCTCGACGCCGCGCGCGGCAAGCTGGGCGCCCAGTACAACTGGGGTGCCGCGGGCCCGCAGAGTTTCGACTGCTCCGGTCTCGTGCAGTGGGCATACCGCCAGGCCGGTGTCGAACTGCCGCGCACCAGCTTCGAGCAGTCGCACGTCGGCGCTCCCGTTTCCTTCGACAACCTGCAGGCCGGTGACATCGTCATCACCAACGGTGGCGGCCACGTCGGTATCTACGCGGGCAACGGTCAGCTCCTCAACGCCGTGCAGTCGGGCACCCCGGTGTCCTACACCCAGCTCTCCGCCGACGACGTCGTTACGGCCCGTCGTATCGTCTAAGGGGTGACGCCCGCCCCTTCGAGTGCCAAGCACTCCGACACCCAGGCCCGCGTGGATGCGTGGACCTGGGCGGTGCGCCTGTTCAAAACACGCTCGGCCGCGGCAGCAGCTTGCCGCGCCGGGCATGTGCGCGTTAACGGGGTCACCGCGAAACCGGCCCTGACCGTCCGCCCCGGCGACGAGATCAGGGTCCGTGCCGCCGGGCTCGAACGCATCGTGATCGTCGAGCGGATCATTCACAAGCGCGTCGGCCCGCCCGTGGCCGCCCAGTGCCTGATCGACCGCAGTCCACCGCCGCCGCCGAAGGAAGTCCTCGCGACCCTGCCAGTGCGTGAGCGTGGTGCCGGGCGACCGACGAAACGCGAACGGCGCGAGACTGATCGGCTCATGGGCCGTACCGACTGAGTTGTGAGCGCTGGTTCGGAGGCGCTGTCAGGACATTTGCTTTACCGGGTCCGGGTCAGCTGTACTTTTTGCTGTGTTTTTGGAGCGCTGGCGCGCTCGAGCGGGCCCCGGAGGGCCCCGATCTTCCCTCCCTCCGGGTACTCCTTCGTCGCACCCTCCGGTCAGTCCAGATCGGGGCGGGCCCCTTTGGTAGAGACTGCCTGGTGATTACCCGACCCAGGGTTGTGGACGCATCGGTCTCTACACATCCACGCTTACCCGACCCAGGCTGTATACACAGGTCGCTACGCATCCCGCCTACCCGTCCTGGGCTGTGAGCATCGGTCGCTACGCATCCCGCCTACGCGACCCGGGCTGTGGAGGTGGGGCGGTACGCGGATGTTGTTTGCGTTAGCCGAATTGGCGTCGTCGGGGTGTGGGCGAACCTCGTCCGGTGGTCGGGGTGTGGGGGATCGCCTACGGTGACAGGTATGGGTGAGCGCACGACGATGTTATCGACTGTTCTCGCCTGCTGTGTCGCTGTCGCCGCGACGGGACCGCGGCTGCTCTGGCCGCGTGGGGCGAACAAGGCATTTCTCGACCGGCTCGAGTCCGCTCCGGTTCCGCCCGCGCACAACACCGTTGAGCTGACCGCGCTGATGCAGGCGGATCTGTGCGCGCCGACGGCGATCGTCGCCGAGGGTGTGCGGACGCTGCGGTCCACCCGGCTGACCATGTCGACGTTCCTGATCCGCCACCCCGACGCCACCTTCCTGGTCGACCCGGCGATCTGCGCGGGCGTACACCAGCGGGTACTGCCCGAGCTGGGATTCCCAGCCGCGCAACTGGTCGCCCCCGACGATCCGATCCACCCGCTGACCGACGTGCTCGCCGCACACGACCTCACCGGCAACGACATCGACTTCGTGCTGCCGACACACCTGCACTGGGACCACGTCTCCGGCCTGTACGAGCTGCCCGGTCTCGTCCCGATCCGGGTGCCCGCCGTCGAATACCGTTGGGCGATGGCCGGTTCGCGCACGCCGCTCGGTGTCGCCCGCGGTCCCCTGCGCGGTCGCGCCTTCGACCTCTACGAACTCGACGGCCCGCCGATCCTCACCTTCGCCCGCAGTCACGACCTCTTCGGCGACGGCTCCGTCCTGATCGTCGACCTGCCGGGTCACACTCCCGGCAGCGTCGGCATCCTGCTCGCGGTCGACGACGGTTCCCGCGTCCTGCTCGCGGGCGACGCGGTCTGGAGCACCCTGCAAATCGACCTGCTTCGCGAAAAAGCTCCGATACCAGGCGAATTCGTCGACACCGACCGCGACAAGGCCTTCGAAACCATCCACCGCCTGCACGCCCTGCCCGCCGAGATCGAAGTGATCCCCGGCCACGACCACGCCGCTGTTGCTGCCCGCGCCGCAAGCTGAGCCGCCCGGAGTGTCGGCTTTCGAGCTCGGCCAGAGTGTCGGCTGGCGAGCTCGGCTGTGGTGTCAGCCTGCGAGCTCGGGCTGAGCGTCAGCCCGCAGCGTCAGCAGGCGAGCCCCGCTGCGACAGTGGAATAGCTTGGGCGCCAACTCAATTCATCATGGGCCAGTTCGCTCGAGATGCGCATCGAAGTATCCGACATGAGCGCACCGATATAGGGCACAGCCAGTCGAATCATCCACGCGGGCAGCCGAATCGGACGCGGCGTGTCCTGACTACGCGACACCGCGGCGAAGAACTCTCCCCAGCTGATCGGGTTGTCGTCGGCGACGTTGTACGCGCGACCTGCTGTCCCGCGTTCCAGCGCGGCGACCGTCGCGGCGGCCGCGTCGTCGACATGGACCCAGGTGTTCACACCCCCGGAACCGAGCGGCCCGACCGGACTGCGCTTGCGCATCATGTCCGCGAACAAGTCACTGAACGCGCCGGGCCCGTAGAACAGCCCGTACCGCAACGCGATCCCTTCCACACCGGGGGCGTCGAACACCTGCTGCTCACCGGAAACGCACGCGCGAACCACCTCGTCGGCCACCCCGCCGTCGTACACCCCGAACCGATCGCGCTCGGTGACGAGCCGCTCGCCGTGGTCGTGATACCCGTACCCGAGGATCAGCGACTGCGTGAGGAACCGTCTCGCACCCACCACCTCGGCCGCATCGAGCAGATCGGCGGTGCCGACCGTGCGCAGCAGGCTGGTCGGATCGTCGGCCGGAATCCGGCGCTGCACCTTCGCATTGCGCAACGCGGTGGCCTGATGGATCACCGCATCGGCGCGCAGGCCGTCGACCGCGCGCAGTAGTCCGTCGTGGTCGAGTATGTCGGCGGTGATCGGAGTGGCGCCGAGTTCACGCACCAACGGGTGCGCACTCGGACTGCGGACGAGCGCCGAGACCGTGTGCCCGTTCGCGATCAACGCGCGGATCAGTGGACGGCCGATGGCGCCGGTGGCGCCTGCGAGCAGAACCTGCATGATCGAACCTTTCGACTGGATGGGTGTTTCCCTACTCCTTGGACGGGGTATAGCCGAGTTGTGTGACGGCCTGTGATCGGCTTCACCGCACGCGGGAACGACCGCGCCGATTGGGTGATGTCACGGCGGGTCAGCGGCGTGTCGGTGTGTATCGTGCGGCTCATGCGAGTCGACGGTCGGGATATCCCGGTCACGGGGAAACTCCTGCAACCGCTGATCCGGCGTACCAGTGACATCGTCCGGGTAGTGCTGGCGGGGTTGGGTGTCGCCGTGGTGATCGCGGGCTCGCTGATCACCCGGCCGGAGTGGCTGGCGCTGGAACGCTCGGTCGCCAAAATCATCGACTTCCTCAGCCCGGATCAGTCGACCATGGTCTATCTGATCTACGGAATGCTCATCCTGGCACTGCCGTTCGCCATCTTCATCGAACTCGTGCTGCGCAGGCAGTGGAAACTGCTGCTCGGGTACGGGGCGGCGGGCCTGCTCGCGGTGCTCGCCCTGTCGATCACCGGCGCGGGCATCTCCACGCCGAAATGGCACCTGCCGGTCCCGGACCGCTTCGACACCTTCCTGTCGCAATTCCTCGACGATCCACGCTGGATCGCGATGCTCGCGGCCATGCTCACCGTGTCGAGTCCGTGGCTGCCGACGCGGACCCGGCGCTGGATGTGGTTCCTGCTGCTGATGTTCGCGCCGATTCACCTGGCGGTGAGCTCGGTGGTGCCCGCACGGGCGATGCTCGGCCTTGTGGTCGGGTGGCTGGTCGGCGCGGTGATCGTCTGGCTGGTCGGCACGCCCGCGCTCGAGGTGCCGCTCGACGCCGCGGTCCGGGTGCTCGCGGGGCGCGGATACACGGTGAAAGCTTTCCGGGTCGACAGGCCTGCCGGGCGTGGACCGCTGCTGCTGGCCACCGAGGTCGACGGGCCCGAAGACGAGATCATCGTCGAGATGTACGGCAAGAACCAGCGCAGTTTCGGCGCGATCCGGCAGGTGTGGCGCTGGATCACCTTCCGCTCCAGCGAGACCGCACCGCTGCACGGATCGATGCACCGGGCGGTGGAACATCGGGCGCTGCTCGGCATCGCGATCGGTGATCTCGGGATGGCCGACAGTCATCAGGTGGCGGTGGCCGGGCTCAGTCGCGGCTGGATGCTGTACGCGCACACCATGCCTCGCGGTACACCGATCGCCACGCTGTCGGCGCAGGTGCTGCCAGGGGTGTGGCGGTCGCTGCTGCGCCTGCACGAGAACCAGATGAGCCTCGGCGATCTGCAACCCGACTTCGTGCGAGTCAGCCAGGGCGACACCCTGTTCGGCGGTTTCGCCGCGGCCGAGTTCGGTGCCGCGCAAGCGCAACGCCAAACCGATATCGCCCAGCTGCTGGTGACCACGACCTCGCTCTACGGTAAACACGAGGCGGTCTCGGCGGCGATCGAGGTGCTCGGCAAACACGAGGTCGCCTACGCGGCCCGGCGGCTGACGAAATCGGCGATGTCGATCGGCATGCGAAAGTCGTTGCCGCAGTGGACCAAGGTGATGGCCACCGCCCGCGAGGAAGTGCGCAGGCAGACCGGTCACGACCGCATCCAGTCCGAGCAGATCACCCGCTTCTCCCGCAATCAGATCATCCAGCTCGTGCTGCTGGTGGCGCTGGTCTATGTGGCGTACCCGTTCATCAGCCAGGTGCCGACGTTCTTCAGCCAGCTGCGCACGATCAACTGGTGGTGGGCGCTGGCCGGCCTCGCGGTGTCCGGACTCACCTACCTCGGTGCCGCCGCCGCGCTCGGCGCCTGCGCGGACGGGCTGATCAAGATGCGGTACCTGGTGGTGGAGCAGCTGGCCAACACCTTCGTGGCGACGACCACCCCCGCCGGGGTCGGCGGACTGGCACTGAGCGTGCGGTTCCTGCAGAAGGCGGGTATGTCGACGCTGCGGGCGACGGCCGCCGTCGCGCTGCAGCAGTCGATGCAGGTGATCACGCACCTGGTGCTGCTGGTGGTGTTCAGTGTCGTCGCGGGCACCTCGACCAACCTGGCCCACATCGTGCCCGACGCGACTGTGCTGTATCTGATCGCCGGTGTCGGCGTGGGGTTGATCGGCGCGTTCATGTTCGTGCCGACTCTGCGCCGGTGGGTGAATCATTCGGTGCGCCCGCAACTCAAAGAGGTCTTGGGTGAACTGGCTGACCTCGCCAAGGATCCCAAACGTTTCCTGATCATCGTCGGCGGTTGTGGTGCGATCACTCTCGGGCAGGCGCTGGCGCTGTGGACGGCGGTCGAAGCTTTCGGTGGTGGAACGGATTTCGTGGCCGTCACCATCGTCACCATGATCGGTGGCACGTTGGCTTCGGCTGCGCCGACACCCGGTGGCGTCGGTGCGGTCGAGGCGGCGCTGATCGGTGGTCTGGCGGCCTTCGGGGTTCCGGCTGAGATCGCGGTTCCTGCGGTTCTGCTCTACCGGGTGTTGACCTGTTGGATTCCGGTCGGGTTGGGGTGGCCGGTGATGCGTTGGCTGGATAAGAAGGACATGATCTGAAGGGGCTGGCAATTGTTCGTTGGGAGGATCGAACAGGTTGTGGCGGGGGTGATCCGGACTTGATGGTGTGGCAGAGTTTCGGGGTTTGGGTGGTGCCGGGGTGGGTTGTGGGGCAGAGCTTCGGGTTTGAGTTGTCCCAGGGCGGGATGTGGGGCAGAGCTTCGGGGTTTGAGTTGTCCCAGAGGCTTGACGCTGTGTTTTTGGAGCGCTGGCGCGCTCGAGCGCGGCCCCTGGGGGGCCGCTACGCCGCTGCGCGGCGGCCCTCCCTAGGGGTCGGGTGTGGGGGCTGGGAGTGCGGTCATGGCGGGTTTGGGGTGTGCGTTGTGGCTGGGAGTGCGGTCATGGCGGGTTTGGGGTGTGCGTTGTGGCTGGGAGTGCGGTTATGGCGGGTTGGGGGTGTGGGGTGTGGCTGGGGGTGCGGTTATGGCGGATCAGTTGGCGCGTAATGCGATTACCAGGCCGTCCTTTGAGCACACGGACGGGGTGGTGGGGTCGGGTTGGGCGTTGCACTGCCAGCCTTCGACGACGACCGCATCCGACGGGGCGATGGTGGTGACGTAGGTGGTGGCTACGTTGATGGCCTCGGTGCAGCCGGGGCGGCCTGCGGCGTTGCCGACCGCGATCACGGTGCGGGTGGCGCCGCCGGCGTCGGTGACGGGGCCGCAGTTGACGTCTTCGACGGTGGGGGCGGGGGCGGGGGGCACGCTGCTGGTGGTCGTCACGGGGGGCTGGGTGGGGTCGACCGTGCGGCGCGGGGAGGGGGCTGGCGGCGGTGGGGAGGCCGGTGCTGCGTTACCGCGCAGGCCGATGGTCAGGCCGCCGTTGAAGCAGATGTGCGGGATCGTGGTGTCGGGCTGTGGCTCGCAGGTCCACCCGTCGACGGCCGCGGCGTCACCGGTGCGCGGGACGTCGAGGTAGTCGGAGACGACATTGATCGCCTCGGTACATCCGGCGCGACCCGCGTCGGATGCGAACGCGATGACGTTGGCGGTCGCGCCGTTTCCGCCGGTGACCGGCCCGCAGTCGACATCGGCCAGCGGTGCGGGCGCCGGAGCGGGCGGGTGCGTGGGGCTCGGCGGCGGCAGCGGAACGGCGGAACTGCCGGTGAGCTTCGCCGGTGTGGTCGTCGTGGCGGCGGTGGTCGTGGCGGCCGCCGTGGTGCTCGAGGCGTGCGCGGAGTGGTCCTCCTTGTCCTTGCTGCAGCCGGACAGACCCACGATCACGGCGAGTACGGCGACCGCGCCGACGGCGAGGCGAGTTCTTCTCACTGTTTCCTCCCAAGATGTTTAGCTGAACGGTTGCCTGCGTATTCAATCACGGTGTCGCACAGTGCTGTCTGATCCAGCTGCGCGCGTTGCCCGGTCACGTATCCGCCGGTCGGGCTTCGCGTGCGGGGATACCGCCCGGATTGCCGACAGCTTGCCGAACGGGCTGTTCGGTCGGATCCAGGCAATGAACGGCTGTGCGAGGCGAACCGCACCGGCGCAGCGCTGGTTGGTGCGGGTGTCGGCCGGACCACCTAAACTGTCTGGGACGTAGCCGGATCATGACCGAGAGGTGTTGTTTCGATGGGATCCCGGACGGTGGTTGCCGACGTCGCCGACGAATTGGCACGTCGCGTTGCCACCGGCGAGTACCGGCCCGGCGAGCTCATGCCGTCGGTGCGCCAGGTCGCCGACGAGTTCGGGATGAACCGTGCCACCGCCCAGCTCATCCTCGGCCGGCTCGAGTCCTACGGTTTCGTCGAGGCAAGGCGCGGTAAGGGATTCACCATCCGCGACGTGCGGGTCGAGGGCGGCATGGACGTCTACCGGCACCTGTTCCGGTTCTCGATCACCGCGCCCGCCGTCGCCGCCGAGATGTTCACCGACATCGTCGAAGTGGAGCGCGGCATCGTCGGCGAGGCACTGCTCGCCTACACGGCGGGGGAGAAGGTGCTCGACTCGGCCGAGTTGGCCGCCGCCGTCGACGAACTCGAGGCGATGGTCCGCGCCGCCGTACCCGACCACGCTCGCATCATCACCGCCGAGATCGCGCTGATCCGCAAGCTGCTCGGTGTGCTCGAGATGAGTATGCAACGCGCGGTACTGAATTCGATCGCCGATATGGTCGTCGAGGTGCCGGAGGCGCTCTCCGCCTACTTCGCCGTCGCGCCCGATCTGCATGTGCTCGTCTGGCGGGCGCTGCTGGCGGTGTGGGACGCCGAATCCGCGCCGAGCGAGGCGCAACTCGCGCTGTTCGGTGATCTCTTCGCGCTCTACCACGAGAAGGTGATCGCCCGCTTCCACCAACTCGTCGGCGAGACACCGATCCACACCGTGCCCCTGAGCTCTGCCGTCTGAAATCCGGCTGTCTGAACCGACTAGCTGTCTGAGCCGGGCTTCTCGGTGACGCGCGCCGTGTGATGCCACGGCAGGTGACGCGGCACCACTGTGTCGATGATCGTGCTCACCCGCGGAGTGTGCGCGGTCGCCAGACCCGACCCGACCATCACGCCCAGCGCGATCGACATCACCGACAGCAGCGCCGACACCAGCACCTCCAACCCGCCGCTCGCCACCCCCGACAGTGAGTGGTTGACCAGGTCGGAGATCCCGGTGAGGCTGATGCCGCCGGGCACCAACATCCAGAACGCCGGCAGGAAGGCCACCTGGGTCGGTGGCGCGTGTTTGCGGCCCTGGATCAGATACGCCGCGTTCACCGCGACGATGCCACCGAAGAACGCGCCCGTCAGCGGGCCGGACACGTGCTTGCCGAGGAACTGCGCCGCGTAGGTGATGTAGAGAACCATCAGCAGCCAGCCCACTGTGTTCGCAGGCGCGCTCGATCGCCACGAATGCCCGTAGCCGATCAGCAGCACCCCGAGTATCGGTGCCCACCAACCCAATTGGGCATGGCTCACCGGCGGATCCGACAGCGGCCCGAGCAGACTGATCCCCACATACGAACCGAGCGCCAGCAGGAACAGCATGTTGATGCCGTAGACGACCCGGCTGGCACCGGCCACCATCGAGCCGGTCGCCAACTCGATGGTGCCGTTGGTGAGCATCGCCCCTGGCAGCAGCGTCGCCACCGCGGGAATCAGCAACTGCTGCGGCTGCCCACCGGCGAGCGCGCCGGGAAAGCCGTACGCGAGCAACGCCACCACCGCCGACGCAACCACCGGCAGGGCCATCGACAGCAGCCGCCACTTGTCGGCGAGCTGGGTCAGCGCACCGACGACCAGGCCGAGCACCACATAGCCGACCAGTGCCCGCGCGCCCGGATTGAGCATCATGCCGATGCCGACGGTGAGCACGACCTGTCCGACCAGGATCAGCCACGGCGGACTGCCGGGCTTCTGGGTCAGGATCTTGTCGAGATCCCTCGACGCCCGGCTCGGCGGCGGCGCGTCCTCCTCGATCTGGTCGATGAGCCGGTAGAGGCCCGCGATCTGGTCGAGCGGCAGGGTGCCCACGCGGGCATCGAGCATGTCGAGCGCGGAACTCTCGTCGGTGCGCACCCGGACGAACACGGCGGTCGGCAACACCATGAAGTGGATGTTGTCGGTGCCGTAGCGCTTGGACAGCTTGTCGAGGATGGTCTGCACGCGCGCGGAGGTCTCACCCGCCCCGACCAGCGCCACGCCGAGCCGACACAGCAGATTCAGCAGATCGGCGGGCACCGGCGGTTCGGCGACCGGTTTGTGCTCGGTGGGCTTCGGCGGTGCCTTCTCGTACTCCGAGCGGATCTTGGCCATGGCGTGCGTGACCCGGTGCCGGGTCACCGTCCAGGTCCTGCGCGCGTATTCCTCCGAAGCCATGTCACCGCCGTCCGCAACCGTTGGGCAATGGTGCGGGACAGGTGTGCGTCGCTGCGCACCACCCCGCATCGCTGGTGAGATATGCCGAGTGTAGGACAGAAGTGGCGGCGACCGGTGGCGCTCAGCTATCTATCAGCCGTTCAGTTGGGTGAGCCTGTCGTAGGCGGTGACGTACTCCTGCACGAGGCGGTTGATCACGTCGGCGCTGCGTTCGACCTTGTTCATCATGCCCACCACCTGGCCGACCGGATTGAAGTTCACATCCTTGGCGGCCTCCGGGTAGCGGTGGCCGCGCTTCACGCCGTCGAGGGCCACCATCATCTGCAGCGGCATGGGCAGCGGGTCGGGAGTTTCGGCGGACTCCCAGGCGTCGGTCCAGTCGTTGCGCAGCATGCGGCACGGCTTGCCGGTCCACGACCGCGAGCGGATGGTGTCGTGGCTGGATGCCTCGAGGTAGGTCTCCATCTGCGCGGGCGGCACATTGGCCTCCTCGACGGTGAGCCACAGCGACCCGGTCCACGCGCCCGCCGCGCCCATCGCCAGCGCCGCCGCCACCTGCGCGCCGTTGCCGATCCCACCGGCCGCCAGCACCGGCGTATCGCCGATCGCGTCGATCACCTGCGGCCACAGCACCAGCGAGGACACCTCGCCGCAGTGCCCGCCGCCCTCGGTGCCCTGGCACACCACGAAGTCCAGGCCGGCAGCCTTGTGGTTCATCGCGTGCTTGACCGAGCCGCACAGCGCGCCGATCACCCGGCCGGAATCCTGGATGCGTTTGATCACGTCGTCGGGCGGGGTGCCGAGCGCGTTGGCGACGAGCTTGGCCTTGGGGTGGTTCAGGATCACGTCGACCTGCGGGCCCGCGGTGGTCGCGGTCCAGCCGAGCAGCTCGTTGTGGTGTTCACCGTCGGGCAGCGCGGGCACGTGGTGGTCGGTGAGGATCTGCTGGGCGAAGTCGCGATGGCCCTGCGGAACCATCTGCGCCAGTTGCTTTTCCAGCTGTTCGGGGGTGAGCCCGTCGACACCCTTGCCCTCGTATTTCGACGGGATCACCAGGTCGACGCCGTAGATCCCGGTGACGTGTTCGTCGAGCCAGGCCAGCTCGACCTCGAGTTGTTCGGCGGTGAAGCCGACCGCGCCGAGCACCCCCAAGCCGCCCGCGTTGCTCACCGCCGCCACGACGTCGCGGCAGTGGGTGAAGGCGAAGATGGGGAACTCGATGCCGAGCTGTTCGCAGAATTCGGTACGCATACCGAACTGTAACACGTTCTAGTTTGCCCTCGGAGGGAAAATTTCTAGAGCGCGGCGTCCTCCAGGGCAGCCAGCGAATCCTCGAGATGATCGAGCAATCGATGCAGGTCGGGCAGGGTGCGGCGGCAGCCGACCAGGCCGAAATCGAGGTTCTCGCCACTGGAGGTGAGGGTGATGTTCACGGCCTGGCCGTCAAGCGGAATCGACAGCGGATACGTGGCATCCAGCCGAGAGCCGTTCCAGTACAGCGACTCGTTCGAACCGGGCACATTCGAGATGACGATGTTGAACGGCGGCGTCGCCACCGACGCGAACCCCGGCAGCAGCATCGCCGCCAGCGGACTCAACATCACCCCCGCCATGGCCAGCGTCTGCGCGGGCGAGAGCGAGCGGTACACCTCCTTGTTGCGGCGCGCCGAATCACTCACCACCCGAAGACGTTCCAGCGGATCGGCGATATCGGTGCCCAGGTTGCACAGCAGCGCAGCCACTTTCACGCCCTGTGTATCGACATCGTCTTCCTCGCGCAACGACATCGGTACCAGCGCGATCATCGGCTTGTCCGGTAAGGCATTGCGCTCCAACAGGTACGCGCGCAACGCGCCCGCCGACATCGTCAGCACCACATCGTTGACCGTGGCGCCGGTCGCCTTCTTCACCTGCTTGATCCGATCCATCGACCAGCTGCGCACCGCGCATTTGCGGGCACCACCGATCGGCACATTGAACAGCGTGCGCGGCGCCTCGAACGGCAAGGTCAGCTGCTGCTGCAGCAGGCCGGTACGGGCCGCCTTCATCACCGCGGTCGTCGACGAACCCGCCGAAGATACCGTGTCCAGCAGGCTGGTGAGCCGGGACTTCTTCGGGCGCCCGGCATCCGGACGCTGCATGCGCGGCAGGTTCCACGGCCGCATGAACTCGGTCGCGAACGGGTCGGTGGTCAGCGTGCGGCGCATGATGCGCTGGGCGGAGACACCATCGACGAGCGAGTGGTGCATCTTCGAATACAGGGCGAACCGGCCGTCGGCAAGGCCCTCGACGAAATGCATCTCCCACATCGGGCGGTGCCGATCGAGCAGGCCGCTGTGCAGGCCGGAGGTGTGGTCGAGCAGCTGGCCGATGCGCCCCGGTCCGGGCAGGGCGCTGCGCTGCACGTGATAGTCGAGGTCGACCACGTCGTCGGTGGTCCACGCCAGCTGCGGCGCGCCCAGCCAGGTGGCGGGACGCTTACTGAATGTCGGCCGAACGTTCTTGTCGGCCAACAGGGCGTCGCGGAACTCGCGCAGATACTCGGGTCCGGCGTCCTCTGGCGGTTCGAACAACTGCAGCGAGCCCACGTGCATCGGGTGCTCACGGGATTCGGCGAGTAAGAACAGCGCATCCAACGGCGCTATGAGATCCATGACAGATCGCCCCCTGACGAGAGTGGATCGTGAATGGTTTTTCGACGGATCGACCACGCTGTCGGGTACGGCACCCCTGCGTGCCGTATTACCAAGTTACCCGCCATTAGGGGGCCACGTCACACGATCGCTCGAACCATGACCTACGTCATGGTGTTCGCCGGATGTTCAATTCGCGGAACAGTACTGGACGCTCGCGGTGATTAGACACAGCGGGCCGCTCCCAATCGGAAGGGGCAACGTTTCGCTGTAGGAGTTCACGTCGTATGCACACCACTCTGCGCCGGTCGGTGACCATGGTCGCCATCGCGGCGGGTCTGTTCGGATCGTCCACCACGCTGTCCCAGGCCGCGCCCGGCGATTTCCCGTGCGCGCCCGGCAACAGCAACCCGGTGAACTACTGCGACGCGAAGGTCGACCAGCTGGTCGAGGTCTCGCTCGCCGATCTGCACCCGACCCAGCCGTCGCTCGGCCACGACGAGGTGTTCTACAAGCTCGGCCGCTACACCCAGGGCAAGGACGCGATCAACAAACAGTTCGACGACTGGTGTGAGGACAACGGCCAGAAGGAAGCCGCCTCAGCGAATCCCGGTGCGCGACTGTCGGATCCGGGCTCGTTCACCTGCAAGGTCGCCGTCGGCGCGGAAACCCCCGCCACCATCGCGAAGATGAAGACCGCCGTCGTCGGCCCGCGCGGCGATCTCTACCTCACCGACGGCCACCACTCCTTCACGGCCTACTCCGAGACCCCCGGCGCAGGCCCCAACACCCGCATCCGCGTGCGCATCACCGGCAACCTGTCCGACCAGAATCCGGCCGCGTTCTGGCAGACCATGCAGCAGCGCGGCTGGACCTGGCTGCGCAACGCCGCCGACCAGCCCATCACCCCGCAGCAGCTGCCCGCCAAGCTCGGCCTGGCGCAGTTCGGCAACGACCCCTACCGCGCCGCACTGTATTTCGCCCGCGACATCAGCTACACCCAGGACGGCGGCCCGGCGTTCCAGGAGTTCTACTGGGGCCGTTGGCTGCGCGCCCAGACCGACCCTGCACTGCGCCCCGAAGGCGCCAACATCGCCGATCACGCCGCCTACCTGCAGCTGATCCGCAATATCGCCACCGCGATGGTCGCGCTCGACCCGAATGCCGTGGTGAGCGATGGGAAGACCGCGGCGCAGCTGGGCAAGCTGGGCGCGTTCAACGAGAAGGAATTCACCAAGCTGTCCAAGCCGATCAGCGATGAGAAGCCGGGCAAGCTGGCCTACATGCTCGCCTACAAGTAGGACTCGACGAAAAGCGGGCCGCGACAACATGTGTCGCGGCCCGCTTGCGTTGTCGAACGCGGCCACCTCAGACGCACTGGAAGCCGGGTCGACGAGCGTTAGATCCTGACGGTCTGGGCTTCGCGCGGATCGACGCGCGGATCATCTTGCTGCGGTGACCCATTCGCGTGCTGCGCAGCAGTGGGCGGCTGCGACTGCTGGGGTTCGACCGACAACTGCTGCTGCTCGGCAGGCTCCGAGGGCTCGGCATGGTGCTGCGCCTCGGCAGGCGGCTGGGGCTCGGCGTACTGCTGAGGTTCGGGCTGCTGCTGAGTTGGCTGTTCCGAGGCGACCTCCTCGAATGCGACTTCCGCCGAACGCGTTTCGACGACCACCGACTGCGGCACCGGATCTACCCCTTTCGAGGCGATCTCGATCCCGAGTTCGATCCGCGTGGTCTCCACCAACGCCCGCTCCTGCTCGGCCGCATGGCGCATCGCCTTCTGCCACAGCGACGCCATCTCCTCCAGCTCGTCGACAGTGGCTTCGACGTCGATGTGCAGTTTCAGCCGCTGCATCGTGATGTGCTGCGCGGCAGTGAGAGTGCGCAGCAGGTCCTCACATTTGTTGGGAATCCGGCGATGAGCCACCACCCGCAGGCGAGTCAGCATGCCGCCGGGGCGATCCCAGATCACCTTGTGAACCTGCGCGCTGAACCGGTCGATCTCGTCGTTGGTAACCATGTCCCACTCGCCGCAGGTGGTCAGATCGGCGCGCACCGAGGCCGAGGTCTCCAGGATCGAAGCGACCGCTGCGAGCACGGCTTCACGCCGCCACGCCTCGTGATCGCGCTGGTCACCCACCATATTCGACAGCTCGACATTGCGCTGCGAGGCGTCGAGCGCCTGCCTGCCGCGCTCGTCGGCGGCCGCGATTGCATCACGGTGGGTTCGGTTGTTGGCCATCACGCCGACCAGAACTGCGCCGGCGACGGGGAGCGAGCCGAGGAGGGGGAGCCACTGAGTCACCAAGCGATCATTGCACCGGTGCCCGCAACAGTCACCATGATCGGCGCGTTGGTGTCGATGTCGCGTGTCAGCTAGGCGCCGGAACTCCGTGCAGGAAACCGACGAGCGGCGCCAGTTCCGGGATCTGCTCGGCGTCGGCGAGCGCCTTCTCGAGCGCGCGATCGTGAGTCGGTTTGGCCTTCTCGTAGGCGGCGCGGCCGGAGTCGGTGAGTTCGGTGTAGATGCCGCGGCGGTCGTCGGCGCACAGCACGCGCACCAGGAAGCCGCGGTCTTCGAGCCGATTGACCAGCCGGGTGGTCGCGCTCGCCGAGAGTGCGGCGGCGCGGGCCAGCTGGGAGATCCGCATGTGCCAGCCGTCCTGGCGGGTGAGTGCGTCGAGCACGGTGAACTCGACGATCGACAGTTCGTGTTCGCGCACCAATTCGCGTTCGAGCGCGGTCTCTATGTGTCCGTGCAGTGCCGCGAGGGTGCGCCAGCCGGTCGCGCGGACCTCGATGGCGTCATCAGCAATACCCATGTGACGAGTATAGCTGGCGGTTGCAATATAGCGCGTGTGCAACTATCGTCGGATATCGTTAGTTGCACACGCGGGTAATCGGCCCCTGATGGAAAGAAGCGTTCACATGCCACTCGGTCTCATCGCTCTCGCACTCGGGGGCTTCGGCATCGGGCTCACCGAATTCGTCATCGCGGGGCTGCTCTCCCCGGTGGCGGCCGACCTCGGCGTCTCGGTGCCCACCGCCGGATACCTCATCTCCGGGTACGCCCTCGCCGTCGTCGTCGGCGCGCTCGCCCTCACCCCGCTCGTCAACCGCTGGCAGCCAAAGCGCGCCTTGCAGCTGCTCATGATGCTGTTCACCGTTGGCAACGCGGCCTCGGCACTGGCCCCCGGCTACGCCGCGCTGCTCGGCGGGCGGATCCTCGCGGCGCTCGCACATGGTGCGTTCTTCGGCATCGGAGCCGTCCTCGCGTCCTCGCTCGTCGCACCGGAGAAGAAGGCCGGAGCCATTTCGATCATGTTCGGCGGGCTCACCATCGCGAATGTGCTCGGCGTTCCGCTCGGCACGTTCATCGGCCAGCAGTGGGGTTGGCGGGCCACATTCGTGGTGATCACCGTCGTCGGGCTGGTCGCGCTGGCCGGGATCACCGCCCTCGTTCCCGACGCACCCGCCTCGCGCGAACGCCCGAACCTGCGGGCCGAGCTCTCGGTCTTCCGCAACACCCAGGTCTGGTACTCGCTGGTCATGACCGTGCTGGTGTTCGGCGGGATGTTCGGGGCGTTCATGTACATCGAACCGCTGCTCACCCGCGTCACCGGATTCTCCGACGCCACGGTGCCCTGGCTGCTCGTGCTGTTCGGCATCGGCCTCTTCTTCGGCAACCTGCTCGGCGGCCGCTGGGCCGACCGCGCCCTCACCCGCACCCTGCTGGCCCTCACCCTGGCCCTCGCGCTCTCGCTGGCGGCCTTCGCGCTACTCGCCGACTACAAGCTCGCGGCGCTGCTGCTCCTGCCCGCCATGGGCTTCTTCGGCTTCGGCGCCACCCCCGGCCTGCAGATGCGGGTGCTCGACAATGCCGGGGCCGCACCGACTCTCGCGTCGTCGGCCAATATCGCGGCCTTCAACGTGGGCAACTTCCTCGGCGTGTGGCTGTCCGGCCTGGCGATCAGCGCCGGGTTCGGGTGGGTGTCGCCGCTGTGGGTCGGCGTGGGATTCGCGGTGACCGGGCTGCTGGTGTTGATCGCGGCGACTCGCGGTGAGCGCGTCGATCGGCCCGCCGTTCCTGTCGCGGTGTAGTTCCACGGCTGCTCGACTGGCGTAATCGTACAAAACGCGTCGTTTCAGTCAGATATCTGATCAAAAGTGGCCGAAGTGGGTGATTACGCCAGTCGGACACAGCGAATCCCCGGCGAGAAAGCTCGCCGGGGATTCGTGGTTGGTGACTAGTTGGCCGACGGAGTGGTCGTCGGGGCAACGGTGGTGCTGGTCGGTTCGCCCGTGGTGGTCGGCGCGACGGTCGTGGTGGGGGCCACGGTGGTCGTCGGGGCGACCGTGGTGGTCGGGGCGGGTGCCACCGCCTGGTTGGTCGCCGGCTCCGGAGTGGTGGTCGGCGGGGTGGTGGTCGAAGGCGCCGTGGTCGACGGAGTCGTGGTGGGGGCCTTCGAGGTCGTGGTCGGCTTGGGGGTAGTGGTCGTGGCCTTCGCCTTCGACGTGGTGGACGGCGCGGTGGTCGTCGTCGCGGGCTTGGTCGGCGCGGACAGCGCGGCCGTCACCGTGGCGTCGTCCGGCGCGGCCTTCTTGTCGACCGTCTCGCCCGCCTGCGCCTGCTTGGCCATGCTGGTCAGCCAGGCCGCCGCGTACTCCGCCGAGGTCAGCGGCTTGCCGTTCGCGGCATCGGAGTCACGCCAGTAGTCGAAGTGGTGACCGGTCCCGTTCGGGCCAAGCGTGAGCTGGTACGGGTCGTTCATGATCACCGGGATGGTGTTCTGGTTCGTCACGATCAGCCCGATGATCTCGTTGAAGATCTTCTGCGGCAGGTACGCGAGCGAGGAGACCTGCTCGCCTGCGATTGTGTCGACCTTGGCGGGCGCCTTGGTCTGGCCCGGCTTGTAGTCCGGGTCGGAGACCTTCAGCATCACGTCGAGGAAGGTTTCGTCGCTGGCCATCCAGTTCGGGTTCGACCCGATATCGGCGAACGCGGCCATCGCCATCCGGCCCAGCGTGAAGGCCATGTCCTGGCCCATCGCCGGGGAGATGCCCGCGATGCCGTTACGCTGCAGGTCGGCGCGTTCCAGTTCGTCGATATTGATCTGGCGACCCACATTGGCGGCCAGTTGCAGCAGCGAGATGTTCTCCGGTGCCGCGCAGGTGAGGTCGCCCTCGGAGCAGAACGAGGCGATCTTGCCGTTGAGCGCACCGAAATCTGCGCCCGTCGTGATGCCCTGACCCGAGACCGGCTTACCGCCGTTGGAGTAGTTCTGGTCGAAGTTGTCGGGGCGGTTGGGGTCCTGGGCACCGAGGAAGGTGCCGTCACCGGCCTTGCGACCTGGGTCGGCGAACATCACCACGCCGAGCACGTCGTCGGGGTTCACGGTCGTGTACCCGTCGGCGGGGTCGTCGTTGCCGATGCCCTCGGCCACGCGACGAACCACGTCGGCGCCTTCGCTGTAGCCGACGATGGAGAACTTGGTGTCGGGGCAGGCTGCGGAGATCTCGCGCATCACCTGCTGGGTGTTGGCGACACCGGTGTTCACCGCGTCCTCGTAGGTCCCCATATCGGCCGGATAGGCGATGTACACCGCCGCGTACTCGCCCTCGGCGAGGTCGTCGCGTGGTGCGTTCACCACCGGATCCACCCACACGCTGCTGTGATCGCCCGACAGCGCCGCGGGCAGCGGGTTGCCGTTGGCGTCGAGCAGCATCGCCGTGGTGCCCTCGACCGGGGTGTCGTTGCGACCGGCCACCGAGATGGTCACCATCTCGCGGCACTCGGTCACCGACGTGGTGAGGGTGTACGAGGGCGACTCCGGCTGCGAAGTCACCGCGAACGACGCGGCGACAACCGCCGCAACCCCCAACGCCGCCGGAGCGGCAACCGCCGAAGCGATGCGATGTTTCGCAAGAAACTCACGCAGATTCATATGTGATCCCGTTCGAATGACCTACAGGTGGGCAGGCCCCCCGACGGGCCGCATGTCACGAACAATGTCGTGCCCACCAGCAAGATCGTTACTGCCGCGAACTTCGAACCTGTGCCCCCATTTTCTGGGTCATGCGCTGCGGCTATCGTTCCCGGCGCATCACCCGGTCAGGGTGAGTCCGGCTTTCGCGGTGGCTCGGCCGCAACCGCAGGCGCCTTCTTCGCGATTCGCCCGGCCGCGATCGCCGCCACCGCGATCGTGCACAGCGTCGCCAACATGATCGCCGAACCCTCACCCGGCACGAGAACCCCCAACTGACTTCCGACGGTCACCGCCGCTACCGGCACCCCGATCTGTGCCGCGGCGAGCGCGCCGTAGGCCACTGGTTGACCGAGCAGTCGTGCCGCGCAGTGCACGCCGACAGCACCGAATCCGAGGACAAGGCCGAGCAAGACGAACCTGGGATGCTCCCCGAGCTCCCGCAGATCCAACCGGGCCCCGAGCCACACGAAGAACAGCGGAGCGAGCAAGCCGTCACTGATCGCGAACACCTGCTTGGCCACCCGTCGTGGCGCACCCACCCCCGCCACCGCCAGCCCCGCCGCGAACCCGCCGAGCATGATCGACACGTGCATCGCGCTCGCCACCCCGCACAGCGCGAACACCAACACCAGACTCACCCGCAGCTCGAGCGTGAACTTCCGCTCCTCGGACACCTCGTGCACCTGCCGCCGCGTACCCGTCTTCTCCAAATAGCGCAGCACGAGGAACATCACCACCGCACACAGCGCGACGGCCACCGCGCCGATCGCGGCTCTGACGGCATTCGCCGGATCGATCACCAGGGGCAGCGCGACAATGCACGCGGTATCGGCAATCGCCACCTGCGCGGTCAGCGCCAGCACCGGCGGCCCGCTCAACCGCATCGAATCGATGATCGGCAAGGCCATCGCCGCCGACGACGACGCCATCAACACCGCGTAGATACCCGCATGCCCGAGATCGAACGCCTGCGCCACCGCCCACCCCGCGACCGCCGCGACCACCCCGACCAGCACCGCACGCAGCGCACCGGCCCCGAGCGCGCTGCGAACCTGCGGATCACGCACCGGCACATGGGTACCCGCCGCGAACATCACCAGCGCGAAACCCATATCGGCGAGAAAGACGAAAATCGGGTCGGACGGATCGAGAATGCGAAAACCGGTGGTGCCGAAGATAATTCCCGCGATCAGCTCACCCAGCAACACCGGCAGATACCACTGCCTCGGCAAAGCCAGCAGCGGCCCGAGCAACCCGAGCGCGACCACCAGCGCCAGGGTCGCGAACGTCATGGCAGCGCGGCGATCTTGGCCGGGATCTCGATGTTCTCGTCAGCCCAGTACAGCGCGCACACCCGGTGATACCCGTCGGCGATCAGCATCGGCACGTCCCTGCGACAGTCCCCGCGCACCAGCAGGATCGGCGACAGCTTCTTGCCCTCGTTCACCTTGAGCAGGTCCCTGCGCACATGCGGATTGTCCGGGGTGAGCGCGTCGAGCCGAGACGCCCGCAGAATGTCCTTGGCCTTCTTGACAACCACCGGCGCCGCCCTGAGCTCGGCCACGATCGCATCGACCATCGCCTCGTCACCCAGCAGCGCGAGATAATCGGCGGCCGCCGGATAGTCATGATCTTCCGGCGCTGACTTCCACTTCACCTGCAGGATCGGGTCGGTCACCGGATCATCATCCGACCGGTTCACCAACAGTTCGCTCCCCGTTGTCGATCAGTTGCGCGATCGGTACCGCCCCGTGGTCGGTTGAAATTCCGCGATGGTGCGCGGTGGTCTATGACAACCTCGCGTCAGCCGCGGGCCATATCCACGAAGCGGCTGAGGTGCAGCTGGTGGGCGACGGTGATCGTGGCCGTAGGGCCGTTACGGTGCTTGCCGACGATGAGGTCGGCCTCGCCGCCGCGGGGGTCATCGCGTTCGATGGCGTCGGGCCGGTGAAGCAGGATGACCATGTCCGCATCCTGCTCGAGCGATCCAGATTCACGCAAATCGGACACCATCGGTCGCTTGTCGGTTCGCTGTTCCGGACCACGGTTCAGCTGCGAGATCGCGATCACGGGAACTTCGAGTTCCTTGGCGAGCAGCTTGAGGTGACGCGAGAATTCCGAGACTTCCTGCTGACGCGATTCGACCTTCTTGCCCGAGCTCATCAGCTGCAGGTAGTCCACCACGACAAGTTTCAGATCATGGCGCTGCTTGAGCCGCCGAGCCTTCGCCCGAATCTCCATCATCGTCAAGTTGGGCGAATCATCGACGAACAACGGCGCCTCGCTGATCTCGCTCATGCGGCGAGCCAGCTTGGTCCAGTCGTCATCGCTCATCCGCCCGGACCGCATATCACCGAGCTTGATCTTCGCCTCGGCCGAAAGCAGACGCATCACGATCTCGGTGCGGCTCATTTCCAGCGAGAAAATAACGCTCGCCATACCGTGCTTGATCGAGCAACTCCGCATGAAATCCATTCCAAGCGTCGATTTGCCGACGCCAGGCCTGGCGGCAACAATAATCATCTGACCTGGGTGAAGACCGTTGGTGAGCTCGTCGAGTTCGGTGAAGCCGGTGGGGACGCCGAGGGAGATGCCGCCTCGGGAGGCGATGGAGTCGATCTCGTCCATGGTGGGCTGGAGCAGTTCTTCCAGCGGGGTGAAATCCTCGGTGGTGCGGCGTTCGGTGACTTCGTAGATTTCGGCCTGGGCGCGGTCGACCACCTCGGCGACGTCTTGGCCGTCGGCGCCCGCGTAGCCGAACTGGACGATGCGGGTGCCTGCTTCGACCAGGCGGCGCAGGATGGCCTTTTCCGCGACGATCTCGGCGTAGAAGCCGGCGTTGGCCGCGGTGGGGACGGTTTGGGTGAGGGTGACCAGGTAGGGCGGGCCGCCGATGCGTTTGAGTTCGCCACGGCGGTCGAGGCCCGCGGAGACGGTGACGGGGTCGGCGGGTTCGCCGCGGCTGTAGAGGTCGAGGATCGTGTCGTAGACGGCCTGGTGCGCGGGGCGGTAGAAGTCGCCGGGGCGCAGCACCTCGATCACGTCGGCGATGGCGTCCTTGCTCAGCAGCATGCCGCCGAGAACGGACTGCTCAGCGGCCATGTCGTGCGGTGGCTGACGACCGAAGTCCTCGCCGGGGGGTTCAGGGGTGAACTCCGTTTGCGCGCGGTCACCGGTGGTTGTCACCAGACGTCCTCTCTGCCCGCAGAACCGGGGGTTTCACATCGATGTACTCGTTGTACTCCCGGACACCGACACCTTTGTCAGCAATCGGTTGCCTGCGTGATACCGGGGGCCGCGCGCAGGGCGATGCGACGAACCTAGGCGACGTTTTCGGGACTCGCCAACCCGACATGTGCACACAACTGTGGATAACTTGGGGGTAGTTCACCTGTTGTTGTGCACGACCTGTGGAAAACATGGGGAAAACCCAGGTCAGTGCAGAGAAAGACCCTGCTAGACCACGCTTTACCAAACCTCAGGCCTGTGGATGAAAGAAGTCCCGGCGTGTCGGCCGAGGTGAACGGCCGGGCGTGTTCGGTAAACGGTCGGTGGGCAGGCTATGACCGGAGTCACAAATCTCCCGGTCGGTTTCCTCGGTTATCCACAGGCAGCATAACCGGAGGTCACAGAGTTACCGACCGTGAGCCGCGCAACACGACCTTCGCCGGACACCACACAAGCAACCGGCCAGTTATCGCAAATTCAGCCTGAAAAAGGCAAGCAGAAACCACCCCTACGCGCGCGCAGGGGTGGTTTCCGGCGAACTCAGTTCGCAGCAACCTCGAGGTTGAACTTGGCCACCACATCGGGGTGCAGGTGCACCGAGATGCCGTGCTTACCGGTCGCCTTGATGTGCGACTTCGGCAGCTCGATGGAGCGCTTGTCGACCACGGGGCCACCGGCCGCCTTGATGGCCGAGGCCACGTCGGAGGTGGTGACCGAACCGAACAGCTTGCCGCTGTCGGCGGTCTTCACGGCCAGCGAGACCGCGGCGAGGCCCTCGATGGCCTGCTTCAGCTCGTTGGCGTGATCCAGGTCGCGCACCTTGCGGGCGTCCTGGGCGCGACGGATTCCGTCGACCTGCTTCTGGGCGCCACGGGTGGCCGCAATGGCCAGACCGCGGGGCAGCAGGAAATTACGGCCGTAGCCGTCCTTGACCTCGACAAGGTCGCCGGGGGCGCCGAGGTTGTCGACATCAGCGGTGAGGATGAGCTTCATCTGTGTGACTCCCTTTCTCAGCGAGCGGTCGACACGTAAGGAAGCAGAGCCACCTCACGCGAGTTCTTGACGGCGACAGCGATGTCACGCTGGTGCTGCACGCAGTTGCCGGTGACGCGGCGAGCGCGGATCTTGCCGCGATCGCTGACGTACTTACGCAGCAGCGTGGTGTCCTTGTAATCGATATTGACGATTCCGGACTTTGCTTCCTTGCAGAAAGCGCAGGCCTTCTTCTTCAGTACCTTTTCGCGCGCGGGCGCTTTAGGCATGGTTTCTCTCCGTAGCTATGAGTGCCGTTCGATCAGAACGGCGGTTCGTCATCCATGCGGCCGCCGCCCCCGAAGGAGCCGGCCGCGGGCGCGCTACCCCACGGGTCGTCGTCGCCACCACCACTGGCATTGCTGCCTGCAGCGGCAGGACGTCCGCCACCGTTGTAGCCGCCTGCGTTGGACCCACCACCGGCATTGCCGGAACCACCACTGAAGCCGCCACCGCCGCCACCGCCACCACGACCGGCCTTGGAGACCTTCGCGGTTGCGTAACGCAGCGAGGGACCGACCTCGTCGACCTCGAGCTCGACCACAGTGCGCTTCTCACCCTCGCGGGTTTCGTAGGAGCGCTGCTTGAGCCGACCGCTCACGATGACGCGAGCGCCTCGGGTCAGACTCTCGGCGACGTTCTCCGCTGCCTCACGCCAGATGTTGCAGCGCAGGAACAGTGCTTCGCCGTCTTTCCATTCGTTCGAATTGCGATCGAACACACGGGGAGTCGACGCGACGGTGAAATTAGCCACCGCCGCACCTGCGGGCGTGAAACGAAGCTCCGGGTCTGCCGTCAAGTTTCCGATGACGGTAATGACCGTGTCGCCTGCCATGGGGTTCCTCCTGCTCGGGGGTGCAGTCCGCAATCTCGGGATTTGCGCACGAGCCTAAAGCCAAGCTCTGACACAAATGGTGAGAAGGGTGCGGACTACTTGTCGTTGCGCAGAACCTTGGTGCGCAGCACCGTCTCGTTCAGGCCCAGCTGGCGGTCGAGTTCGCTCACGGTGGCCGGGGTCGCGGTCAGGTTGACGATCGCGTAGATACCTTCGGCCTGCTTGGCGATTTCGTAGGCGAGCCGGCGGCGGCCCCAGATGTCGACCTTGTCGACGTTGCCGCCCTCGGTCTTGACGACCGTGAGCAGAGTATCCAGGGACTGCCCGACGATGCGCTCGTCCAGGCTCGGGTCGAGGATGACCATTACTTCATATTGACGCACGGACCAATCACCTCCTGTGGACTAGGAAACGGCCATGGACTCTCCATGGCAGGAGGGTTCGTTGCGTCAGCAACCCGCCAAGGCTACATGAGCGGGTAGTGACCAGCGAAATCGATGCCTGCCGTGCGATCGGGGCCGGTCCCCTTAATGTGTTGGACATGACCACCGTCGACCCGCGGCAGCGCGCAGCACGACGCAGCGCGACGCGGGCCGCGGCCTTGAGCGTGCTGGTGACGCTGCTGTGTGGGCTCACCCTCGCCTTCGCCTATGCCAACAAGGCACGCTGTGCCGGTGGCGAGATCGACGAGTCCGGTCGCAGCCTGGTTTTCGAGGAGCGCAAGGACTCCGAAGTCTGCTACTCCGATATCCAATTCCTTTGGCTCGGACGCGATATCGACAACCACGTCTTTCCGTATGTCGACGGCGCCATCACCGAGGACGGCGCGCTGACCGGCGGTGCGGTGGAATACCCGGTGCTCAGCGGGGTGCTGATGTGGGTGGGTGCGATCGGGGTCGACAACGACGCCGATTTCCTGTGGCAGTCGGCGCTGCTGCTCGCGCCGTTCGCGCTGCTCACCGCCTGGATGCTGGCCAGAATCGCTGGCCCGCCCGCGCTGCTGTGGGCGCTCGGTCCGCCGCTGGTTTTCTACGCCTTCCACAATTGGGAACTGCCGGTGGTGTGCACGGCGGTGGCGGCGGTCTACGTGATGACCATGCTGACCGGCCTGTCTGTGCGCACCCGAGGAATCATCGCCGCGGTGCTGCTCGCACTGGGTTTCTGCCTCAAGCTGTATCCCGGAATCTTCGTGCTCCCGCTCGCGATCTACGTGCTCACCGAGGGCGCCCCGCGCGGTCCACGCCGGATCAGCGAGCTCGACGTGGCGGGCGCCGCGCAGACTCTGCTCGCCGCGATGGGCACGGTCGCGGCGGTGAACCTGCCGTTCATGCTGGCCGGACCGGAGGGCTGGCGCGCCTCGATCACGTTCCAGCAGTTGCGCCAGGCCGATATCACCACGAATTCGATCTGGTACTGGGGTCACCAGCTGATCTTCGGTCGCGACGCCGAAACGACGCAGACCTGGCACGACATGGTCGCAATCGCCTCGCCCGCCCTGATCTTCGGCGGTTTCGCGCTGGCGATGTGGTTGGGCTGGCGGCGCTGGACGCCCAATTCGGCGTACCCGTGGGTGGGGGTGAGTGCGGCGATGCTGGCCGCGTTCATGCTGTTCCACAAGGTGCATTCACCCCAGTACACCCTGTGGATAATTCCGTTCCTGGTGCTGCTCGAGGTCCCGTGGTCGCTGGTCGCGGCCTATCTGGTGGCCGATGCTGCGGTGGGCGTGGGGGTGTTCCGGTACTTCGCCGCGCTGGGTGAGGGCGAGGGTGTGGAGCTGATGGAAGGGGTCGTCCAATTCGGCGTGTGGTTGCGCGCCGCTCTGTTGATCACCCTGTTCTTCCTCTTCCTGCGGGCAAAAGCGCGTGGCGCGAGTACCAGGCCAGTCTCAGTGTCTGGACGTGAACTGCAAACCGCATAAATGAGAAAGGGCACGGATCTCGGGAAGGACTCGCCGCGCCTGGATATTCGGCGTCGGATCGGGTTCCCTAGAGCATATTTCTTGGTGTCCTCCAGGTCGGTGCGGATTTCCAGCTATACGGCCAGACGGTGCTTTGGCTCAGCTTGAGAAGATCCTCCAGAACTGTGCGACACGAGAATTTTGTTGATCTTTCCGGCGCAAAGTGTCGATCGAGACATTGAATTTAACCCGCAATATCTTCTGCCCCGATGCCGATAGTGGCTTAAGCGCAGCGCAACCCGTGCCGAGAAGTGCGTTGATGAACTCAGACCACAGGTCAGGGCCATATTCGCCCATCCATTTTACGTGGCCCTCGGTCGGTCGGTGCCCCTTCTCAGTTACGTAGAGCGTATCCGCTCTGAGTCGGAGATTGCTGAGGTAGAAGTCCATCGCCTCAATTCGATACGAATCGGCAGAGCCCTCCTTCTTGTACTCGATTGGTGCGCCCAGTTCGTGTAGTTTGGCGGCGATTTCACTCGGTTTGTCAGTGTGGGAATCCTGATCGAGGATCTGCAGTACGGTGTTCTTTTCGAAGACCGATATCCCTTGTAGTGGGCGGTTACTTCGTCGAGTCTGAAGAGTGCTGATGGTGCAGTTGCTGAATCGCAGGTCCCAGGAATGTCCAGCTGGTGGAAGGGTCAGTGTCCGAAAAATGCACCCGGTGAACTCAAGTCGCGAGACTTCTACCGTAGTAAGATCTATGTCTTCGAAAGTGGCGCCGGAAATCATGGTATCGCCGAGAGCATCCGACCGGTGCAGCAGCGATTCCCAGAGTAGTCCGATGTTCGAGCGTATCGCCGCCGACCGTTCCGATTGCTCGGCGGCCGCACGCACTGGTGTGCTCGTGAGCGCTCGGCGAGATTCATTTGGTGCTAGGCGCGCGATTCTTGCTGCGGTCGCAGACCGCCATTGCATTCGTCCGAGCGCCCCTACCGCGTCCTCGGCAGTGTTGATGGCGCTCATCGTGACGTCCGCGAGGAAGATGTCGAAGAATATCTCGTGCTGGAAGGCGAACCTTCGGTCAGTATCGTTTCCACCAGCTACGGTGATACCGCACAGAACGGTGAGTCGATTCGCGAGTCCTCGTCTGGTGTCCAGTTCGTCGCTAATTGCTATCTGGGTAGCGTATTGCAGTTCCTGTAGTGGAATCTCACGCTCCCCGTATTCGGCCATCAACAGGGCCAGATTCTCGAAGACCGATCTCAGCTCATCGGTATCGAGTAATGGCTTCTGATCGCCGGAGCCCTCATTTAGTTTGCTCGCTTCGCGGGTGAGGTATTGATTTACGATCACATCCGGCAAGGGGCTGATTCCCAGGCTGCCGCGCTTTACCGCCTCCACGTAGACGCGCGCGAAGAATGGCAGGCCGAGTAATTTTCGATCGTCAGTTGACAGAGCATCGAGGTCGCTAGTAGGGAGGTTATGGAATTCTATAAATTTACTGATCTGTCCAGGTGTCCATCGTTTGAACTCCGCGACGCGATGTTCGACTGAGAGATTCTGGTTTTGATCGAGACTGGAGCGATATTGGTTCAAGTAGTAGGACGATCGGGCCGACACCACGATCACTCCTCGTCCGCCGAGCGCTTCGATCCAGGGTCGGAGAGATCCTAGTGCATTGTCGTAACCAACACCACCTAGAAGCTCATCGAAGCCGTCTACAAAGAGCGCGATCAGGCCATTTCGGCATAGCGTTTGAACGCTCTTCTCGTTCAGATTTCTTGTATATGCAACCGCATCGTTGACTACTGTGGACAAGCTGCTGAGTACTTGCCCGGTCGATCGTACATAGAGGAACAGCGGCAGTCGGTCAGTGTACGAGCTAGCGGTGTCTTCGACTTCGACTAGCTTGGAGCGCTCAAGCGCAGTGGTTATCAGCGTGCGAGTCTTGCCAATACCAGCTTCACCCGATATAAAGAATATGCGGGTCTGCGACCCGCGGACCTTTAGTCGGTCATCAATTTGTTGACGCAACTCTTCGAAGGGTATCGGTGCAGATCCGCTTTCACGGGTCCCCTGTAAATTCGTGACGTCCACGAACGGCTGGATCATTGAGTCCGAACCTGGCGACCAGTCTAGATTCTCCTGCTCGTCCTCAATCAGCTTGCGCTCGATCTTCTCCAGACGCTGCCGCGTAGAACGAGCAACGGCGGGCCAGTTGGCGATTTGGCGGAGGAAGAGGGGGTAGCTTACCCAGTTTCCATGATCATCCCGCCACTCTCGCCGGTCCCCGTCTCCTAACCGAAATAGGTCCGAACGCTCCTCAGGGTCGTCGCTGGTTGCTCGGACCCACAGCATGTTGACGACACCGGAGACTTCGTGGTGGTACGGCTCGGAGTCTGGGTCTCGAAATCCCTCTAAGTCATCGCGCAGTTCGCCGACGAAATTCGGCAAGCTCTTGTCATCGGCCCGAGGCACGAATGATTCGTTTAGCGCGGCAATGAGGTTGTCGCTGCGCCCTGCCACCCGAACATCATGATTATCGCGACGGATGTAGTAGGGCGTATTGCCTGTGCAACTGGAGAATACGCACCAGTTGTCACTCGAATCGGCACATATAAAAGGCCACAGCTCGAGCCTGTTTCCTTGTGGCCACAAGAGTTCTAGGTGCTTGAGTCCCTCGTCAGTTATGCCAGTCACATACTCGGCGTCGGTAAGAAATGAGGTGATCGCTACATGGAGGGCATCTGCGGCCGTCTGCACGCGCGCCTTCCAGGCCTGCTTGCGGTTAATGTCCTCCGGTATGGACCCGCCGTGCGCAATGTGGTCGCGAAGTTTCTTTAGGGTGCCGAATTCTTGCTCTTGCCCGTTTCCTGCCTGTACCGCCTCAAGCGCTGCCCGGATGATCTCCAGGACGCAGATATTCAACGGTTGGTGAGATGTACTGACCGCACGGAGCTGCTGCTGCGCCCAGGCGAGGGAGCTAATATAGCCGCCGAAGCCTGGCGAGCGGCTTAGCCGGACGTGGTTGGGATCGGCGGCACGAAGGGCTGCAGCAGCACACATGGTGACGAACCGCAGCATGAAGTCGGTTGCAGCCAGCTGCTCATGGATTGTGAGCTCGTCGGTACCGATCCGTGGTCGGTAGGACGACTCAAATTGGGCGTAGCGCTGCAGAGCAGTCACGTTTTGGCTAGCTCCCAAACAAGAAGTGGCATTCAGGTGATCCTGGCAGAAACCAGCCGCAGACGGAACCCTCCCTAGTACGCGGGCGGAGTCCGGTGTGACACAAATCTCTGTGCCACGCCGGACTCCGTGGTTGCCGTGTCGATAGTGGCGGTGGATCAGCTGACCGGAGTGGATTCCTTGGCGTCGGCCACCGCGTCGGGCTCTGCCTTGCGGTTGCGGATGACGCTCGAGATGAGCGCCGCGCCGATGAACGCCACGCCGATCAGGCCCGTGATGAGCTCGTTGACGTGCACGCCGATCGAAACCAGCAGGATCGCCGCCAGCGCACCGATCGCCCAGTGGGCGCCGTGCTCGAGGTACACGTAGTCCGACAGCGTGCCCTGGCGAACCAGGTACACCGTGATGGACCGGACGAACATCGCACCGATCAGGCCGAGGCCCAGCGCGATGATGATCGGGTCGGAGGTGATGGCGAACGCGCCGATGACACCGTCGAAGGAGAACGAGGCGTCGAGCACTTCCAGGTAGAGGAACAGGAAGAACGCGGCCTTACCGGTCGCCTTGACCAGCGTGGACGGTCCGCCCTGCGGTCCCTCTTCGAACTCCTCGGTGTGGAACATCGAACCGAGGCCGTCGACCAGGATGTAGACGATCAGGCCGAGCAGACCGGCGACCAGCACCGTCGAACGGTCCTTGTCGGCGGCGAGGAATTCCGCGACCAGCACGAGGCTCGTACCAGCGACGACCACCGACAGCATGTCGAGCTTGCCCGCCTTGGCGAGGGGCTTCTCCAGCCAGCTGAGCCAGGTGATCTCACGGTCTTCGAAGATGAAGTTCAGGAACAGCATCGCCAGGAACATGCCACCGAACGCCGCGATCTGCGGGTGCGCGTCGGTGAGCAGCTTCTCGTAGCTCGGACTGCCGTCGGCGAACTCGAGCGCGTCGTTCGCCGGCGGGTTGAGGGCCAGATCGAAGGCCTCGATCGGGTTGAGTCCGGCGGTGACCCACACGATGGCGAGCGGGAACACCAGACGCATACCGAACACGGCGATCAGCACGCCGATGGTCAGGAAGATCCGCTGCCAGAACTCGCTCATCCGTTCCAGGACGGTGGCGTTGATGACGGCGTTGTCGAACGACAGCGAGACCTCGAGAATGCCGAGGATCGCGCACAGTGCGAGTGCGGTCAAGCCACCGTAGAGGTAGGCCACGACCAGCGAGACCACCGTGATGGCGATGGACAGGCCGAAGATGCGCGTTATCACGCGGAGGGACCTTTCTGTTTCGCACAAACAGGGGGCTCGATGTGTCGAGCCCCCTGTTCGCGATGATGACTAGACGTTGACGCCGTAGTCGCGGGCGATGCCGCTCAGGCCGGAAGCGTAGCCCTGACCGACAGCGCGGAACTTCCATTCTGCACCGTTGCGGTAGAGCTCGCCGAAGACCATGGCGGTCTCGGTCGAGGCGTCCTCGGACAGGTCGTAGCGAGCGAGCTCGGTGCCGTTGGCCTTGTCGACCACGCGGATGTAGGCGTTGCGCACCTGGCCGAACGACTGCGAGCGGGTCTCGGCGTCGTAGATCGAGACCGGGAAGAAGATGCTCTCGATGGTCGGCGGGGTGTTGGCGAGGTCGACGTCGATGACCTCGTCGTCGCCGTCGCCTTCACCCGTGGTGTTGTCGCCCTTGTGCTCGATGGCGCCTTCGGGGGACTTCAGGTTGTTGAAGAAGACGAAGTGCTTGTCGGAGACGACCTTCTTGTCGGCGCCGGTCGCGATCGCGCTCGCGTCGAGGTCGAAGTCGGCACCGGTGGTGGTGCGCACGTCCCAGCCGAGACCGACCGACACTGCGGTCAGGTTCGGGGCCTCTTTGGTCAGCGAAACGTTGCCGCCCTTGGACAGACTGACACCCATGCGGGAATCCCTTCGGTTAGTCCGGTGTGTCGTTTCCCAGCATGTCCGAATCGCCGGGTACCGCTACGACAGTAATAGGTTTCACGGATCTTGCGTAGGAACCGTCTGCAGCCCAGGTTAACGGGGCGAATCTCCTACCATCGACGGCAGTGAGTGGCGAACCGCAGCCGCGGTTCGGAAAGGGGACGTGCCGGTGACACCTCGCAGACGCGGATGGTTCAGATCGGGGGCCGATCATGAGTGGATCAGCGGGGCACGGGCCGCGACGTCGGCCGCCTTTCTTGACATGGATCGAAGGCAGTCGGCGGCGGAGGCGGGTGTGTCGGCAAGTGAGCAGGTCTATCCCGAGCGCCGGATCGGTGCGGTCTGGGAGCCGGTGCGGGCGCGTTGTTACGCGGCGGCGGGCGCGTATCTGAGTTTCACCGAAGAGCTCGACACCGCCGAGGCCGCGGGCACCGCGATCGCCGATGGTCCGGGCAGGGCCGATGTGCTGGTCCGTCAGCTGAACGACGCCGCGCGCGGGGTCGACGATTTCTACAACGCGCACCGCAACGGCCTCGCCGAAGCCGCGACTGTACGGGCGTCGGTGCCGCAACTGCTCACGCATGTGCGGGCCGAGGCCGAGCAGGCGTTGGCCGCCGCCGCGTCGTCGGAGTTCACGAAATACCCCTCCGTGGAAGGTGGTGTAAGGAGGCTGAATGAGGCTCTGATCACAGCTTCCGCGGTCGATCCCGGTACCGCGGTCGCGGGCGCGCGCGAGGCCGCCGGGCGGGTGAAGGAGGCTACCTCGGAATTGTCGAATGCCTTGGCGCAGGCCCCTTCTCGCGCCTCGGCCGCATCGAACGCGATTGCCTCGGTGACCACTCGGCTGGCCGCCGTCCGCAATCGCGCCGGGGCACTCGGACCCGCCTACTCCGCACTGCTGCGTGAGTTCAGTGCTGCGAGTTCGGCGGACTTGACCAACAATGAGCGGGAAAGCCGTCGCGGCATGGACGCCGCCGACGAAGCGCTGGTCGGCGCGCGCGTCGCGGCAGCTGATCGTGATCCGGAGACCGCCCTTGACTTGACCGCCACCGCACGCGAGTACCTCGCCGAGGCCGAGCAGTTGGTCGACGCCGTCACCCGGCGTCTCGAATTGCTACGAGAGGTACGTAGCGACCCCGAAGCTCAGGCCCGCACCGTACGATTCCGGCTGCGGGATGCGCAGATGCTCGCGGTCGACCGAGGGCTGGTCGCCGAGTGGGGCTCGGTTCTCGATGCACAAGCAGAACGCCTCGACCGCATCACTGCTGGACTGACGGGTCGTCATCCAGACTATTGGGCGTATGTTACGGAGCTACGGACCGTCGCAGAGTTCATCGCCGGAGTGGTCGAGCGCATCAGAAAACACGTTGCCGAAAAGTAGAAATGACATGGGTCGACAGATGAGGTGGGGGGAATGACCGCGGGCTACGCCATCGCGCCGGAAGTTTGCTTGCGTAAGCAGGTACCGCTGCGCCATTTCCGGCAGTTGCAGGGACCACGGAGCCGGGAGTTGTTCCTGGTCGAACCGGAGCCGATCCAGGGCCACGACGACCGGGAGCTGCTGGCGACCGCGCTCGGCGCGACCCTCTATGTGCCGGCGACCCGCCCCGATCTCACCGAGACGATCCGCAGACGTGCCGCGCGCGGGGTGTGCTCGATGGTGATCGATCTCGAGGACGCCGTCGCCGATCACCAGGTGGAGGCCGCCAAGCAGCACGCGGTGGACACCCTCGACCTGCTCGCGCGCAGCTCCGACGCCAATCCGATGCTGTTCATCCGGGTCCGCGACGCGGCCTCGGTCGGCGAACTGGTCGCCGCGCTCGGCCCGGGCGCCGACGTGCTCACCGGCTTCGTCTTCCCCAAGTTCGACGCCGACACCGGGCCCGCCTACCTGGCCGCGCTCGACGACGCCAACCGCGCGCTCGGCCGCCCCGTCTACGCGATGCCGGTGCTCGAATCGGCGAACCTGGTGCACCGCCAGACCCGCGACGAGCAGCTCGCGCGCATCGCCGACATGCTCGCCGGTCACCGCGAGCACCTGCTGGCGGTACGAATCGGCGCCACCGACATGTGCTCGACCTTCGGCATCCGGCGCGACCGCGACCTCACGATCTACGACGTGCGGGTGATCGCCGACGTGATCGCCGACATCGTCAATTACCTCGGGCGCGTCGACGGCACCGGTTTCATCATCACCGGCCCGGTCTGGGAGTACTTCGCCGACCACGAGCGGATGTTCCGCCCGCAGCTGCGCAGTGCGCCGTTCGAGGAATCCGACGCGGTGAAGTTCCGCCAGTACCTGGTGAGCCGCGACCTCGACGGCCTGCTGCGCGAGATCACCCTCGACCGCGCCAACGGCATCCAGGGCAAGACGGTGATCCACCCCTCGCACGTGCCCGTCGTGCACGCGCTGCAGGTGGTGACCCACGAGGAATACGCCGACGCGCTCGACATCCTGGCCGCCGACGTCGGTGGCGTGGCGGCCTCGGAATACCGCAACAAGATGAACGAGATGCGCCCACACCGCAGTTGGGCCCGCCAGACGCTGGTTCGGGCCCGTGCGTTCGGGGTCGCGAACAAGGGAGTGTCTTTCGTGGACTTGCTGACAGCGATGATCGCCGAATGAGTGCGGTCGAAACACCGTGGGCGACGGTGAATCTCGGTATCGAGCTGCATCACGGTGAGTCCTTCGCCGCGCGCTCGGCCGAGGACGCTTCCCGGGCGGGGGTCGCTGTCGTGGAATCGGGCGTCGGCTTGCCTGCGGCTGGAATCGCCGCGAAGTCGGCTGACAATGTTGCTCTTGTCGGGGCCGATGCCGCGCAGGTAGCGTCTGCCGCGCCGTGCGCCGAGGGTACGCCCGAGGCTGCCGCGTTCGCGTCCGCTGAAGATGTTCTGCCGCCAGAGTTCTCGATCGATGCACTGGTCGTGCCGGGTTTGCGCCGCAATCCGCGCCGGGCACATCTGCTGGTCTCGACGGTGCTCGGCAAGCATCTGCCTACAGATCCGCGCATCGTCATCGGCGCGGGCAACCGCCTCGGTGATCTCGTGCGCGAGGTGCTCGGAGAGCGAGAAGCCGTTGTGCTCGGATTCGCCGAGACCGCAACCGGTTTGGGCCACTGCGTGTCCGCGCGGATCGACGCGGGCTGCTACCTGCACTCCACCCGCAGACACGAACCCCGTGCCACCACACTGACCGGGTTCGAAGAGGGCCACTCGCACGCCACCTCGCATCTGCTCCAGCCCGCGCCCGCCGCGATCTTCGCCAACGATCTGCCCCTGGTGCTGGTCGACGACGAGATCTCCACCGGCGACACCGCTATCGACGCGGTGCGCGCGCTGCACACCTTCGCGCCGCGTTCGCATTACGTGCTCGCCTCGCTGGTGGACATGCGCACCCCCGCCGATCGGATCAAATTCGAAGCTGCCGCAGCCGAACTCGGTGCGCGTATCGACACGGTCTGCTTGGCATCCGGTCGTGTCGACCTGCCCTCCGGCCTGATCGACACGGTGACCTCTCTGCCTGATCCGCAGTTGAATCCGGTGGCAGCGCAACCTGGTTTGTACGGACGCATCGAATTGACCTGGCCCGCAGACGTTCCCGAGGGCGGTCGACACGGAACCCTGCGCTCGGACAACGCGGCTTTCGACATCGCGCTGAAATCCATTGCCGTCGAGGTGAACGCCCGACTCGAAGCCGAGTTCGCCGGCCGCCCGGTCATCGTCATCGGCCACGAAGAACTCATGTACCTCCCCCTGCGCCTGGCCGCCGATCTCGCCGACGCGGGCACCCCCACCCGCTTCCAAACCACCACCCGCTCACCGGCATACGTCCTCGACGAACCCGGCTACCCCCTCCGTCGCGGCTTCCGTTTCACCGCCCCGGAACTCGACCCCACCGCCCAGCGCTATGTGTACAACGCCCAGTGGCCCGACGCCGACCCCGTCTTGCTGGTCGTCATCGATCCCCCCGCCGACACCCCCGAACTCGTCGCCCCCGGCGGCCTGGTCGACGTGCTCACGGCATCGGGCGCCGATGTTCTCATCGCGGTCCTGCCCGGTGCGGACCCCCGCGCACTGCACGCGGGCCGCACCTTTGAGCCTGTAGCTCTGCACGGACCCGAGTTCGGTTCCTATGCGCCCGAGGATGTTTCGTGGCTGCTGAAGGATCTCTCGGAGGCCGATCTCGAGGCCGACGTCGCCGAACGCGAGCAGCGGATTCAGGCCGGTGTTGCCCACTACGCCGAGTCACTGCCGGTCGAGTTCCAGCCGGATGCCGAATACCGCGAGCTCTTCGATCGCGTGCTGGCCGAGAGTGCTGAACGACTGGCGCTGGCCGTCGCGACCGTGGCGGAACTCGTTGTCGCCGAACGCGGTGAGAACGTCGTCCTGGTCTCGCTGGCCAGGGCAGGAACCCCTGTCGGCGTACTCATGCGCCGTTGGCTCACCAGCGGCATCGGCCGTGCACCGCTCACCGTCCCGCACTACGCCGTCTCGATCGTGCGCGACCGTGGTATCGACGCCGTGGCACTGGATTATCTTGCCCACCACCACGACCCGTCCTCGATCGTCTTCGTCGACGGCTGGACCGGCAAGGGCGCGATCACCCACGAACTCACCGCCGCCCTCGACGCCTATCACGCTGCAGGTGGCGCCAGGTTCAACGATGAGCTCGTAGTACTTGCCGACCCCGCGAATTGCGTGCGTACCTACGGCACCCGCGACGATTTCCTCATCGCCTCGGCATGCCTCAATTCGACTGTGTCCGGCTTGGTTTCACGAACAGTCCTCAACGAAACCTACATCGGTCCCGGCGAATTCCACGGTGCCAAGTTCTACCGCGACCTGATCGATTCCGACGTCTCGAACAAGCTGATCAACTCCGTCACAGCGGCTTTCAGCACCATCAGCGAAAGGGTTCCTGACGCGGTCTCCGCGATCCAGCGGTCCGACCGCACCCCGGACTGGTCCGGCTGGGCCTCCGTGGAGAAGGTTCGCGCCGAATACGGCATCAGCACAGTCAATTACGTGAAGCCGGGCGTCGGCGAGACCACCCGCGTGCTGTTGCGCCGGGTACCGTGGCGGGTGCTGGTCCGCGAGGCAGACGCACCGGAGCACGCCCACATCCGCCTGCTCGCCGCGGCGCGCAATGTCCCGGTGGAAGTGGTCCCCGACCTGGCCTACTCCTGCATGGGCCTGATCAAGGAGTTATCCCGGTGACCGCCGAGTCCCTCTTCGCCACCGATCTCGACCGCACGATGATCTTCTCCCGCAACGGTTTCGGTGGCGCCGAAGCCGTGGCGAAGGAATGTGTCGAGTACTACGAGGGCGAGCCGCTCTCGTACATGACGATCACCGCCATCGCCGCCCTGCGCGGGCTGGCCGCGATCGCCCCGGTGATTCCCACGACCACCCGCACGGTCGAGCAGTTCCAGCGCATCAGCCTGCCGGGTGCCCCTTGGCGCTACGCGATCACCAGCAACGGCGGCAACATCCTCGTCGACGGCATCCCCGACCCGGCCTGGCGCGTCGCCATCGACGACCAGGTCAACGCGTCGGGCGCCACCCTCGCCGACGTCGGCGCCGAATTGCGTTCGCGCATCGATGATTCCTGGGTCACCAAGTATCGCGAGGCCGACGAGCTGTTCTGCTACCTGGTGGTCCGCCCCGACGAGGTCCCCGCCGGTTTCCTCGCCGAATGGGACACCTGGTGCCGCGCCAACGGCTGGTCGGCCTCGCAGCAGGGTCGCAAGATCTACACGATGCCCGATGCCGTCTGCAAGAGTCTCGCTGTCGCCGAAGTCCGCAAAAGGCTCACGGAATCAGGCGAATTAGCCAGCGGTGCAGCGCTGTTCACCGCAGGCGACGGCGCACTGGATGCCGAAATGCTGAAAGCGGCCGACGCTGCGATCCGCCCCCGCCACGGCGAACTCGAAGAATTGAACTTCACCGCCCCCAACCTGACCATCACCGCCGCAACGGGAATCCTCGCAGGCGAGGAAATCCTCGAGTGGTTCGCGGGACAGCTCGCAGCAGTACCGGCGTAAAGCAGCGAAAACCCGGGCACCGCAATGGCGCCCGGGTATTTCCGAATCAGTAGTGCTGCTGCTGACCGGCCAACTGCTGCGCGATCACACCTTGAATCCGCTGCAGCCCGCCGACGGTGACGCCGCTCTGCAGCTGCCCCTCGATCGTGCGCACCAGCGCGTTGTCGCTCATGATCTTCTCGGTCGACTGGATCAGCACGGTCCCAGCACCGGTGAAGTCGAACTGCCGTTCCTCGCCGGAGTTGGCACCCATCCTGGCCGCGCCCGCCGCCAGAAAACTGCCGATCCAGCCCTGGTCGTAGTGATGGCTGGGGGAGGGGCAATCCGCCCAGCCGACAAGGGATTCCGGGTCCACGCGCAGCGGCGGTTCGGCGAACATCACCGGCCCGTTCGACGACGCCAGGAACTTCCCGGTGCCGATCAGCGTGAGGAACCCGGGCACGATCGACTGCTTCAACGCCAGCCCCGGTTCGAAGGCAAGCAGGTTCGCACCACGAATGGTGAGGTTGCCTTCTTCGAGGTCATAGGAATTGATGTCGTAGCCGCGGTCGCCGATGATCAGCTTGCCGTGACCCTGCGCCACCACATAGTCGCCGGCGAACAGCGGCGCGGAGAACTGGCTGCTCACCATGTGCATCAGACCGCCCTGCAGCCCGTGCGTGAGCATCTGGAACTCGATCTGCCCGTAGTAGGCGATCATCGCGCCCTTGCGCATGAACCACGGACCGGTCAGGTCGATGCAGTAGGCGTAGCTGTTGCCCGGAATGTTGTCGCTGGCACCGAGATTGTTCGGCGAGAGGATTTCGCTCATCGATTCACAACTTCTCTTCGGAGGCCTGCACGTACACCACACCCTGTCCGTGGCAATGCAATTGCATCGCCTCGCCCGCGCCGCGACCCACCGCGTCACGCCAGCTCATCGCCGATTTCAATTCGGTCTGCACATTGCCGTACGCGGCGACGAAGGCCTGTGGGTCGACAACGATCGGATTCGGCCCGCCCACTTGCAGTTCCAGGAAGCCGCCGTGCGCGAGCAGCACCGCCGAACCCTGTCCGCTGAGCTGCGTGGTGAACATGCCCGTACCGGTCGCGACACCTGCGGCGGCACCGCGCAGCGCGCCCATCAGACCGCCGCCACCGCCACCGCTGCCACCCGAACTCGCCACGGAGACAACGGAAGCCTGCAATCCGGCCGACTGCGCGAGCAGGCGCGACGCCTCGGCCCGTAACACCGCGCCCGACTGCATCTGCACCACGTGCACCTCGAGCCCGGCGAATCCGTAGTGGACCTCACCGTTGCCCTGCGCCAGCATGGTCCGCTCGTGCTCACCGGCCATCATCTGCCCGGCCATCCGCATCAGACCGCCGCCGCCCATACCCTGACCGGCGCCGGGAATCTGATGCGGCGCGAACGCCACCTGACCCGTATAGAAGAGCATCGCGCCGGAGCGAGCGACGACGCCGCCCGCCTGCCCGACGTTGACCTTGACGACCTTGCTGTTGACCTTCTCGAACATCGCCCGTCCTACCGTTCCGCCGGCTGGATCAGCACGACGCCTTGGCCGTCGAACCGCAGCGAGAACGCCTCGCCCGCATCCTGACCGACCATCGTCCGCCAGGAAACATCGGTGATGAACGACTGGTTGAGATTGCCGCGCGAGGCGACGAACGCGTCGGGATCCACGATCAGCGGAAACTGCGGGGATACCTCGAGGTGGATCAGCGGCCCACCGGCCGACAGCAACGCCACCTGACCCTGCCCACTCACCGTGGTGGTGAACAGTCCCGCACCCGACGACATCCCGCCGACCCCGGCGAACCGCACATCGGTGCGCAGATTGCCCGCGAAAGCCAGCAACTGCTGCGACTCGACCTGCAACGTCTCGTTGTTCAGGTTCACCACGGTGACGTTCTGCCCGTTCACCGCCAGGAAAACGCGCCCGTTGCCGTTGCATTCCATCAGTGACAGTTTCTCGCCGGTGGCGCGGCGCTTGAGGCCGTTGAGCACGCCCTCGCCGCCGCCGAACCCGGCCGATTTGAACTGCACATTGCCTTCGTAGGCCACCATCGAGCCCGAGATCGCGCGAATACTGGTCCCCGCGAGCTGCGCCTCGATCACCTTCTTCGATTGTTCGAACAATTGCGCCATGTCAGGTGCGTGGCCCCTCTGCGAAGGCGGATTCTCCGCCGGTTGTGACTGCGACGTCACCCTAACCGATCAGGCGAAAGTGCGCCCGAGCCACAGAGCCCGGACGCATGCCGCCGGTTTCTCGTAGAGTGGCAAGCACTGCCGTGGAACCGTCCACCAAACGACAAGCGAAGGGTCTAACTTGTCTGCAACACTCGCCAAGGGCCAGAACGGCCCGCTGGCCGTCAGCGACGTGGTGATCTCGCTCCAACTCACCGCTCCGGCCGACCTGTCCGCGCTGCTCGTCACCGAGCAGGGCAAGGTCCGTACCGACGCTGATTTCGTCTTCTACAACCAGCCGAGTGGGCCGGGTGTGGATCTGCGCCCCGGACCCGCGGGTCAGCCTGCCTCGCTTGCTGTTTCGCTCCCTGCGGTGCCCGCCGACATCGATCAGATCCGCGCGGTGATCACCCTCGACGACGCGACGAGCAATTTCGGCCGCTCCGCCCCGCCCACCGCGATCGTCTCCGACGCCTCGGGCAACCAGCTGTTCAGCTACACGATCGAGGGCCTCAACGCCGAGTCGATCGTGATCGCGCTCGAACTGTACCGCCGTCAGGGCAGCTGGAAGGTGCGTGCGGTCGGCCAGGGTTATGCCGGTGGATTCGCCGCGCTGGTCACCGATCACGGTGTGCAGGTGGATGATTCGCCCGCGCAGGCCGCCGCGCCGCAGCAGGCCGCGCCGCCTCCGCCGCCCGCGCCGAGCTACCCGCAGCAGGCAGCGCCCGCTTACGCCCCTCCCGGTGGGGGCTACCCGCCGCCGCCCGGCCCGGCCCAGCAGCCGGCCGGTGGTTATCCGCCGCCGCCCGGACAGGGCTACCCGCCGCCGCCCCCGCAGGGCGCGCCCCAGCAGCCTGCCGGCGAGATCAGCCTGAGCAAGGATCGCCCGGTCAGCCTGCAGAAGGGCCAGCGGGTCACCCTGCGCAAGGAGGGCGGCGCCGCGCTGACCTTCGTGAAGATGGGCCTGGGCTGGGACCCGGTGCGCACGCGCGGCATGTTCGGCAACCGCACCGTCGACATCGACCTCGACGCCTCGGTCTGCCTGTTCGCCGACCAGAACCTCGTCGACGTGGCCTACTACGGGCAGTTGTCGTCGAAGGACGGTTCGGTGCGCCACCAGGGTGACAACCTCACCGGCGAGGGCGACGGCGACGACGAGATGATCCTCGTCGACCTCACCAGGATCCCCGCCCACATCACCACGCTGCTGTTCATCGTCACCTCGTACAAGGGCCATTCCTTCGAACAGGTGCAGAACGCGTTCAGCCGCCTGATCGACGGCACCACCAACGGCGAACTCGCCCGCTACACCCTCGCGGGCGGCATGCCGTTCACCGCGATGGCGATGGCGAAGGTGTACCGCGTCGGCGCCGACTGGAAGATGCAGGCGCTCGGCGAAGGCTTCAACGCCAAGCATCCCGGCGAAGCGGTGCCGCAACTCGGCCGCTTCCTCGGCGGCAACTGATACACGCACCACAACACAGCGCAATAGGGGCTAGCGACAGTGATTCACCTGAAGGCCGGGCAGAACACTGCTCTGACCGCTGATTCCGTGCGCTTCACCGCGCAGACCACCAGCGCCGTCGAATTCGGGGCGCTGGTGGTCGGCGAGGATCTGCGAGTTCGCGACGAGCACGATCACGTGTGCGCGTCGCTGCCCGCGGCCCCTGGCGTGCGGTTCGCGGGGGCGGCGGTGGATCTGACGCTGTCGCAGGTGCGCGCCGATGCCCATGCCGTGCTGCTGTTCGTCGCGGCCGGTCAGACACTCGGCGCGGTCACGGCATCGCTGTTCGAAAATGGCAGTCCCACTGCGGAATTCGTCATCGCACCGACTGCCGGTGAGAGCGCGCTGATCTGCCTGGAGGTGTATCGGCGCGCGGGCGGCTGGAAGTTGCGCGCCCTCGGCCAGGGCTACGCGGGTGGCTCGACACAGTTGCTGACCACCCACGGCATCTCGGCGCCCACACCGGCGCCCGCCCCGGCGCAGGCGTGGCAGCCCGCCCCGTTGGCACCGCCGAGCGCGCCGACGGAGACGGTCGCGCGACCCGTCCCCGCCTCGGGCATTCCGCTCGAAGTCGACCACGGCCTGCAACGCATGTGGATGATCTTCGAAGATGCCGCCCGCTCGGCCGCCGCGCTGCTCTCGGCCCGTGACTACGCGGCCAAACGCCTGGATCAGGAACTGTCCGAGGCGGTGTCGAACCCGGCCACCCGCAACACCCCCGCCGCCGACGCGGCCCGCACCGCCGCCCAGCGCCGTCACGACGACCTCGTCGCCGTCGCCGATGCCAACCACAGCCGCGACAGCGACCAACTCGGCCTCGAGATCGCCGAGGCCGACGCCGCCATGCCCGCCGCACTGGCCTCCTGGCTGGCCCCCGCCTGGACCACCCGCGCCGCCCGCAGCGACGGCATCCGCCTCGGCGAGCTCTACGCCCTCGACCGCGGCGGCCTGCGCGTGCCGTATTGCGTTCCGGTGCCGCTGAATCGGCCCCTGTGGGTCGACACCGAATCCTCCGCCGCGGCCTCCCGCGTTGTCGGCGCCCTGCTGGCCCGCCTCGTCGCCGCCATCCCCGACAAGCCGACCAAGGTCGACCTGATCGACCTCACCGCAGGCCTACGCGCCCTCGCCACCCCCCTCGCGCCACTACTGGCGGGCCCGGTCATCACCGACCACAGCGAAATCTCCCCCCGCCTTGCCGAACTGGCACACGCGGCCGAACTCGCCGAAATCGCCTACAACAGCGGCCAAGCCGTACCCCCGACCGAACACCGCATCCTGGTCGCCGCCGACTTCCCCCACGGCTACCAGTCCAGCGACGTCATCCGCCTCGGCCAACTGATGGTCCGCGGCGACCTGATCGGCCTGTCCCTGGTCATCGTCGGCAGCGGCAGCGCCGAATCCGGCGACGGCCCGGTAGAACTCCTTGCCCAATCCTGCCGCCACCTCCCGACAATGCCCGGCACCCCCCTCTTCGACCCCTGGACCGGCAACGCCTGGGAACTCGACCTCGACATGCTCCCCGCCGAACCCGAACTCCAGGCCCGCTACCTGCGCATGTAATGCCGGGTCAGTTCAGTACGGATACCGGGCGTGAGCTGATCGTGGCCTGTTTCGGGCGGAGGAATTCGGGGAGCCAGGGTAGGAGGGGGTCGAGGGCTCGGTCGAGGACGCCGCCTGCTGGGTCGTCGACGAAGTCGCGGCGGACTATGTCGTGCTGGGGGCGCAGGATTTCGTAGACGATCAGGGTGCAGAGGCCGAGGACTGCCAGGTCGCGGAGGACGACGGTGCCGGTGAACCACTGTTCGGGCAGGCCTTTGTTGTCCTCGCCGAGGTAGTAGTACATGCGTGGTACCCAGACCAAGGCGTCGATTGTCATCCACGCCAACAGGATTCGTCGGTGCGGGAGCGCGAGAACCGCGAGCGGCACCAGCCACAGCGAATACTGGGGGCTCCACACCTTGTTCGTCAGCAGGAACGCCGCGACGACCAGGAAGCACAGTTGGGTCAGGCGGGGGCGCCGTGGTGCGGTGAGGGCGAGGTAGGCGATGCCCGCGCAGGCGGCGGCGAAGGCCACCAGCGAGACCGTGTTCAGGATGGTCGGTGGTTGGCCGTGGCCGATCGCCCCGTCGAAACCTTCCCAGCCGGTGAACGAGGTGATCACGTTGTAGATCGAGTCGGGGTCGGCGTGTCGAGTGGTGTTGAGCCGGAAGAACTCTCGCCAACCGTTTGGATAGAGCGCCGCGATCGGCAGGTTCACCGCCGCCCAGGTACCCACCGCGGCGACCACGGCGAGGGTGGCTGCGCCGATTGGACGCAAAGCGAAAAGCTGTGTCCTGGCGGGTGTTTCACGCAACCAGGCCTTGACGGCAGCGAGGCTGTCGATATCGCGCAACCGCAGCCCACCCCGCGCCGCAGGCTGACGCTGCATCGGATCGATCCGCAAGCACAGCACCACGATCGGCCCGAGCAGCAACAGCGGATACAGCTTCGCCGCCCCGCCGAGCCCCAGCAGCACCCCGGCCAACACCGGCTTACGCCGCGCCCACGCGAGCAATCCGGTCGCCGCGAAAGCCGTTGCGAGAGCATCGAAATTGGTGAAGATGTGCACGATCACCAAGGGCGACAACGCGATCAGCGCCACATCCCACACTCGCCGCCCCGCTAATCGCGACGACGCCCACACGGTGATCAACCAGCCCACCGCGAGCCCGAGCGCGACCACGTTGAAATACACCACCACCGACATCGCACCGGGTACCGGCAGGTGATCCCAGACATTGCCGATCTGCATCGCCACGTACTGGTACAGCCCCGAAAGTACCGGGTACTCCATGTATCTGGTCTCGGTGCCGCCGTCGGGCGTCGACTCGGTCCAGGACTTCTTGTACGGGAAGGCGCCCTCGTTGAGCCGTTCGGCCCCGTAGAGCGGCACGGTGTCGGAGTAGCACATGGCCACGTACTGGCGACCGTTGTTCCAGTCGAGCATGAGCCCGCCGTTGCCGTCGCTGGTCTGCTGGATGCAGGGGGCCTTGGCCGTCCAGCCCAGCGCCAGGAAGATCACCGTGAAGGCGAACAGCACCCGCAGCGGCGTCCAGAACCGCACCCGCCCGATCAGCGCGTGATCGCCGACCGGGCCGCCGATCACGGTGGACAGCTGCGCGGTCAGCGAGTCGTTGCGGCTCGGTCGATCCCGCGCATCGACCGAGCGCAGGTCGGCTGCCAGCGCAGCGGGCGCCACGTACCCGCGGCCCTGCCGGGTAACACTGGACGCAGGCTGGTCCGCGAGTTGCTGATCGGTCACGACATCCGAGGCTACCGGTGGCTACCTGGATCTCGTCGGCGTGGCTCCCGCGCCGCCGCTTTCCTCGTCGTTGCCGCCGCCCTGACCGTTGCCGGGCCGGGCGCCCGTCGTCGGTGAACCCTCAGGCCCCGCCGTCGGCTGGCCGGGCAGCGGGCCCGTACCGGTCTCGGGCGTCTGCTGCGACTGCGGCACCGCGGGCTGCTGCACCCCTGGCACCGGAATCCGGATCCCGGGCAGGATCTCGACCTGCGAAGGCACGATCACCGGCGGCACGATCACCGGCGCGGTGGTCTCGGGCGCGGTGTAGGGCGCCGACCATTCCGGCACACCGGCCTGACCCTTGATCGGGGACGGCTTGGGGAAGGACTCGTTCGGCGTACCGGACAGCGCACCGTCCATCGCCGCCTTCCAGATATCGGAAGGCAGCCCGGAACCGTAGATGATGCTGCCGCCGTAGTTCTTGATCGGCTCGCCCTGCTCGGTACCGATCCACACCGCGGTCGACAGCGACGGGGTGTAACCGACCATCCAGGCGTCACGGTTGTTGCCGGTGTCGCCGAGCTGGTGGGTACCGGTCTTGGCCGCGGACTCTCGGCCGCCGGCGAGGTTGTGGTTGCGCGAGTAGGCCGCGATCGGCTTCATCGCGGCGGTGACGTTGTCCGCCACCGCGGCGCTGATGCGCTGTTCACCGGCGGGCTCGCCGCGGTCCATCAGCACCTCGCCCTTTGCCGTCACCACGCGCTGCACGAAATGCGGTGCGTGATAGACACCCGACGCGGCGAACGTGGCGTAGGCCGAGGCCATATCCAGCGGTCGCGACTGGTACTGGCCGAGCACGATGCCGTTGTTGGGGCCCGCGCCGCCGGGCTCGGTCAGCGTGGGGCCGACGCCGGGCAGTTCCTTGGCGATACCGAGCTTGTGGCCCATGTCGGCGATCTTCTGCGGACCGTTCTGCATGTCGAGCTGCATGCGGTAGAAGCTGGTGTTCAGCGAACGCTTCATCGCCTCGGCGATGGTGCACATGCCGCAACCCTCGCCCTCGACATTGCCGATCTGGATGCCGTTGACGGTGATCGGCGAGCTGTCGTAGAGCTGCGAAAGCGGAATGCCCTGTTCGAGATTGGCGGCAAGACCGATCGCTTTGAACGAAGAACCGGTCGGCAGACCGGCATTGGCGAAGTCGTAGCCCTGGCCGTCGTTACCGCCGTAGTAGGCGCGGACCGCACCGGTACGGGGGTCGATCGAAACCACTGCGGTGCGCAGGTTCTCGGGCTCACCTTCGAGCTTGCCCTGCGCGGCCTTGATCGCGGCGTCCTGCGCCTTCGGGTCGATCGTGGTGGTGATCTGCAGGCCCTCGGTGTTGAGCTGCTGCTCGCTGATGCCAGCGGACGAGAGCTCCTGCAGCACCTGGTTCTTCACCAGGCCCGACGGGCCCTCGTCGTTGTTCTTGTCGCCGAGCGAGGCCAGCGACACGACCTGCGGGTACTGCATCGACTGACGTTCGGCGGCGGGCAGGTTGTTCTCCGCGACCATGCCGTCGAGCACGTAGTCCCAGCGCGATTTCGCGCCGGTGGGGTTCTTCTCCGGATCCAGCATCGAGGGCAGCTGAATCGTGGCGGCGAGCACCGCGCCCTCGGCCACGGTCAGTTCCTGCACCGGCTTGCCGAAGTAGGACTTGGCCGCGGCGTCGACGCCGTACGCGCCACGACCGAAGTAGATCGTGTTCAGGTAGGCGGCAAGGATGTCTTCCTTGCTCCACTGGCGCGCCATCTTGGCCGAGATCACCAGCTCGTGCATCTTGCGCGTCATCGACCGCTCGTCACCGACCAGCGCGTTCTTCACGTACTGCTGGGTGATCGTGGAACCACCACCGGCGCTTTCCTTGCCGAGGATGTTGTCGCGGGCGGCGCGAGCGAAGCCCGAGACCGAGAAGCCGGGGTTGGTGTAGAAGTCGCGGTCCTCGGCGGCGATCACGGCATTGCGCACGTGCGGCGGGATCTGATCGATCGAGACCTCGGTGCGGTTGCCCTGCGGCGGAACCACCTTGCTGATCTCGGTGCTGCCGTCGTTGGCGAAGATCGTGGCGACCTGGTTGGTCTCGAGGTCGCCGGGTTTGGGCACCGACACCGCGGTGTACGCGACGAGGAACACCGCGCTCGGCACCACGATGGCCAGCGCCATCAGGACATAGAGCGTTCGGCGAACGATGCGCCACGGTGATTTCTTCACCGCACCATCACTACCCGAGCCGTCGTCGCCCCCGCCACCATCGCGGCGGTTGCGCGGACCGGTCGGCGGCGGGCCGCCCGGACGACGTTCACCGGCGAGGGCACGACGCTCACCCGACACCGGGCCGCCCGCCGCGGTGGCGCGACGCTCACCGCTGGTCGGTCCGCCGGGGCGGCGACCCGCACCGGCACGTGCGGCCGCGGCGGCGCCACCCGCGCGGGTGGCCCGTCCGAGATCGTCGCCGCCCGCACGCACGGTCCGGTCGGCGCCCGGCTGACCCGAGCGCACCGTCGGCTCCTCGGGAGCACCGGGACGGGGAAGTTTCTGGGTCGCGTTAGCCGCGGGAGGCAAGGGACGACCAGGCTGCGCGGGCCGACCCTGTGGCGGCCTGCCCTGACCGGGCGCACCTTGCGGAGGCGGTCCACCCTGCGGTCCACCCGGACGCTGCGGCGGCTGACCCGGCCGACGCGGCGGCACGCCACCGGGCGGCGGACCCTGCTGACGACCGGGCGGCGGCCCCTGCGGACCACGCCCACCGGGCGCGGGCGGACGACCACCCTGCGCGGGACCACCGGGCCCACCCTGCGGGCGCGGACCGTTCGGCCCCGGCAGACGCGGCGGCGGACCACCGGGTCGATCACCCGACTGTGGGGGGAGACCCGGTTGTGCACCCCGAGCGGGACGGCCGCCGCGCGGATCATCGCCGTGGGGGGAGGATTCGTAGGGCGAACTCACTGACCAGATCTCCATAACTTGTAAGGTTCGGGCACACAACATCCGCGCCGGAGTACCGGCGCGGAAAGGGTGCACCCCGAACAGCGGCGCATCACGCGGTGGCCACCATCACTCGGCAGTCCATCACTCGGCAGCACATCATTCGGCAGCAGAGCGCCGAGCTCGCGAACTCGTTCGTCGCCGAGCCGGCGCCGGGGCCGTGCCGAGTACATACGACTGCACCAGATGGTTCCAGCTGCACGAACGACACACCTCGACGACATGCACCGAGAATTCCTCGTTCGACTCTGCCATCCGAATCAGTTCCTCGGGTGTGCGCGCCGACCCAGCCGCTTGGCCGAGCCCGTCACCGAACACCCACGAAACCAACGTCAGCTGCTCTTTTCGACAGATCGGGCAGGTCGCCTCACTGCCCCGGCCGTGAAACTTCGCGGCCCTGAGCAGATACGGATTCGCGTCGCACACCTCGGCGACGCCGACCCGCCCCGCGTAGACATCGGCCAGCAGGGACCTGCGCCGGAGCGCATAGTCCACCACCTGCCGCTGAATTCGCACGATCACCAGAGTAGCGGGGTTCAGATAGGCACGCCCATGGCACAAGAGATGACGGAGTGATCTGCGTCATTACGTTGTGCGTTGTTATATCGGCCCGATATAGTTGGAACTCGCATCCACGGTTAGGTTCGTACGGTCTGTCAGGCCGTCATAGTCAGGGAGTGAGGTCGGCAGTGCTCGAATTGGCGATTCTCGGCCTGCTCCTCGACGCGCCCATGCACGGTTACGAGCTGCGCAAGCGGTTGACGGGCCTGCTCGGGGCGTTCCGGGCCTTCTCCTACGGTTCGCTCTACCCGACGCTGCGCAGGATGCAGGCCGACGGGTTGATCGCCGAGGAGCTTCCGGAGGGCGCGATCGCGCGCCGTGCGCGCCGCGTCTACCGGCTCACGCCGGTCGGGCGGGAACGGTTCTCCGAACTTCTTGCCGACACCGGTCCGCAGAACTACACCGATGACGGTTTCGGCGTTCACCTCGCCTTCTTCAGCCGCACTCCCGCCGAGGCGAGAATGCGGATCCTGGAGGGCAGGCGGCGTCAGGTCGAGGAGCGACGAGAGGGTCTGCGGGAGGCGATCAAGAAGGCCAGTGGGTCTTTGGATCGCTACACCAAGCAGCTCCACCAGCTCGGATTGGAATCAAGCGAGCGCGAAGTGCGCTGGCTCAACGAGTTGATTGCGGCGGAGCAATCGACGAAGGCGGCACCACAGAAAGAGGGAAAGAGCGGCCATGAGTGATGTCAACAAGGTTGGATCCGGCGAAGTCCGCGTCGCGATCGTCGGTGTGGGCAACTGCGCATCGTCGCTCGTGCAGGGCGTGCAGTACTACAAGGACGCCGACGAGAACCAGGTCGTTCCCGGCCTCATGCACGTCAAGTTCGGCACCTACCACGTGCGCGACGTGAAGTTCGTGGCCGCGTTCGATGTCGACGCCAAGAAGGTCGGCTTCGACCTGGCGGAGGCCATCTTCGCCAGCGAGAACAACACCATCAAGATCTCCGATGTGCCGCCGACCGACGTGACGGTCCTGCGTGGCCCGACCCTCGACGGCATCGGCAAGTACTACTCCGAGACCATCGAGCAGTCCGAGGCGCCCGCGGTAGACGTGGTCAAGGCGCTCAAGGATGCCAAGGTCGACGTGCTGGTTTCCTACCTGCCGGTGGGTTCCGAAGAAGCCGACAAGTTCTACGCGCAGTGCGCGATCGACGCGAACGTCGCCTTCGTCAACGCGCTGCCGGTCTTCATCGCCTCCGACCCGGTCTGGGCGCAGAAGTTCGTCGACGCCGGTGTCCCGATCGTCGGCGACGACATCAAGTCCCAGGTCGGCGCGACCATCACCCACCGCGTGATGGCCAAGCTGTTCGAAGACCGCGGCGTGGTGCTCGATCGCACCTACCAGCTCAATGTCGGCGGCAACATGGACTTCAAGAACATGCTCGAGCGCGAGCGTCTGGAGTCGAAGAAGGTCTCCAAGACCCAGGCCGTCACCTCGAACCTCACCGGTTCGCTGGCGGGCAAGGTCCACGACCGCAACGTCCACATCGGTCCCTCGGACTACGTGGAGTGGCTCGACGACCGCAAGTGGGCCTACGTGCGCCTCGAGGGTCGCGCCTTCGGTGACGCCCCGATCAACCTGGAGTACAAGCTCGAGGTGTGGGATTCGCCGAACTCGGCAGGCATCATCATCGACGCTGTCCGCGCGGCGAAGATCGCCAAGGACCGCGGCATCGGCGGACCGGTCATTCCGGCTTCGGCCTACCTGATGAAGTCCCCGCCCGTGCAGATCGCCGACGATGTCGCGCGCACTCAGCTCGAGGCGTTCATCATCGGTGCCGATTAATCACTGAACGAAAAAGCCGGTGCCCCATGATCTTTCGTGGGGCACCGGCTTTTTCTAATCCAGGGAGACGTACACCTCGACGGAAGTCGGTCCGGTGTAGCGCTCGAGTTCGGCGGTGTGTGAGCGGGTGATGGTGCCTGCGTTCTCGGCTTTGATGACCTGTGCCCAGGCGGTGCGTAGTAGGTCGTATGGCTTGTCCGAGACCACGAACTTGGCGTAGCGGCCCGCTGGAATGCGGGTGAGTACGTCGCCTTCATCGATGTCGTCGAGGCCTGCTACCTCGTAACCGAGCACGGCCACCGCGTGATCGTTCTGGCCGATGTAGGCCGCGGCGCGTGGCACGGTTTTCTCTCGTGACAGGTATCTATCCCAGGTGAAATTCACCAGATCGAGGTCGCGCGCGGTGACCTCACGCCCGGCCAACGGCACGGTGAGGCCCGCGATCAGCCCGTCGTCGAGGGTGACGATTTCGAAATCAACGGCCATCAGCTGTTCTTCTCCTCGATCAGCGAAACGAAGATCTCGACGGTGTTCTCGTCGGGATACTGCTCGCAGTCGCCGGTGTAGGCCCGCTCGAATTCACCCGCGGCCTCGGCGTCCCAGACCTGGCGCCACAGCCCGACGATGGTGTCGCCGAGGTTGTCGCCGCTGGCGACGAAGCGCGCGTAGCGGCCCGCGGGGATTCGGCCGAGCACATCGCCCGCCTGCAGGTCGGCGAGCGTTTTGCACTCGTAGCCGACGATGTGAGTCAGGTAGGAATTGATCTCCGGCGCGAAATCCACGTAGCCCGTCGCGACCGGCCCCGGTAACGTTCTCGCCCGCAGGTGCGCCCATGCCTCGACCACCTTGGCGCGGCGCGGCCCCTCGACGGCGAGCGCCGGACTGCGGAGCACCGTGCCCGCGATCAGCGTCTCGGGACGGTCAACGACATTGAAATCCACCTGCGTAGCCCCTATGTCTAGTGTTCCTCGCATGTCGGTACCGACCGCACATCCTCCCGTATCGGTCCGACAGGTTCCGCGCCGGGATCATTCGACCTGGTCGGGCGGTTCGCGCTCTGGGCAACGATGTTGCCATGTCCCCACGGTAGTCGGGTGCGGCTGCGCCAACTCGTGATCTATCGCGGCCCTTCGCCACCGAGCCCGGGGAACAGCTCGCCGGGCGCCGCGGGCGTCGGCGCGGGCGGAATGATGATCAGCGGCGGCGGGGTGGGGCGCGGTGAGTTCGTCGGCGGACCGAAGATGTCGAAGCCACCGCTCGGCGGCGCCTGAGTCCCGGGGGAGGGCACCAGCGGCGGGCTCGGCAGCGGCTGCACCTCGAACTGTTCGACCGGTGTCCCCGCCAGCGCGGCGTCCATCGTCTGCTTCCAGATGTCGGCCGGCAGCCCCGAACCCCAGATGGCCCCGCCGCGCCCGTTGCGCAGCGGCTGCGGGTGCTCGGTGCCCACCCACACCGCGGTCGACAGCGAGGGCGTGTACCCGACCATCCACGCGTCCTTGTTGTCCTTGGTCTCGCCGAGTTGGGTGGTTCCCGTCTTGCTCGCCGACTGTCTGCCCTCGGCGAGGCCGTGCCCGTTGGAGTAGTTGGCGATCGGCAGCATCGCCGAGGTGGTGGCGTCGGCGATGGCGGCGGTGATGCGCTGTTCGGGTTCCGAGAGTTGCCTTCCCGCACGGTTTTCCGCACCACGGTCGAGCAGCACCCGGCCGTCGCCGGTGCTCACCTTCTGTACGAAGTAGGGCTGGTGGTAGATCCCGGAGGCGGCCAGCGTCGCGTAGGCCGACGCCATGTCGATGGGCCGCACCAGATACTGCCCGAGCACGATGCCGTTGAGCGGGTATCCGTCCGGCTCGGAAAGGCTCACGCCGTCGACGCCGGGAATGTATTCGGGGATACCGGCCAGGTGCGCGGCCTCGGCGATCGAGCGTGGGCCGTCGGCCATCGTCATGGTGAGCCGGTAGAAGCTGGTGTTGAGCGAGCGTTTGAGCGCCTCGGCGAGCGAGCAGCGCCCGCACGAGTCGCCCTCCACATTGGTGATCTCGGTGCCGCGGTCGGTGATCGGCGAGCTGTCCATCGCCCGCGTCACCGGGATGCCCTGCTGTTGGGCGGCGACGAGCGCGAAAACCTTGAACGCCGAACCGGTTTGGAGCGGTGCCTGCGCGAAATCGAAGCCGGTGCCGTCCTCGCCGCCGTAGTAGGCGCGCACCGCCCCGCTGCGCGGATCGATCGATACCACCGCCGAGCGCAGTTCCGGTGGCTGCCACGAGAAACGTTCACGCACCGAGTCGACCGCACCGGCCTGCGCTGCGGCGTCGATGGTGGTGGTGATCTGCAGTGCGCCCGTGTTGATGTCGGCGTCGTCGAGGCCCGCGGCCCGCAGTTCGCGCAGCACCTGGGTGCGGATGTGGCCTTCGGGTCCGAGCGCCACCGCTTCCACGGACACGTCATCCAGGGGGATGATCGGCGGGAACACCGTCGCGTCACGATCACCGGGTGCCAGCACGTTCATCTCGACCATCCCGTCCAGGACGTACTGCCAGCGCGCCCGCAACTGGTCGAAATGGTTCTCCGGATCCAGCACCGAGGGAGAGCGGATCACCGCCGCCAGCACCGCGCCCTCGGCGAGGGTCAGCTCGGGCACCGGCTTGGCGAAATAGGCCTTCGACGCGGCGGCGATCCCGTATGCCCCGCGCCCGTAGTAGATGGTGTTGAGGTAGGCGGACAGGATCTCGTCCTTGCTCCACTGCCGCGCCATCTTCGCCGCGATGATCAGCTCCCGCATCTTGCGGGTCACGGTGCGTTCGGAGCTGAGGAAGGCGTTCTTCACGTACTGCTGGGTGATCGTCGAGCCGCCGCCCGCGTTGTCCTGGCCGGTCAGATTGTCGCGGGCGGCGCGCAGGAAGCCGCTGGTCGAGTAACCGGCGTTGGTGTAGAAGGTGCGGTCCTCGGCCGCCAGCACGGCGTCACGCACCGGATACGGCACGTCCGTGAGCGGGATGGGAATCCGATTGCCCTGTGGCGGAATGAATTTCGTCAGCACGGTGGTGCCGTCGGCGGCGAGCACGGTGGCGGGTTGTTCGACCGCGACCTCGGCCGGTTCGGGTATCTCCGAACTCCAGTACACGGCCACGAGCAGCAGGGCGGGCACACACACGAAGATCAGGAAGAGCGCGAGCAGCAATCGGCGGATGCGCTGGCCTCTGGTGCGCGGTCGACGTTGCTGAGCGTCGGTACCGAGCCGCGCGGACTGTTCCCGCCGAGCCGCGCCTTTGCCGGGGGGATCGCCGCCGAACCGCGCAGCCTGGTCCCGGCGCGCCGCGCCCTTGTCAGGCGGGTTGTCGGCGGCGAGTCTGGCTGCTTGCGCCCGTCGTGCCGCTCCCTTTGCCGACTTCTGCTCGTTCGCCAGCGGATCGCGGAACCCGGCTATCGAGGTGTACGGCACGTCCTCGTCGGAACGCCCGCGCCCGCGCTGGGAGGCCACACCATCTCCTTTCGGAGCGAGAAGAACTCACCTGCACCGACGTCGATATCGGTGCAGGCGACTCTACCCGGCGGTACGCCCGGATCCCGGCAGGTCAGCTCTTGACGCCGCCCGCGGTGAGACCGGAGATGATGCGGCGCTGGAAGATCAGCACCATGATCACCAGCGGCACGGTGACGATCACGCCCGCCGCCATGATCGCCGCGTACGGCTGCACCAGCGGGTCGTTGCCCGAGAAGCTCGCGATCGCGACCGTCACCGGCTTGGTGTCGTCGCCAGAGAGCAACCGGGCCAGCAGGTATTCGTTGATCGAGGCGATGAACGCCAGGATCGCGGTGGTGAACACCGCGGGCGCGGCCAGCGGCAGCATGATCAACCGGAAGGCCTGGAACTTGCTCGCACCGTCGATGCGCGCGGCTTCTTCGAGCTCCCACGGCAGTTCGGCGAAGAACGAGGCCAGGATGTAGACCGTCATCGGCAGCACGAACGAGATGTTCGGGATGATCATCGCCTGGTACTGGCCGATCCAGCCGATGTCGGTGAACAGCTGGAACAGCGGTGTCACCAGCACCACGGCGGGGAACATCGACGCCGACAGGATCAGCCCCGAGATCAGGTACTTGCCTGCGAAGGTCATCCGCGCCAGCGCGTAGGCCGCGAGGACGCCAAGGATCAGCGCCACGGCGGTGGTCGCCGAGCCGATGATCACGCTGTTGAGGATCGCCTTGCCGAAGTTGTTGCCGCGGCTGGTGTCGAAGGCGTTGCGGAAGTTCTCCAGCGTCACGTGGGTGGGCCACGGGGTGCTGTCGAAGGTGTGGGCCGGGTCGCGGAAGGCGACAACGGCCATCCAGTAGAACGGTCCGAGACCCCACACCAGCACGATGGCGACGCCGAGGTACATCCGCACGGTGCCGAACCGCTTGCGCCACGACACCGGCTGCTTGGGCACCGAATTCGACTCGGCGCCAGCTTCTTTGGTCATCGAGATGCTCATCAGTTCGCCTTCCGCTGTTCTTCCTGCGTGCGAACGGCGTTGGCGCCCAGCACCTTCACCAGGACGAACGCGATCGCGAAGACGAGCAAGAACGTGATCACCGACAGTGCCGCGGCGCTGTTGGGACCTTGGCGCACCTGCTCGACCACCAGGATCGACAGCGTGTTGGTCGCCGGGTTCGCGCCGGTCATGATCGCGGGCAGGTCGTACATGCGCAGCGCGTCCATCGTGCGGAACAGCACCGCCACCAGCAGCGCGGGCTTGAGCAGCGGCAGCGTGATGTGCAGGAACCGCTGCCAGGCCGACGCACCGTCGACCTTGGCCGCCTCGTACACATCGGCCGGAATCACCTGCAGCCCGGCCAGAATCAGCAGCGCCATGAACGGCGTGGTCTTCCACACGTCGGCCGCGATCACCGCGAAGCGCGAGGCCCACACATCCGAGGTCCACAGGATGTGCGTGCCGAGCACCCGGTTCACGACACCGTCGTACTGGAACATGAACTCCCACAACCGCGCTGTGACCGCGGTCGGAATCGCCCACGGGATCAGCACGGCGGCACGAAGCAGCGCCCGGCCGCGGAATGTCTTGCCCATCACCATGGCCATACCCAGACCCAGCAGGGCCTCGAGCGATACCGTGATCACGGTGAAGAACAGGGTGATCCCGACCGCCGACCAGAACTGTGAGCCGAGCGTGCCGGTGGGGCACGACACCGTGCCCATCAGCGACCCGCACTGCTGCATCAGCCAGTGCGTGTAGTTGCTGAACCCGGCGCCGCCGCCCTCGACGAACATCCCGGTGGCCGGGTCGATGCCGGAGTCCTTTTGCGTGGACATCCAGATCGCCTCGACCACCGGATAACCGATGACCACGGCCAGTGCGACCAGCACAGGCGCGACGAACAGCCACGCCTTGCCGGATTGTCGCAGGTGCAGCGCTAGCCCGCGCTGCTTGGCTCCCGAAGGATCCGACACCGTTACTACTCTCCTACGGTCTGGTCGGGTCCGCTGCGCGTACCGCTACGAACCTGCGGTCTCGATGCCCTTTTGCATGCCCGCGACGGCGTCGTCGACGGACTTGGCACCGGTCAGTGCAGCATAAGCGTTGTCCTGGATGGCCTTCGACACCAGCGGATAGAACGGGGTCACCGGACGCGGCACCGCGCTGGCGATGGATTCCTTCAGCGTGGGCAGGTACGGCATCTTCGCGATCAGGGCCGGGTCGTCGTAGAGCGAGGTGCGCACCGAGGGCAGCGAGCCCGAGGCGATGATCTGCTGCGCCTCTTCGCTGATCAGGTAGCGAACGAAGTCAGCGGCGGTGGCCTTGTTCTTGGAGAACGCGCTGATCGCGGCGTTGTAGCCGCCGAGGGTCGAGGCGCCGACGCCGGTGTTGCCCGGCAGCGGTGCGACGCCGAACTTGTCCTCCACCGCGGAGCCGTCGGCCGAGGCCTGGGCGTAGAGGTAGGGCCAGTTGCGCAGGAACAGCAGCTTGCCTTCCTCGAACGCGCTGGCGCTCTCGCCTTCCTTGAAGGTGATGGCTTCCTTGGGGATGTCACCGTTCTTGTAGGCGTCGACGAGGACCTTCAGGCCCGCCTTCGACTCCGGGCTGTTCACGGTGGGGGTCTTGCCGTCGGCACCGACGAAGCTGCCGCCGAAGGCGTTGATGACCTCGGAGGTGTTCACGGTCAGGCCCTCGTAGGGGGCGAGCTGACCGGCGTAGCAACCCATGTTGTTGTCGCGGGCCACCTGGCACTGGCCGAGCATCTCGGTCCAGGTCTTCGGCGGGTTGGGCACCAGGTCCTTGCGGTAGTACAGCAGGCCGCCGTTGGTGTTCTTCGGGGCCGCGTACAGCTTGCCGTTGTAGGTGGCGCTGGCCACGGTCGGCGCGAGCAGCGGCGCGGTGTCGATCGCGAAGCTGCCCTCGAGCGGCTGGACCCAGCCCTTCGCGGCGAACTCTGCGGTGTCCTTCACGTCGAGGGCGACGACGTCGTAGCCGTCCTGCTTGGCGCGGAAGTGCTCGGCGAGGTCGTCGTGCTGCTGGGTGCCGTCGGCCGACTGCTCCTTGAACGTCACCTGCTCGTTCGGGTGCGCGGCGTTCCAGCGATCGATGAGCTGTTTCACCACACCGGTTTCGGTGGTGTCCTTGCCCTCGACGTAGGTGATCGGGCCGTGCCCGGTCAGGTTCTGGTCGAGCGCGTTCCCACCGTCGTCACTCGAGCATCCACTGGCGAACGTTGCGGTGAGCAGGGCGATCGAGGCAGCAGCCATCGTCGCTCTGGGGACAAACTTCAAAGCCATCGCGGACACTCCAGGGTCAAGACGTGAGCAGCAGCACACCGTGCGGTGCAACAGGCAACATACAGTATTTGTGGCGGGCCGGGGCCCGCGTGTTCTCGGCCCTGAGGGCCTCGATCTTCCCTCCCTGCGGGCACTCCTTCGTCGCACCCTCCGGTCAGTCCAGATCGAGGCGGCCGAGAACGGGCAAAGACTTACACAGTTTGTGTGTCGGTGGGGTGGCTTAGGGTCATTGCTTGTGACAAGTCCCGCGACCCCTGATCGGATGCTCACCCGCATCGGTGGTTTGCTGCGCAAGGCCGAGTCCACCGACAACGCCCACGAGGCGGAGGCCTTCCTCGCCGCCGCGCAGCGACTCGCGACGAAATCCTCGATCGATCTCGCGGTCGCCCGCTCCCATGTCGCCTCGCGCGAGCGCAGGTCGGCGCCGGTGCAGCGGATCATCCCGATCGGCGAACCCGGCCGAAAAGGCTTGCGCACCTATGTCCAACTATTCGTGGCGATCGCCACAGCCAACGACGTTCGCTGCGATGTCGCCCGCACCTCCGCCCAGGTCTACGCCTACGGCTTCGCCGCCGACATCGACACCTGCGAAGCCCTCTACGCCAGCCTGCTCATCCAGATGGTTCGGGCGTCGGATCACTACATCAAATCCGGCGCGTATCGCGAGGCCACGGTCTCGAAGGTCGTCACCGAGAAGCGCTTGGGCCGCGCGGTGCGTCGCCGGGTGGAGGTCCCGGTGGCCGGGGTGACCGCGCGGCTGAACTTCCAGATGGCTTTCGCGGCCCGCATCGGCGCACGGTTGGCCGAGGTGAAAGCCGAAGTCGTCGCCGAGGAATCGGCCGTCGAGTCGACCGGAACCGCCTTGGCCCTACGCGACAAAGAAGTAGCCCTCACCGACTTCTACACGGCCACCTCCGAAGCTCGCGGAACCTGGCGCGGGCCACAGACTTCCACCGGTCACTCCGCCGCTGCCCGTCGCGCGGGGGACCGAGCGGGGCGAACGGCCCGCTTGGGTACCTCGCCGGAGCTGCCTGCCGCTCGTCGACGACTGACGGACCGATGAGTTCGTGGAACCCTGTGGGCAATCGCGGGGGCGCAGGGCCGCCCGCGCCACGGTGTCGACCGCTTGCGGATCCATCGTCGAGCGGGGCGTTCGATCCCCGGCACCCGACGCGCTTGTGGCGTGCGCCGAAACTGCTCGCCGGACACCCTCCGGGTTCGGCACGGCAGTCGAATGCGGCGACGGTCGATCGGACTAGCTGTGCCGCACCATGATTCGGCAGAGACGCAGCGTGACAGTCAGCGGGTCAAAGTGTACGACGGTGAGCAATTGGTACGTGGCGTGTTCGATCGGGCCGATGAGTTCGGGCATCGCACGGTCGACGTCTACGGTTCGCAGCTGACCTTGCCGGTGGAGCGGCGTTTTGCTTCTGTGGAGTCGGTGCAGAGTTATGTCGACAAGGTGCTTGCGCTGAATTGGGTTCGTGTGCAATGGGAGCGGGCTGCGGTGCCGGTTCGTGTCCGCGCTCGTGGTGGTTCCGCGGCGGCACATTATGAGCCCGCGAATGCTGTTCTTGCCGTGCCGCTCCACACCGGTTCGACTGCTTGGGCGCTTCGTGAACTGGTGGTCCTGCACGAACTCGCCCACCATTTGGCTGATCCTGCAGAAGCGGCGCACGGGCCTGAATTCTGTACCCGGTACGTCGAATTGGTTGACGGCGTTATCGGTGTGGAGGCCGGATTGTTGATCCGAACGACATTTTCCGGCTGTGGTGTTCGGTTCGGTTAGCTGATTGGTCGAGCCTCGGGGTTTGCCGACCCGGGTGGTTTGAGGCTGTGTTTTTGGAGCGCTGGCGCGCTCGAGCGGGGCCCCGGAGGCCCCGATCTTCCCTCCCTCCGGGTACTCCTTCGTCGCAGGAGTGACGAGTCAGCTCTAACCCGGGACCCTCCGGTCAGTCCAGATCGGGGCGGGCCCCTTTGGGTAGAGACAGCCTGGTGATTACCCATCGAGTAGGGCGCTGACCCGCTCATGTCTACGCACCCTCCGGTCAGTCCAGATCGGGGCGGGCCCCTTTGGTAGTGACTGCCTGGTGATTACCGATCGAGTAGGGCGCTGACCCGGTCGTACCGGCGCAACCACCAGTCGACCCGTTCGGGATCGGGGTGTCGGTACTTGTCGAGCAACGCGAGGTCGGGCTCCGGTGGCGCGGTCGGCACCGGCAACCACCCGTCCACCGGCAGCAGCGAATCCGCGACGAGGTCGCCTTCGAACAGCGCGAGAGTGCCTAACCCGCAGGCGAATTCGAGCTCGGGCAATGCCCCCGCCAGCGCGAGCTGCGCGGACAGCCCGACGCTGGTCTCCAGCGCCGACGACACAACGGTAGGCAGCCCGGCCGCCCCGGCCACCACCAACGCCCGCCGCACCCCACCCAGCGGCGTGCACTTGAGCACCGCCACATCAGCCGCTCCCGCCACCGCGACCCGCATCGGATCCTCGGCCCGCCGAATCGACTCATCCGCGGCGATCGGCACCGAAACCCGCGCCCGAACCTCCGCCAATTCCTCGATGGTCCGACACGGCTGCTCTACATACTCCAAACCCCCAGCAGCCCTATCGATCTCCCCGATATGCCGAACGGCTGTCTCCACGTCCCACACCGCATTCGCATCGACCCGAACAGCCCCCGCTTCCCCGATCGCCTCCCGCACCGCCGCCACCCGCGCCAAATCCTCGGCCAGAGAATCCGGATGATCAGCCACTTTCACTTTCGCAGTGGCACAACCGGATTCCCGCACAATTCGCCCCGCGCGCTCCGCATCTACCGCGGGCACAGTGCAATTCACCGGAATCCGATCGCGTACCGGCGCAGGCCACCCCACAGTCACCTGCTCAACCGCAGTGGCCAACCATCCGGCAGCCTCCCGGTCGTCATACTCGGGAAACGCGCAGAACTCCCCCCATCCCAACTCGCCGCGAATCAACATCCCCTCACGCACGGTGATCCCCCGAAACCGCGTCCGCAACGGAATCGCATAAACAAACAAGTCGGCGTCCACCCGACCGATCGTAGAGGGCCTGCAGATACCGGCAACGAACCTTCTTCCCCCGGGCAGCGCCATCGCAACCTGATCCGGAAGGCGGCGCTCACGGGTGAGCGCCGACCCCGGTGCCACGGACGCGCAGGGCGGCGACGCCCACGGTCAGCGCGGCCGCCCGATGCTACGACGCGGAGATGAGGGGCCGGCTTCGAAGGTGCTCGCGCCGACCCCGTCGTTCACAAACGTTCGATGATGGTGGCGTTGGCGAGTCCACCCGCTTCGCACATCGTCTGCAATCCGAAGCGCGCCCCACGCTGCCGCATCGCGTGTACCAGCGTCGTCATCAACCGGGCCCCGGACGCACCGAGCGGATGCCCGAGCGCGATCGCCCCACCGTTGACGTTCACCCGGCTCATATCCACCCCGGTCTCCTTGGCCCACGCCAGCACAACCGGCGAAAACGCCTCGTTGATCTCGAACAGGTCGATGTCGGAGATATCGAGACCCGCCCGCCGCAAGACCTTCTCGGTGGCCGGGATGACTGCCGTGAGCATCAGCAACGGATCGTCGCCCGCGACGGAGAAGCTGTGCAGCCGGGCCAACGGGCGCAGTCCGAGCTGCTCGGCGCGTTCGCCGGACATGATCAGCACCGCCGAACTCCCGTCGCTGACCTGACTGGCCGAGGCGGCGGTGATCTCCCAGCCGATCTGCGGGAATCGCGCCGCCATCGCGGGGTCGTAATAGGCCGGCTTCAGTTTCGCGAGGGTATCGAGAGTGCTGCCGACCCGGATCCCCTCATCTGCGCTCAGCGCGTTGATCGGCGCGAGTTCATCCGCGAAGAGCCCGTCTTTGGTTGCCCGAGCGGCCTTTTCGTGACTCCCGAGCGCGAACTCGTCGAGCTGGGTACGAGTAAGCCCCCATTTGGCGGCGATCAACTCGGCACTGATCCCCTGCGGAACGAGATCCTCGGGATAGCGCTCCGCGAAAGCAACGCCGGACAGGTCGGTGGCTCCAACAAGATTGGCCCCCATGGGAACTCGCCCCATCGATTCCACACCCGCGGCCACCACAATGTCATAGGCACCCGCGATAACCCCTTGTGCCGCAAAGTGAATCGCCTGCTGACTACTACCGCACTGCCGATCCACCGTCGTGGCGGGAACCGATTCCGGATATCCAGCGGCGAGGGCGGCCCGCCGAGTCATATTCGACCCTTGTTCCCCGGCCTGGGTGACGATCCCGCCGATCACGTCGTCGATCAGCACGGGATCGATCCCGCTGCGCTCGACCACCGCCCGCAGGCTGTGCGCCAGCAGATCAACAGGATGAACGTCGTGAAGTGCGCCGTTCGGCTTACCCCGCCCGATCGGCGTGCGTACCGCTTCGACGATGACCGCGTCTCGCATGGAAAGTCCTCTTTCGACACCGCTGACTCTAGCTGACAATAGCCAGCGTAAGCCCTAACTATCATCAACTCAAGTCAGATTGGCTATGATGTCTCTCATGGCAGCCGTGATGGAAGGACCCCTGGCCGATCTCAGCAGATGGAACACCGAAGGCTGTTCCATCGCCAGAGCCATGGACCTCATCGGCACCCGCTCCGCGATGCTCATCCTGCGTGAGGCCTACTACGGCACCCGCCGCTTCGACGGCTTCGCCCGCCGCGTGGGCATCACCGACGCCGCCGCATCGGCCCAACTCCGCAAACTCACCGCCGCCGGCCTCCTGGAAAAACGCCCCTACCAGGAAGAAGGCAAACGCACCCGCCACGAATACACCCTCACCACAATGGGCCGAGAACTACTCCCCGCCGTAGTGGCCCTGTGGCAATGGGGCGACGCGTACCTCCAGCCGGGCCCCCCGCCACTGCTCCGAGTGGACGCCGAGACAGGCGACCCGGTCCGGGTCGACCTCCGCACCCCCGACGGCACCGAAATCCCCCTCGAACGCCTGGCAGTCCGAGTGAACGACGACTACCTCCGCGACCGAGCCGAGCGCCGAAAGAAACTGGACAGCTGATCACCAGGCTCTGGTGGTTTTCCCTCTCGGGCGATGCCGCCAGGAAAGCCTGGTGATCGACTGTCCAACAAGCTGATTCAGCGCAGGCGGCGGCCGTCGACGCTGAAGAAGTACACGTGTTCGGGGTCGGCGGTCAGGCAGAGGCGATCGCCCTTGCACGGCGGGTTGCGCCAATCCACGCGCGCCACAATGGTTTCGCCGGTCTGGCCGCTCGCGCCGGCGGAGAGTGCGCGGCCGTAGACGTAGGCGTCGGAGCCGAGCTCCTCCACGACGTCGACCTCCATCTCGAGGCCGCCGTTGCCCACCTCGAGGTGTTCGGGACGGATGCCGAGCACCACAGAACCCTCACCGGCGTCGGCCACCGCGCGCGGGACCTGGACCGAGTAGCCGCCGATGGTGACGGCGCCGTCGGTGACGGGCAGCGTGAACAGGTTCATCGCGGGCGAACCCATGAAACCGGCGACGAACATGTTCGCCGGATCGCGGTGGAGGTCGCGCGGGGAGGCGCACTGCTGGAGCAGGCCGTCCTTGAGGACCGCGACGCGGTCGCCCATGGTCATCGCCTCGACCTGGTCGTGGGTGACGTAGACCGTGGTGGTGCCGAGTCGTCGCTGCAACTGCGCGATCTGGGTGCGGGTCTGCACGCGCAGTTTGGCGTCGAGGTTCGACAGGGGCTCGTCCATCAGGAACACCCGCGGCTGCCGCACGATCGCGCGTCCCATCGCGACTCGCTGACGCTGACCGCCGGACAGTGCCTTCGGCTTGCGATCCAGGTACTGCTCGAGGTCGAGCAGCTTGGCCGCCTCTAGCACCCGCTCGTCGCGCTCGGCCTTGGACACCTTGGCCAGCTTCAGCGCGAAACCCATGTTCTCCGCGACCGACATGTGCGGGTACAGCGCGTAGTTCTGGAACACCATCGCGATATCGCGATCCTTGGGTTCGGCGTTGGTCACGTCCTTCTCGCCGATCCGAATGCACCCGCTGTTGACTTCTTCGAGCCCGGCCAGCATCCGCAGCGAGGTCGACTTGCCACACCCGGAGGGCCCGACGAGGACCAGGAATTCGCCGTCGGCGATCTCGAGGTTCAGTGCGTCGACCGCGGGTTTGGTGGCACCGGCGTACAGCCGGGTAGCGCGGTCGAAAGTAACGGTAGCCATGCGTAGATCAACATCCCATCCCGGCAGGAACGTGCCGGACGATCCGAGTACGGGTTCTTATTCGGTACGAGCGCCATCACAGTAGCCGCCCCCGCGACGCCAGGCGAGGGACCTGCACGCCGGTTGTCGAGCAGTGCATCTGTGTAATCCTCGATCATGCGGAAAGTCAGAACCTGGGTTGTCATGTCGGCCGTATCGCCGATCGTTTTTCCGCTGGTCGCCGTCGGTGTGGCATACGTGGTGGACGCGATCACCGGAACTGGCGCCGACATCGCCTGGAACTGGTTGTTCGTCCTGATCCTGGGGATCGTCCTTTTCCTGCCCGGAATCTGCGCGACGCTGGTCGGTGCCGCCTTGCTCCCGCGCCGCTCCGGCGCAGTCATCACCTTCATCGGGCTGCTGCTGAGCTCGGCCGCGGCCGCATTGCTGATCACCGGCGGGCTCGATGACGCCCGCAACAGCCTCGATGGTCAACCGCGGATGACCCCGCGGTTGTCGATTTCAGAAGCGTTCGTGTTCGCGGTGCCCTACGCACTGGTCATCCTCGTCAGCCTCTATGCTGCCTGGCGAGTTATCGCGGCGGCACGCACCCGCGACGAGACCACCGGGCCCATCACACCGCAGGACCATGCGACCCCAGCGAGCTCCGGGTAGCCTCGGTCGCGGAGCAATCGGCGAGCCCTCGAGGAGCTAACGGTATGAGTCGTCCGGTGCGTATCGGAGTCCAGCTTCAGCCTCAGCACGCGCCTGATTACGGGCTGATCCGTGATGCGGTGTTGCGGGCGGAGGACGCCGGGGTCGACATCGTCTTCAACTGGGACCACTTCTTTCCGCTCACCGGTGATCCGGCGGGCGCGCACTTCGAATGCTGGACGATGCTCGGTGCTTGGGCGGAGCAGACCGAGCGGGTCGAGCTGGGTGCGCTGGTGACCGGGGGTGGGTACCGGAATCCGGATCTGCTGGCCGATATGGCGCGCACGGTCGACAACATCAGTGGTGGCAGGCTGATTCTGGGGATCGGCGCGGGCTGGTTCGAGCGGGATTACGACGAGTACGGTTATGAATTCGGTACGCCGGGTAGCAGACTGAAGTTGTTGAAGGACAGCATGTCTCGCCTCACCGCCCGGCTGGCGAAGCTGAATCCGCCGCCGGTCAGGGACATCCCGATTCTCATCGGCGGTGGTGGTGAGCGCAAAACACTCCGGCTGGTCGCCGAGTACGCCGACATCTGGCACTCCTTCGCCGATGTGTCGACGCTCGCGCACAAGAACAAGGTGCTGGCCGAGCACGCGGCGGCCGTCGGGACCGACGAGTCGCGGATCGAACGTTCGGTGCAGTGGCAGGGTCGCGACGAGGCGAAGGCGTTGCACGATGCGGGCGTCACCCTGTTCACCGTCGGCGTCTCCGGCCCCGACTACGACCTCACGGAGGTGCGTCGCGCGATCGAATGGCGCGACGAGGTGAACCCGGAAGTGCTCGAGGGGCTGGCCTGAGCCCGACCCGGAATGACAACCTGAACCGCGTGCTGCTCGAGGCGTGCCAGTGGTAGCGACCTGATCCGATCGGACCCGGCCGATGGCTCGATCCGGTAGGAGCTACGTCATACCGCCGCGCTGCGTAACCTTCGATTCGCAAGGTTGCGGCTAGGGTTTATCGCCATGGCAGGTGTACGAACCAAGGCGCGGATCGCCGCCCTCTTGCTCCTCGTCGGCGTCGCGGCGACCGGTTGCGGTGGCTCCGACAGCGGCACCGCGCGCGACCTCTGTTCCCCACCTGGCCCGGCAGCTGCCGCGGCCGCCCCGGCCAACCTCGCCGCAGGCGAGACCGCAGGCCCCGACCGCTACACCACGGCGACCACCGCACCGGTCGAGCAGATCGACACCTCGAAACTCGGCCTGCTCAACCCGGGCGTCCTGAGCGTCGGCACCCTCTCCGACGCCCCGCCGAGCATCTGCGTCAACGGCCAGGGCTCGTTCACCGGCTTCGACAACGAACTACTGGCCGCGATGGCCGCGAAACTCGGTCTGCGCGTGGAGTTCTCGGGCACCGAGTTCGCCGGCCTGCTCGCCCAGGTGTCGGGCAAGCGCTTCGATGTGGGCTCGTCCAACATCACCACCACCGACGCCCGCCGCGAACTGGTCGGCTTCACCAATGGTTACGACTTCGGCTACTTCTCCCTGGTCGTCCCGCAGAACAGCGCGGTCAAGGGCTTCGGCGACCTGACCGGCAGCTCGCGCATCGCGGTGGTGCAGGGCACCGTGCAGGACGAGTTCGTGGTGAACCAGCTGAAGCTGGACCCGGTGAAGTTCCCCGATTACAACACCGCCTACGCGAATCTGAAGTCCGGCCAGGTCGACGCCTGGGTGGCGCCGTCCGCGCAGGCCGAGGGTGCGATCAAGCCCGGCGACGGAATCGTGGTCTCGCAGAACACCTTCAGCCTCGACAACTTCGTCGGCTACGCGGTCGCCAAGAACAACCAGCCGCTGATCGACGCACTCAATTCGGGCCTCGACGCGGTGATCGCCGACGGCACCTACGCCCGCCTCTACGCCGACTGGGTCCCGCGCGAACTCCCACCCGGCTGGAAGCCCGGCTCGAAAGCCGCACCGGCACCACAACTTCCGGACTTCAAAGCGCTGGCAGCCGAGAAGGCCCCGGAGACAGAGCAAGTCGCGCAGAAGTCGACCTTGCAGCAGCTGAAGGACACCTTCTTCGACTGGTCGCTGTACCGCCAGGCCTTCCCCGATCTGATCAAGACCGGTCTGCCGAATACCCTGATCCTGGCACTGGTTTCGGGGATTCTCGGCACCGTGATCGGCATGCTCCTCGCGGTGATGGGCATCTCCCGAACCCGCTGGTTGCGCTGGCCCGCCCGCGTCTACACCGACATCTTCCGCGGCCTGCCCGCCGTCGTGATCATCCTGCTGATCGGCCTCGGCATCGGTCCTGTCGTCCGCAATATCACCGGCGGCAACCCGTACTGGCTCGGCGCGGTCGCGCTCGCGCTGCTGTCGTCGGCCTACATCGGCGAGATCTTCCGCTCGGGTATCCAGTCGGTGGAGCCGGGCCAGCTCGAAGCCGCGCGCGCCATCGGTTTCGGTTACCGCCAGGCCATGACGCTGGTGGTGATCCCGCAGGGTGTGCGCCGGGTGCTGCCCGCGCTGATGAACCAGTTCATCGCGCTGATCAAGGACTCGTCGCTGATCTACTTCCTCGGCCTGCTCGCCTCCCAGCGCGAACTGTTCGCCGTCGGCCGCGACCTCAACGCCCAGACCGGCAACTTGTCCCCGCTGGTCGCCGCGGGCCTGATGTACCTGGTGCTCACCATCCCGCTCACCCACCTGGTCAACTACATCGACCAGCGGATGCGCACCGGCAAACCCACCCCCGCCGACCCGATCGAACAGGCAGTCATCACAGAAGGGCGAGGTGCATGAGCGCATCGCTGACGGGCACCGGTCTCAACCTGACGCTCGGCAACAACCACATCCTGCGCGGCGTCGACATCCACGTCGAGGCAGGCCACGCCACCACCGTGATCGGCCCGTCCGGCTCGGGCAAATCGACCCTGCTGCGCGTGCTCAACCGCCTGCACGAACCCGATTCCGGCGACGTTCTTCTCGACGGCAAGTCCGTACTGAAGGACAACCCCGACAAGCTGCGCCAGCGCATCGGCATGGTCTTCCAGCAGTTCAACCTGTTCCCCCACAAGACCGTGGCCGACAACATCGTCCTCGGCCCGCGCAAACTGCGTGGCCTGTCCGCCGACGAAGCCCGCGCGCTGGCGATCGAACAGCTCGAGATCGTCGGCCTGGCCGACAAGGCCGATGCCAGGCCCGCGTCGCTGTCGGGTGGCCAGCAGCAACGCGTGGCCATCGCCCGCGCGCTGGCCATGAAACCGGAGCTGATGTTCTTCGACGAGGCCACCTCGGCGCTGGACCCGGAGCTGGTCAAGGGCGTGCTCGCACTGATGGCCGACCTCGCCTCTGGCGGCATGTCGATGATCGTGGTGACCCACGAAATGGGCTTTGCCCGCGAGGTCTCCGACAGTGTGGTGTTCATGGATCAGGGCGTCGTGGTGGAGACCGGCACCCCCGACGCCCTGTTCGACGACGCCACGACCCCGCGCCTGCGCCGCTTCCTCGACCAGGTCCTCTGACCGGATACGAGGCCTCCCAGCAATTCATGCGCAACTGCTAATGTCGGAAGTGCTCCAGCTCCGTTCGATCAGTACCGGGCCACGTGCCGGGAAACCGGAAAGAGAGAGCCGATGACCACCACACACTCCGAGCACCCGCAGCACACCCATGTTCACGGACCCACCTGCGGCCACGTCTCCATCCCGCACCAGGACCACGTCGACTACGTCCACGACGGCCACCTGCACCGCGAACACGAAGGCCACTTCGACGAGTGCGAGACCTCAGCACACGTCGAGCACACCGCCCACACCCACGAACACGGCCCCGGTTGCGGCCACGTCTCCGTGCCGCACGGCGACCACGTCGACTACATCCACGACGGCCACCGCCACGCCCCGCACGCGGACCACTACGACGAGCACTGACAGCTAGGCCTCCTACCGGCTCGACGGCCGACCGGTTCCCCCGTTACTGTCTGTGCCTGCGGCTTGCGTTACGCCTGCCGATTCATGGATAGGGAACTCTCGGCCGATGGGCAAAACAATCAGGCGCGCACTGGCTTTCGGTGTCGCGGGCAGTGTGCTGGCCGCGTGCGTCGCCACCTTCGGGGTGGGCGTCAGCCTGGCCGACGGGCGCGATCCGATTCTCGAATCCAAGAAGCTCCTCGCGACGCCGACCACGGCGAACGGCTCGAACATCATCTCGAGCCGGGTCGATGACCGAAGTCTGACCATGCTGGTCTTCTCCGCCGCGATGAACAAGGCCGTCACGGTCAAGGTGCAGCGCCCACGGGACGCGTCCGTTCCGCGCCCGGCGCTGTACCTCCTCAACGGCGCCGGTGGCGGCGAGGACCGGGCCACCTGGTGGCAGAACACGGACGTCGGCGACTTCCTTGCCACCAAGGACGTCAATGTGGTGATGCCGGTCGGCGGCGCGTTCGCGTACTACACCGACTGGCAGCGCGACGACCCCGCGCTCGGCCGCAACAAGTGGCGCACGTTCCTGCTCGACGAACTCCCACCCCTGGTCGACGCGGCACTGGGCACCAACGGCGTCAACGCCATCGCCGCCAACTCGATGACCGCCACGGCCGTCCTGCAATTGGCGCAGGCCAAGCCCGGTTTCTACCGGTCCGTCGCCGGCTACAGCGGCTGCGCCCAGATCGCCGATCCGGCCGGTAAACAGTTCACCAAACTGGTGGTGGAGACCTACGGTGGCGGCGACGTCCGCAATATGTACGGCGCCGACGACGACCCGGCCTGGGAAGCCAACGACCCGGTCATCCACGCCGAAAAATTGCGTGGTACAAGGCTTTACATCTCGGACGCGTCAGGACTGCCCGGCCCGCACGACAACACCGGCGATCCGTACATGATGAACCCGACCCCCTACGGTCTGGCCAACCAAGTCGTCGTCGGCGGCATCATCGAAGCAGCGATCAACTGGTGCACCCGCAACCTCGAAACCCGCCTGACCGAGCTGAACATCCCCGCCACCTTCGACCACCAGCCCACCGGCACCCACTCCTGGGGCTACTGGCGCGATGCCTTCCACCGCTCCTGGCCGACCCTCGCCGCAGGCCTCGGCCTCCCGGAATAGTCCTCAGTCGCTGACGGTGGCGAAGGCTGCCCAGAGGAGGGGCGAGTTTTCGGGGGTCGGTGTGGATCGCCAGGTGGACAGGCGCGCTCTTTGCCAGGTCAGCAGGGTGGGGATGGGTGTGGGTGAATCGTGGGCGGTGTCCACGGCGCAGATGGCGGCCTGCAGAGGGTAGGCCGTGGTGGGGGTGAGGGTGTGGAAGGCGTGGTCGGTGGGCAGCGGCCAGCGGGTGGCGGTGACCAGTTCCGCGCCTGCTGCCAGGGCGGCGGTGGTGAGGCCGAGGGCTTCGGTGAAGCGGAGGTCGCCGCCGCTTTCGCAGGCGATGAGGGCGACGCGGCTCGGCATCGGCCACAGGTCGCGACCGGCGATCGGCGACGGGTCGAGGGAGTGGGTTCCCAGGAGTAGGTCTTTCGCCGAGAGCGGGCGGTGGGTGCGGTTCGGGGTGGCGAAGCCGCGGGTGTCGGCAGTACAGCTCAGGTGTAACTCGGCGTGTTCGCTCTGGCCGGATTCCGGTGCGGCGGAGGTGACATGGCCGACGTAGACGAGTCGACTCGCGCCTTGCCGCAGGGCGTCGGACAGCCAATCGCGGTCGGTGTCGGCGCGCCGGAAGAGCTCTACCGGATCGGCCACCTCGGGGATGAGGCGCGCACCGTAGCGGCTGAAGTGCTGGGCCACTGGGCTTTCCGCGTTCGGCCGACCGAGGACCGAGCCGAGTTCGGAATCCGCACGGTAACCGGGAACGCGCGGATCCAGTACCGCGACAACAGGTAGATCGCGAGTTTCGTTCCACCGGTGCGCAATTCGCTCCGGCGAATGCACCACCGACACCGGCGCCAAGAGACTCACATCGGCGATATCGAGCAGCCGGATCTCGGGATCGGGCGCGATGATCTCCCATGGAACCTGTGCGAGTCGCGGCGAAGGCTGAATCCGCAGATGCGGTCGGATGCCACGTTGCGACAGTTCATACAGCTGCACGGCCAACCCATACGGCAACAACGTGCGTGACAAGTGCTGTGCCAGAACGTTTTCCGCTACAGGATCGAGGAGCCCACCCTCGGTCATCACCTGCCGCAGATTCTCGGGCCGCGCGGGATCGGGCACCGCGTCGGCCAACGTCCGCAGCACTTCGCGCACCTCATCCCGAGGCAGCACCGCAACGCCACGCGCCAAGGCATCATCGGCCCACCGCCACGACACGTAGACATCGCCCGCATCCGCCATTCGCAGGAAGGCAGTCGGTTGCGCCGTCGAGGTTTGCGGCCCAGAGGACGGGGTGTGCGCGGGTGTAGCGGCCACAGCTGAGGACGCATCCTCGGAGGCCGGGGGCATTGCCGGCGGGTTCACAGTGTGATCAATCGATTGTCGCGGACGGGGCAGCCGTAGCGTTGCTCGGCGTAGGTGATGAAGTCCGACAGCACTATTCGGTCGCCGTCTGCCAAACGTGGTGGGGGTGCGACAGGGATTCCAGCGGCTGCGGCGACGTCGGCGAGGGCGGCGCCGAGTTGGAGGGCAGGCGTGGCTATTCGTTCCGGGACGGTGAGATCGAGCAGTTCGAATCCGAGGGTGGGGACGGTTGCCTCGGTGAAGGCGGTGAGATCGAGAGTTGTTCCGGCGCACTGGGTGTCGATCAAGTCACTGACCAGCTGGCCGTTGCCGGCGAGGGCGGCGCAGCGGAAGGCCAGGCGCATGGCGGGCTCGGCGACGGTGCGGTGCCAGTGTTCGCGCTGGTTGCCGTTGGGGAGCGTGTGGCGAACGGCGTCGATGGCGAGAGCGGCGGGAACCGCGAGGGATACCGCGCGGCTGAGGAGGTTCGGATCCGGTTGTGTCGCTTGCTCGATCACGTCGTGGAGGAGTTCGGCATGCCAGTAGTCGAGCTGGGCGCAGTGCATGCCGAGTCCGTGTGCGGCGTAGACGGCGAACGACTCGTCGAGTAGTTCTTCAGCGGCGCCGAGATCACCCTCGGCGCACGCGACGGTGGCGAGCCGCAGTCGCACGTCAGCCGCGTCCACCACGGCACCGGTTGCGTCGAACTGCTTCAGTGCTGTCTCGTAATGCGCATGGGCCGCGCCTGATTCACCGCGACGCTCGGCGAGAAAGCCCATCGCTTTGGCCCCGATCCCGGCCCAATGCCCCAGCTCAGCCGCCTCGAAGAACTCCTGACTGGCCCGCAACGGCTCCTCGGCTTCGTCGAAGCGCCCCGCCCGCACCAGCATTGTCGCCAGGTTCTGCCGTGACTCGGCGACGGAGGCGTCCGCGCCGGCTGCGGCGAAGGCGGCCACTCCTTGTCGAGCGAAGTCGATGGCCAGTTCCCAGCGCCCGGTCTCGAACGAGCAGGCAGCCAGGTTCATCAGCGGATGACCGGCCAGCTCGGGTGCGAAACGTTCTGTCACCCCGAGTGATTCGGTGGCCAACTCGCCCGCACGCGCCCACTGCTGTCGATGCAACGCCACCGCCGTCAGCGACAAGAGGCAGGCCACCCGCAGCAGCCCTTGGTCAGTACTGTCCGCGAGCAGCGCCCGCGCCTCCTCGAGCACATCCTGCGCCGCATCGAAGTCGCCCAGGTGCTGAAAGGCCTGCGACAAGTTCACCAACGCCGCAGGTCGTTGATGTGCAGCATCCTCCGGCATCTCAGCGAGGGCCGTCCGGAACAGCACCACCGCCCGTCGATGGTCCCCGAGTTCGTCGGCCATGCTCGCCGCGTTGACCAGCGCCGCACTTCGCAACCGAGGCGCCGCACCGTCGGCCGCGTTCTCGAAGATCTCGAGCGCCGCGATAACATCGCCACGCTGGTACGCCGCGTATCCCGCGGTGAGCTGCGCGTCGTCCTGATCGGATGTTCTGCCCGTGGCTGCCATCTACCTGCTCCCGATCCGCGCTAGGCGCACACTCTTCGCGTTGACGGTCGAAATCCGGACCACCGCACCGATTTGTGAACTGTCAGCGCAGTTGCCGGCCCCACCTACCGACGCCATCAGAAGTCCTCGTCCGCTTCGGCAGCGGCAGTTTCGGCAGTCAGCCGCGCATCGCCCCCGGTGAGACGGCGGCGGGCGAGCCGGCGAATCCGATCGCGAGCGGCCACTTCGTCGTCCGCCGGATCGGCGGGGCCGACACCGGGAACGAAAACGGCGACGTCAAGCGATGTTTCAGGCGTCCCAGGGAGCTCGCCCGTTCCCGTCCAGACGTCCCCGCGCAGCTGCAACGCGATCTCCACGTCGGCCGATGGCGGTGACACCGCACGATCATCTGGGGCGGACGGCCGACCCCGCCCGGTAACCGACGACGCCGCGCGCTCGTCGTCGGCGGACGGCGACTCGCTCTGCTCGGTGGCGGCGGACCGCCGCGCGACCGATCGCACGCGTGCGAAGGGTCGAAGATGTTCGGGGACGGTTCTCCGACAATCGGGCGCGGCGACCACACTGACCTGCGCCGTCGACACCCCGGCCGACCGTGTCACCTGCCACGACACCGCCTGCTCGCTCGCGTCGAGAACGCCGGGCGGGCAACGCCGCCAATCCCATCCACCACTCCCACGCGCGACGATCAGTCCGCCACCCTGATCCTGACCACCGGCAGCCAATGCGTAATCATCAGCCTGCCCACGAGATTCACCGCGCACACCTCCACCACGCCCGGCGACCCCACCGTGCTCACGCCCGTCCGATACGGCCCCGCCGGCGTCCCGACTACCTGACGTGGACCCGCTGGCGTCCCGACCACCTGATGCGATCCCTCCGGCCTCCCGACCACCCGACGCGATCCCGTCGTCATCGACAGCCGCATAGTCACCGTGCTCGATCCCCATTCGACGGAGCCCCGCACCATCAGAGAAAGCGGATTCTCCATCGTCGATCCCCTCATCGAGCACCATTTCGCAAGTCCCGGTGAGCGATTCGATCTCATCCAGGAGCAGCCGAGCATCCAGCGATGGAATTCCGTCGATAGTCGACGCGGGCCACCACCGAATTGCCCAGTGTGCGTAGGCAAGCCGACGCAGAGCGGTCACCAGTTCGGGCCGGGCAGGTACGGCTGTGAGTGACTGTGGATCGTTTCCGGCGACAGCCAATGCGATCGCTTCGCCATAGACAGCCCACACCCAATCCTGGGCCGCCTCGACATCGTCGATCACCGCGGCGGGCAATTCGGCACCGTCCAAGAGACTCCAACTCAGGTGCCCGCCAACAACTTCGAGCACGAGTACATCGAGCCCCGGTGCAGCATCGGTGACCAGCGGCGCACCGCTGGGCGCGATCACGAGCAGTCCGGGTTCAGCACGGCGAAGATCGACAACAGTCATCAGCTGGCCCTCGCTTCCAGTACAGCCGCCTCAGCGGTGAGCGCCTGTTTGACCCTCGTGCGGTGGTCCAGCATCACCGACCGCGCGACACCGTCGAGCAGATCCCACAGCTCACCGGGCTCGTACACCGGCATCTCCCGCACATCCCGCCCGTGCAACCGCACCCACAACCTGCGCAGATACGGCCGCCACGGGGTACGCAACTCGGCCGCCACCGTCGCCAGCGGACCCACCCCGTCGATCGCGTGCACCGCATACCGCCGCGCCTGCAGCACATACCCTTCGCGCCGCCACCGACTGTTGACCACCTCGTGCGCGCGCGAAGTCACGCCAGACGCTTCGATCGGTGAAAGTCCCAGCGCCAGTTCGCAACCCGCGGCAGCGGCAACCCGCAGCGACTCGTCGAGCAACCCCCACGGTGAACAACTGCGCGAGATCTCCCGCGTCACCAGTTCCGCAATCTCCGGCAGATCGGTTCGATCGAGACTGCCTTGGAGCACCGTGAACACTCGCTCGTACACGGTCCGGTCGAACGGCAGTCCGAGATTCGACGTCGACGCCGACGCACCCAGCGCGGGCTGTCGCGGGCTCGAATGTGTGGTGAGCCCCAGATCATCGGCACCGTGAGCAGGATGTTCCAGCCACAGGGCGATTCCGCGACGGGTGCCGGCCCGGTCGTCGACGATGTCGTCGAACAGTGGCCCGGCATCGGCCGGATCGCCTTCGCGGGCCAGCGTGCACGCCTCGAGTAGTTCGGTCAGCTCGGCCGCCAGATCGCGAGCGCCGTAGGGTGCGAGGGGCCGTCGGGCCCAGGCGATATCCAGCAGGTCGGCCAACTCGGCGGCCCGATGTGGTTCGGTCACATAGGTTTTCAGCGCGGCGGTGGTACGCCCGCCCGTGCTCTCGTGAACCTCGCGCAACGCCTCCTCGGCCCTCGCCCGACCGTCGCCTTCCGGCGCACCGCACAGGATCGCGAGCTCGAAGCAGCGCTGGAAGTACAGATCCTGCGCGTTCCCCTCGGTGATCCGCAGCGCCCGCCGCGCCTGCTTCAGCACGGTGAACCACGACGCACAGGCCCGCAGGGTGTCGGACTGCGCGTGCACCAGCGCGGTCAGCAGTGCGATCCCGTCGGCATCGAGCACGCTCGCCGCCAGCATCGGATGCTGCATCGGCCGCAACACCAGCGGATCGAGGATCAACTTCACCGTCCGCCGCAACGGCCCACCGGCGGCCCCACTCAGCGCGTCGACCCCGTCCAACTCCCGCCACACCTCATCGAGAACCATGGCGCGCGGTCTGAGCATCGCACCAGGTTATAGGTATCTTCGGCCGCTCGCGCCGTACCTGCCCACCCCCAAAGTTGGGATCGGTAGGCGGCGCGGGATTTCTACCTTTCTCTCAACGGGTTACCAGCCCGAACCACCCAGAGAAACGGAAACCACCATGAACACCAAGCTGATCGCCACCCTCGCCGCTTCCGCCGCCGCCACCGCGCTGTTCGTCACCGGCTGCAGCGACGACGCGAGCACCACCTCTCCGAGCACCCCGGGATCGGCGGCCCCCGCCCCGGCGGCCGGCAAGTCCACTGCCAGCGTCGACGGCAAGGAATTCACCGCCGAGTTCGACACCACCTGCGCGAAGCAGGCAGGCACCCTCGCCCTGGCGCTCACCGACACGGCCAACTCCACCTACGGCAGCCTCTCGGTCAGCGCCTCGATCGAGGGCGAAAAGGTCCAGGCCGTCGCAATCGCGGGTAGCCAGGGCGGCGCCAACGGCCTGCCCTACGCGGTCGGCTACGGAAACGGCCAGCCCGGCGGCTCGGCCACGCTCGCCAAGGACGGCAACACCTACCGCGTCACCGGCGAGGGCATCAGCGCCGACATGACCAACCCCCTGGCGGGCCCGTCGACCGTGAAGTTCGACATCACCTTCGCCTGCTCCACCATCGTCGGCGCCTGACCCATTCGCGACCCGGTCGCACAGAAGGAGAAGAACCATGAAGTCCAAGCTCCGTGCGGCCGCGGTCGCCTTCGGAATTCTCGCCGTCGGTTATTACCTCTACTACGGACTCACCTACACCCCCGACGAATTCACCGGCGCGATGCTCGGCTGGGTCGGCCCCCAGATGGCCCTGCCGATCATCGCCCTCACCATCGTCCCGATGGTCTTCGCCTTCACCGGCGACGGCATCCTCGAAGCCTTCACCGGCCGCAACAGCAGCGAGTTCCGCGACGCCGCGGTCGGCATCGGCACCATCACCTCGTTCCGGCAGACCGGCGTCTCGGTGAACGACCAACCGCAGGTCAAGATCGCTTTCCGGGTCGAGGGGTCCGATGGAAAGGTCTTCGATTCGCACGCCAAGATGATCGTTCCGCTCACCGAACTGGCCCTGCTGCAGCCGGGCGTGGTCCTGCCGGTCCGGTACCTACCGGGTCGCACGGACAAGGTCGAGGTCGACCGCTCCGGTGACAACGGCGCCGCCCAGCGCGCGATGAACGAATCCCTGATCCGCAAGGGCATCACCACCCGCGGCAAGCTCGACATCGCCGAACGCGGCATCGCCGCCCAGGCGGTGGTCCGCAGCCTCGACGTCCCCGGTCGCATCCGCGGCGGCTACACCGAGATCGCGCTCGGCCTGGTCGTCACCCGTCCCGACGGCACCACTTTCGAAACCCGCGCGGAGAAGTATCTGCCCCCGACGGCGATCGGATCGGTGCAGGTCGGCCGCATCGTCGGGGTGCACTACCTGCCCGGCAACGAGCAGGAGGTAGTGATCGCCCTTCCGGTCAACGCCTGATGACAACCACCGCGCGCTGTGCCCGATCCCTGTGATCGGGCACAGCGCGCGCCGAGTTTTGGTCGTGTGTTCATCTTCGCGTTCCCGACGGCTCGCTTGGGCTGCTTACGGTGCCGGGAGTCCGTTCTACTCAGGAGTCACCGTGAGTCCGAAACCGCTCGCCCTGTTCGTCAAGCATGACGGCCAGTCGGCACGCGCCGCCCTGACCTGTGAATACAAGTGCGGCAACGCCTGCTTCCACGAGGTGCCCAACACCTCCGACGGTGAGTACTTCGGTGACATCGTCGCCGGACTCAACCGTCGTGGCCTGATCAAGGGCGGTGCCGCCGTCGTTCTCGGCGTCGGCGCGGTGAGCGTGCTGGCCGCCTGTGGAGGCGACGACAGCTCCGACACCGGCTCCACCGGCTCGCCAGGCACCGGCACCGGCTTCACCGCCGTGGCGCCGAACAAGGAAGACGCCGTTGTCGTGCCGGAAGGCTACGACCAGTCGGTGCTGATCCGCTGGGGCGACGCCGTGATCGAAGGCGCACCCGCGTTCGACTTCGACAAGCAGACCCCCGCCGCCGCGGCCCAGCAGTTCGGTTACAACTGCGACTTCGCCGGCCTGCTGCCGATCGACGGTCAGGCCGACAAGTACCTGCTGGTCGTAAGCCACGAGTACAGCACCGAGCCGATGATGTTCCGCGGCTACTCCAAGGACGCGCCGACTCGCGAGCAGTTCGACATCGCGCTGGCCTCGCACGGCCTCAGCGTCGTCGAGGTCCACGGTGAATCCGGCTCGGGCAAGCTGAAGCCCGCGTTCGGCAAGTACAACCGTCGCATCACCGCGACCACCGAGTTCGAGGTCAAGGGCCCGGCCGCGGGCAGCGAGCTGCTCAAGACCAAGGCCGACCCGACCGGCACGAAGGTGCTCGGCACCCTGAACAACTGCTCGGGTGGTGTAACCCCTTGGGGCACCGTGCTTTCGGGCGAAGAGAACTTCAACCAGTACTTCGGCAACGCGGCTGGCGTCACCGAACCGGCCGCGGCGGCGCGTCTGAAGCGTTACGGCATCGAGGGTGCGGCTTCCGAGCGCAAGTGGGAGACCTTCGACCCGCGCTTCGACGTTGCCCAGGAACCCAACGAGGTCAACCGCTTCGGCTACGTCGTCGAGGTCAACCCGTGGGACGCCGCCTCGGCGCCGGTCAAGCACACCTCGCTGGGTCGCTTCAAGCACGAGGCCGCCACCATTCACGTGACCGGCGACGGCAGCGTCGTGGCCTACAGCGGCGACGACGAGCGCTTCGACTACATGTACAAGTTCGTCTCCAAGAAGAAGGTGCAGTCGGGCGTCGGCGCCTCGGCGATGCGCCACAACATGACCATCCTCGACGAGGGCACCCTCTACGTCGCCAAGCTCACCGGCGACCACGCGGCCGAGATCGACGGCTCCGGCAAGGTCCCCAACGGAGGCTTCACCGGCAAGGGCCAGTGGATCCCACTGCTCGAGACCGGCGCCGACGGCAAGGGCAAGTCCCTGGTAGACGGCATGACGGCCGAAGAGGTCGCGGTGTTCACCCGCCAGGCCGGCGACAAGGTCGGCGCCACCAAGATGGACCGCCCCGAGGACTTCGAGACCAACCCGAAGACCGGCAAGGTCTACGTCGCGCTCACCAACAACTCCAACCGCGGCGCCGACGGCAAGCCCGGCGTGGACGAGGCCAATCCGCGCAAGCTGAACAAGAACGGCCAGGTTCTCGAGCTCACCGACAACCACACCGGCACCGACTTCACCTGGACGCTGCTGCTCGTCTGTGGAGATCCCACCACCGCCGACACCTACTTCAGCGGCTTCGACAAGGCCAAGGTCAGCCCGATCTCCTGCCCGGACAACCTGGCCTTCGACCCGTACGGCAACCTGTGGATCTCCACCGACGGCAACGCGCTGAAGTCCAACGACGGCCTGTTCTCGGTGGTCCTCGACGGCCCCAACCGCGGCGAGACCAAGCAGTTCCTCACCGTCCCGCGCGGCGGCGAGACCTGCGGCCCGATCGTCACCGAGAAGCAGGTCATCGTCTGCGTGCAGCACCCCGGTGAGGCCGACGACGCCACCACCGACAAGCCCCTGTCGAACTGGCCCGACGGCGGCACCGCCCAACCCCGCCCCTCGGTCGCGGTGGTCTGGAAGAAGAACGGCGGACGCATCGGCATCTAGCCGACACCCGATCCGCTGACGAAACCGCTACTCGGCTGGGCGAGTAGCGGTTTCGTCATTTCTACGCTCGGCCATCGCCGCAGCCAGCTCATCTCCGGTGACAACTTCTCCACGAGCGAGCTCGGCTTCGGACTGCGCCATTCGCATCAACGCCTCCGGGTTCGCCAGGATCGCAGCCGTTTCGGACTCGCTCATCGCACCGGGTCGTGCACGGGGAAGCCGAGCTGTCCGGCGACCGCGATCATGTTCTTGTCGTGGGTCACGATGGTGATGTCGTCCAAGCCGCTGCGTAGGGCTGACGCCAGATGAATGGCATCGAGCGACTTGACGTGCGAGATGATCGCCTCGGCCTCGTTCAAGACCGCATGGTCGAGCGGGATGATGCCGATCCGGTCAAGGATGTGGTCGCGATCGAGAACCGGGTGGCCTTCACGGCGTAGTACGCGGGTGAGTTCGGTCCGCAGCAGTCGCGACGAGACCACTGAAACGTCCAAGTCGCCCGTGGCGGCGTCGAACCATCGGGCCGCCTCTGGCGAGTGTCCGAGCAGAATCCGCACGGCGATCGAGGTGTCGAGGTAGTACGCCTTCACCACTCGCCCTTCTCGGATTCGAGCAGTTCGTCGATGGTGCTCGCGGTACGCAGTTCCCGGCGTGGAAGCTCGCTTGTTCGCGCGGGCCCGGCCAGTTTGCGCGGGATGATGCGCGCCGACGATGACGCGGGCACGATATAACCGACGAGGTTGTTGTGCCGGGTCAGTTCGTAGACCTCGCCCGACTCGACATCGGCAATCATCTCCGACGGATTCTGACGGAGCTCCCCAACGCTGATCGACTTCATAACCCCAGCATAGAGCAGGTTATCTACATATGTCTACGAGCCGACCGTTGTCGGCTAGCTGCTGCCGAACAGGCCGGACATGTTGGCGAAGCGGGCGAAGTCGGTGTGGGTGGCGTTGAAGCGGTTGACGTCGGTGCCGCCGTGGATGCCGGGGACGGTGCCGCGGTCGGTGGTCTGCCAGAAGGTCCAGGTGGGCCAGGCGCCGGGGACTTCGGGGTGGTCGTTGCCGCTGTAGTCGGCGATCCAGAGGGGGTAGCGGTGGAAGGCGTTGGTGTCGGCCATCGCGGTTTTCCAGAAGTTCGGGTAGGTGTAGATGATCGGCGGGCGGCCGGTGAGGGCTTGGACGGTGTTGAGGTAGCGGTGGGTCCAGTCGATGAGGGCGGCGGGGGCGAGGCCGCCGGAGGTCTCCAGGTCGAGGACCGGGGGCAGGTCGAGCGGGCCGTTCTGGCCGAGGACCGTCGCCGCGTACATCGCCGCCTGCGGTTCGGGCGGCAGTTCGGGGCGCGCGAAATGGTAGGTGCCGCGGGCCACCCCGGCGGTGCGCATCAGAATGCTGTCCTGCACGAAGTACGGGTTGACGTAGTGCAGCCCCTCGGTGGCCTTCACCATCGCGAACTGGTGCCCGGCCGCGCGCACTGCGTGCCAGTCGATCATCCGCCCGTCCACATGCTGCCAGGACGACACATCCGGCCCGCTCGGCTCCGCCTGCGCGATACCGGGTAGCGCGCAGGCAAGGGCGACGAGCGCAACACAACCACGAGCAGCCGAACTCCAGCGCTTGGTGTCCATGGCCGTCGACCGTAGTGGCTTGTTGCCGGTGTGACCAGTGGTGTTGGTGGGTGTCTGTGAATAGTTACCGAAAGCCTGTCGGTGCGTGCCCGTATCTTGGTGCGGACATCGGATGACGGGAGTGCAAGTGGCGCGCAAGCGTGAGGTGCGGTTCGAACCCGCGGTGGCGAAGTTGGGCGCGCTGCGTCCGGCAGTCGCGCCAGGCGACGACCCGATCGACGACCTGACCGTCACCGATGTCGAATATCTCGGCGCGGATTTCGCCGAATTCCATGTGCACGGGATGAGCGTGGAGGGCTGCCTGTTCGACAGCGTCCGCTTCCCGAGCACCTTGCGCCAGACCACGATCGCCGAATCCGCCTTGCGCATCTGCGATCTCGCCAATGTGCAAGCCGATGATTCCACGATGCTCGAAACCGTCATCGCGCACGGCCGTCTCACCGGATTGTCTTGGACAGCAGGCGTTCTCCGCGACGTGCTGATCGAATCCACGCGCGCCGACCTTTCCTCGTTCGCCCAATCGCGCCTACGCACAGTAGTTTTCCGCGACTGCGACCTCCGCCAAGCCGACTTCCAGGGCACCGAATTCCGCAACGTCCGCTTCGAACGCTGCAACCTGGTCGGCGCCCGATTCGCGGGCGCCCGAATCCAGCAGAACCTCCGCTTCGAAGACTGCGACCTCACCGGCATCTACGGCGTCACCGCACTGCGCGGCGCCACGATTCAGGGTGGTGACCTGCAAGGACTGGCGTCGACGCTCGCGCGTGAACTCGGCATCACCGTCGAGTGGCAGGTCTACGCCGGCGAGAACTAGCCCAACCAGTCGAGAACCGAAGCGGCGGTCCAGGATTGCTGCATGCTGCCCAGTGGGGCGCCGGTGAACGGTTCGTAGTATTCGGCGAAGCTACCGTCGCTGGCTTGGCGTAGACCTTCGGCGCGCAGCATGTAGGAGCGTTCGGCCCAGCCTCGGCGGGCGAAGGCCCAGGAGAACAGCCAGCTCATGACCGGCCAGACGGGGCCGCGCCAGTATTCGCGGGGGCGGAACTCCTTGGCGACGGGGGAAGTCGAGGGTGGAAGGGCGTAGCGGAGGTCGGGGTGGCCGCAGAAACGGGGGCCTTCGAAGGTGTTGAGCAGGGCTCGTTCGGCGTGGCGGGAGAGGCCGCCCGAGAGCAGGGGCGCGAACATGGCGAGGGTGTCGGTGCTGATCCAACGTTGCAGGCGGACGTCGTAATCCCTTGCCGCGCCGGTGCGTTCGTCGGTGGTGGCGACCACGCCCTTGCGGAAGCGTTCGGCCCAGCCGTGCAGCTCGCGGACGTCGGCGTGCGGTTGTTTGTACTCCTCGCCGATATCGGCGAGCACCTCACACGCCAGCGCGAAGATCGCCGAGACGAACACGTCCTCCACGGCGAAACTCATCACCGAGGTGAGCTGGAAATCGTCGTAATTCGCCCGCCGCATCTGCTCGACCAACCACAGGTAGCGGTCGTATTCGCGGTCGCTCGGCCGCTGGGAGAGATCGGAGATGATCGAGGTGTCGGCCCGGCGGTAAGGCGGAAGGTCCGCGCCTGGAACAACATTGGCGTAGGCGCGATCCCAGCGCGGCGAGTTGTCCATCCCGGATTCCCACCCGTGGTACAGCGTGATCCGCCCGGTTTCCTTGGGGTCGCGGGCGTGCGTGAGCCAGCGGTGCCAGCGCACCAGATCCGGCCAGCGGCGGTTCAGGAATTCCTCGGCGACCGCGCGGGTGGAGCGGCCGTGGCGGCGGGAGTGGTCGAGGATGCGCTGCACGGCGATCGCGTGCACCGGGGGCTGGGTGATGCCGGACGTGTCGGGGCCGTCGGGTGCGTTGGCGGCCAGCTTGCGACATTCCCAGCGCGCTGGCCCTGGAAAATACCCGTCGACACCGTTGGCGAACACGATGTGCGGGATCATCCCGTTCTTCCACTGCGCCGACAGCAACGTGTCGAGCTCGACCACCGCCCGCTCCACGCTCAACGGCGCCAGCCCCACCGCCACGAACGCCGCGTCCCAGCTCCACATGTGTGGGTAGAGGCGGGGTGCGGCGCTGGTCATCGTGCCCAGGTCGTTGCCGCGCAGGAGGTAGGCGGCGCGGGCCGCGAGCTGCGTCGAGGTGAAACCCGGGTCGGTCATCTATCTATTTTGCGGCGTAGCTGGCCCTACGGCATCTCGGCACCGGTGTGACGATCAGTACCCGGCTTGACGCGGCGTGTTCTGGGCGGCCGATCCGACCGAGCTGAGCATGGTGGTGATGCACAGACCCACCAGCAGGTTGATCGCCGCGGTCGCGATCTTGGCGTCCAGGTCGGCGACCAGGGTGAACGGCAGGATCACCGCGACAGCCGTGAGCAGCAGACAGATCCAGGTGAAGAACGTGAGCGGGCTCGGCATGGCCAGCAGCAACACCATCAACAGAGCCGTTGCCATCAGTGCGGCACCCGCGGCGGCGACGGCATAGGACGTGGTGGAGACGGTGCCGTACGCGCCAGCGCCTTCGGGCGAGAGGATCGCGATGCCGAGCACCCCGCGGATCAGCATGATCGCGACAACCACCAGCAACGCGGCAACGACGGCCGTGCCGATCCCACCCGCCCACAGCTTGCCCACATTGACCTTGGGCTCCGGCTCGCCCTGAGGGTAGTGCTCACCCTGGGGATACTGCTGGCCGTGGGGGTACTGCGGCTGGCCCGGGTGCTGGGAATACTGCGGGTTGTCTGGTCCGTAGTTGTACCGGGGATCGGTCATAGTCCGACGGTACTAGTCGGTGCTGACATCCGCGCGTGGAAACGGCCACGGTGTCGAGAACTAACGTGAACCCATGACGGTGACCAGTACCCCCGCCCCGACCGCCCTCATCACCGGCGCCAGCCGTGGACTCGGCGCCGCGATCGCCCGCGAACTCGCGCCGACCCACGACCTGCTGCTCGGCGCCCGCTCCGCCGACGCGCTGCAGCCGATCCTCACCGAGCTGCCCGACGCCACGGGCTGGCCGGTCGCGCTCACCGATTACGCCGCCGTCGCCGCGGCCGCCGAGCAGATCTCGCACCTGGACGTGCTCGTCCACAATGCGGGGATCGCCGATCTGGGCACGGTCGCCGAGTCCTCGGTGCAGCAGTGGCGCGAATCCCTCGAGGTCAATCTGATCGCGGTCGCCGAGCTGACCAGGGTGCTGCTGCCCGCGCTGCGCGCCGCGAACGGGCATGTGGTGCTGATCAATTCGGGTGCGGGTATCCGTGCGAATGCCGGTTGGGGTTCCTACGCGGCGAGCAAGTTCGGACTCCGCGCGTTCGCCGACGCGCTGCGCCTCGAGGAACCCGCACTCCGGGTGACCTCGCTGTTCCCCGGCCGCATCGACACCGATATGCAGCGCGCGATCGTCGCCGACGAGGGGCGCGAATACCGGCCGGAGGAATTCCTCACCGCCGAGACCGTGGCGTCGGCGGTGCGCAACGCCGTCGATACTCCGCGCGACTGCCATCCGACAGAGATCGTCCTGCGCCCGGCATAATCACGCAATTCGAGCGGTTCCAGTCAGAAAACTGATTGAAATCGCGTGAATTGTACGAATACGCCAGTCGGATCATTGCCAGCACGCAGAGGTAATGGTGCGAGCGGTATCCTCTCGGTGCGCTTGGACGGCATCCGCGCCGGTGATGCTGTTCGCGTGAATGTGCGCGGGGGTTCGCGTGCTCGAAGGATTCCCCGGGTACCGTCGCGCGCCGAGAACCGCCCGTAAAGAATTCGATCAAGGGGATGCACAACGTGGATAGACGTCGAATGCTGGCGCTGTTGACCGCCGGTACCGCCGTGGCACTGACCGGCTGCGCGACCGCGGGCGGCGAGTCGGTCGAGGCCGGTTCCGCCGGTGGCGAGATCCCCGTACCGCCTGCCCCGCCCGCCCAGCCCCTGCTGCCGCCTCCGCCGGGCGGCCCGAAGTCGATCATCCCCCCGAAGCCGATCACGGCGCTGCCCGGTGAGGGTCAGTCCATGGCACTGACCGTCGATGACGGCGCCAGCCCCGAGGTCGTCGGCGCCTACGTGAAATGGGCAAAGGACACCGGCGCCCGCTTCACCTTCTTCGTCACCGGCTACTACGAATCCTGGACCATCCACCGCGACGCCATGCGCCCGCTGGTGGAATCGGGCCAGATCCAGCTCGGCAACCACACCTGGGACCACGCCGCCCTGACCAAGATCAGCTCCACCGAGGTGGCCGACCAACTCAGTCGCACGAAGACATTCCTGCACAACAACTTCGGTGTCGACGGCACCCCGTTCTATCGCCCGCCGTTCGGTTATCACAACGCGGGAGTCGACAAGATCGCCGCCGACCTCGGCTATACCGTCCCGACCATGTGGTACGGCTCGCTGTCGGATTCAGGCCTCATCACCGAGGAATACCTGATCGAATGCGCCCACAAATATTTCGCCGCCCAATCCATCATCATCGGCCACGCCAATTTCCCCCCGGTCACCCACTGCTACGGGCAACTCGTCGACATCATCCGCGAGCGCAACCTGTCGCTGGTCACGCTGAACGACGTCCTGGAAGTACGGAGCTGATCTCGCAAGAACATGGGTAACTCACCGGGCACGAGCTAACCCACCCACCTCACAAAAGCCCCGTACCCGGGTCTGGCCAAAAGACCCGGGGAGGCGGCTACGGCACGATGTTGACCATTTTTCCTGGCACCACGATGATCTTGCGCGGTGCTTGACCCTCGAGCAGCGCGATGACCTTCTCGTCGGCCAGAGCCGCAGCCTCGATCGCGGCGACATCGGCGTCGGCCGGAACCTGAATTCGGCTGCGCACCTTGCCCTTCACCTGGATCGGGTACTCCACCGAATCCGCCACCAGCAGTGCGGGATCCGCGGTGGGGAAGGGGCCGTGAGCCAGGGAAGCGGTGTGGCCCAGGCGTTCCCAGAGTTCCTCGGCGATGTGCGGGGCCAGCGGGGCGAGCATCAGTACCAAGGGTTCCACGGCGGCGCGGGGGGCGCCGGTGGGGTAGGTCTTGGTGAGGTGGTTGGTGAGCTCGATCAGCTTGGCGCCCGCGGTGTTGTCGCGCAGCGCGGCCAGGTCCTCGTCGACACCGGCGATGGTGCGGTGCACCAGGCGCAGGGTCTCGTCCGACGGGGCGGCGTCGGTGGCCTTCACTGTGCCGGTTTCCTCGTCGACCACCAGGCGCCAGACGCGCTGCAGGAAGCGGTGCGCGCCGACGACATCCTTTGTCGCCCAAGGGCGCGAGGTGTCCAGCGGGCCCATCGACATCTCGTAGAAGCGGAAGGTGTCGGCGCCGTAGACGTCGCACATCTCGTCGGGCGAGATGGCGTTCTTCAGCGATTTGCCGATCTTGCCGTACTCCTGAGCGACCTCGATCTCGACGCCGTCGGCGCCGGTCCAGAAGAACTTCGCGTCGCGTTCGACGATCTCGGCGGCGGGCACGTACGTGCCACGCGAATCGGTGTACGCGTAGGCCTGCACCATGCCCTGGTTGTACAGGCGGCGGTAGGGCTCGCTACCGGACACATCGCCCAGGTCGAACAGCACTTTCTGCCAGAATCGCGCATACAGCAGGTGCAGCACCGCGTGCTCCACACCGCCGACGTACAGGTCGACGCCGCCCGGGTCGTCGGGTCCGTGCTGGGGGCCCAGCCAGTATTTCTCGTTCTCCACGGCGCAGAACGTCTCGGTGTTGGTCGGGTCGGCGTAGCGCAGCTGGTACCACGACGAGCCCGCCCAGTTGGGCATCACGTTGGTGTCGCGGTGGTACTGCTTGGGGCCATCGCCCAGGTCGAGTTCCACGTGGACCCAGTCGGTGGCCTTGGCCAGCGGCGGGGAGGGCTGGGAGTCGGCGTCGTCGGCGTCGAAGGTGACCGGCGCGAAGTCCTCCATCTCCGGAAGCAGCACGGGCAGCATGGATTCCGGCAGTGCGTGGGCGACACCGTCGGCGTCGTAGACGATCGGGAACGGCTCGCCCCAGTACCGCTGGCGGGCGAACAGCCAGTCACGCAGCTTGTACTGGACGGTGCCGGTGCCGTGACCCTCGGCTTCGAGGTGACCGATCATGGTCGCCTTGGCCTCGTCGACCGGAAGTCCGTTCAGGAAGCCGGAATTCACCAGTTCGCCGTCGCCGGAGTAAGCCGCCTCGGAGACGTCTCCGCCCGCGATCACCTCGACGATCGGCAGGCCGAGCGTGGTCGCGAAATCCCAGTCGCGGCCGTCGTGGCCTGGCACCGCCATGATGGCGCCGGTGCCGTAGCCACTGAGCACGTAGTCGGCGATGAAGATCGGCACCTGCTTGCCGTCGGCCGGATTGGTGGCGTAGGAGCCGAGGAAGACGCCGGTCTTCTCCTTGTTCTCCTGACGTTCCAGATCCGACTTCGCCGCGATCGACTTGCGGTACGCCGCAACAGCTTCGGCGGGGGTGGCGCTGTCGTTGGTCCAGCGGGCGTCGGTGTCGGCGGGCCAGGCGGCAGCGGTCAGCTTGTCGACCAGCTCGTGCTCAGGGGCCAGCACCACATACGTCGCACCGAACAGGGTGTCGGGGCGGGTGGTGAACACCTCGATGGTCTCGCCGTCGGCGTCGAAGCGCACCTGCGCACCGCGCGAGCGCCCGATCCAGTTGCGCTGCATGGACTTCACGTTGTCCGGCCAGTCCAGGGTGTCCAGGTCGTCGACCAGGCGATCGGAGTAGGCGGTGATGCGCATCATCCACTGCCACATGCGCTTACGGAACACGGGGAAGTTGCCGCGCTCGCTGCGCCCGTCGGCGGTGACCTCTTCGTTCGACAGCACCGTGCCGAGACCCGGGCACCAGTTGACGATCGAATCCGACTGGTACACAAGACGGTACGAGTCGATCAGTGCACCGCGCTCGGTGGCCGACATGGTGTTCCAGTCGCCCTCGGGAACCGGTCGCGCGCCGCTGGCGAACTGGGCTTCCAGGTCGGCGATCGGGCGGGCCTTACCTGCCTCCTGGTCGTACCAGGCGTTGTAGATACGCAGGAAGATCCACTGCGTCCACCGGTAGTACTCGGGGTCGGTGGTGGCGAAGGTTCGCCGCGGGTCGTGGCCCAGGCCCAGCCGGTCCAGCTGACGCTGCATCGTGGCGATATTGGCCTCGGTGGTCACGCGGGGGTGCGCGCCGGTCTGCACGGCGTACTGCTCGGCGGGCAGGCCGAAGGCGTCGTAGCCGAGCGCGTGCAGCACGTTGCGGCCGCGCATGCGGTGGTAGCGGCCGAAGACGTCGGTGGCGATGTAGCCGAGCGGGTGGCCGACGTGCAGGCCCGCGCCAGAGGGGAACGGGAACATGTCCTGGATGAACAGCTTGTCCGGCGGCGTCGGGCCGGCGAGCGGGCCAACCGGGTTGGGCGCGTTGAACGTGCCGCGCTCGGTCCAGATCTCCTGCCAGCGGCGCTCGATCCGCCCAGCCAGCTCGGCGTTGTACCGGTGCTGGGGTACGTCACTCTCGGTTGCACGAGTGTCCTGCACGGTACCGCCTTCTTGTTCTCGCCGATCCGGGGTAAACATCGTCTAACAGGGTAGAACGTGGGCGCGAGTGGATTTCCGACGACCCGCGCGGTGTGTGGGCGGTCACCTCGTCGGGGAGCGCTCGATCGCCCATCCGCGCAGGTGCGCTAGCCTGCAGGAATGGTCGTCGTCGCTTCCCTGTTGTTCGCGCTGGCCGCGGTCGCCATCGTGACCGGCGTGCTCGGACTGCTCGGCAAACTGCCCCGCAACCGCTTCCTAGGTGTAACCACCGAAGCGGCTTTGCACAGCGACGGTAGCTTTCGCATCGCCAACCGCATCGCCGCCCCCACTTCGGTCGGCGCGGGCGCCCTGCTGTTCGCGGGCGGTCTGGTCGTGCTGGTGGCCGGTGGTTTCGCGAGCCTCGGCGTCGCCGCGGTAGTCGCCGTGATCGCCGTGTTCACCCTCGGCGCGGGCGCCAACGCCGCGGCCCGCGCGGTCGAACCCCTCCTGCCCCCCGCCCCCGTCGGCGGCTGCGGCTCTTCGTGCGGCGGTTGCTCCCTGCGCGACACCTGCGCACCCGCAAACTGAGTTCCCGGCGTTTCGGCGCCGACCGCTTCCCGGCCTTCGAAAGCCGGTCCCCTGCTGATCGCGGGCTTTCTCCTTGATGGCTGAGCCATAAGGAAATTGCAAGGGTGCGCCCTTACGGTAAGCCTTGCTGCACAACGCAATCAGAACCCTGATCGGGGGCATCATGAAGGTTATCGGGGCGGCAGTTCTGACCGCATTCATCGGCGTGATCATCGCCGCCAACTTCTCGGCGATCCTCGGCATCGCGCTACTAATCATCGCGGCGAGCGTTCTCGTCGGCTTCCAACTCCGCCGGAAAGGCCAGGGGACCGGTGCCTCGCAACGGCATTGGGGTACCCGTGCTGGGGGTACGGCAGCGTCGACGGGATGGATGGCAGGCAACGCCGGAAGCCACGGCGACGGTGGTGGTAGCAGCGGCTGTGGTGGTGGCGGTGGCGGCTGTGGTGGTGGCGGCGGGGGCTGCTGACACAGCCGTTTCGACAGACCGATCCAGGTAGGAGGGGCTCATGGACTTCATCGAGGTGATCGCCACGGTGTTCGCGATTGTCGTAGCGGTTGTCGTTGTCGCGGTGATCGTCGCGGTGCCGACAGCGATCATCGTGGCCATCATCCGGGCGACCGATACCCCGGCCAGGAGTACCAGGCGGGCGCAACGAGCCGCGGATCTACAGCGTGCGCGCACTCAGATGCGGGCAAGGCGCTCGGACTCGAGTAGTAGTTGGAGCTCCTCCGACAGCGGTTGGTCGAGCGGCAGCAGTTGGTCGGCGAGCAGCGACTCCGGATCCAGCAGTTGCGATACGAGTAGCAGCAGTTGCGGCGGGGGAAGCAGCAGCAGTTGTGGCGGCGGCAGCAGCAGCTGCTGACATTTGAACGAGGATCGTCATGATTTACGGCGCGGGAATTCTGGTAGCGCTGGTCGGCGTGATCGCCACCAGCCATTCATTGATGGTCGGCCTCGGCCTGCTCGGCTTCGCGGCGATACTGCTGGTGATCGGTGGCACGCTGACCTATCGAAATGCACGTCGCATCCGGTCGAGGCACCAGCGTCTGCGGGTCGGCATCGGTGGCAGACCCGGTCGACGCGGCATCGACGACGCGGACTCGTTGAGCGACCTCTACGGAGGTGACTACGGCGGCGGCGGCGGTTCCGGTGGTGGTGGTTGCGGTGGTGGCGGTGGCGGGGACTGAACCGCCGGTCACGAGACTCGACGCGGTTGATGAGGGATCATGGAACTACGCATCGTGAGTTCGACAGTCGCAGGAGGTTCTGATGGCCACAACACATGCTGACCTGCGAGGGAGCAAGCTCTACCTCGCGGGGGCCGGTCTCCTGGTGGTCATCGGCCTGATCGCCGCGGCACTCGGGTCGATGTACACTGCGGCGATTCTGTTCACAGCGCTGGTGTTTTTCCTCCTCGGCGTCACCCGGATCATGCTCGCGCCGAAACCGCGTGGGGGCGGCAAATCGGGCAAGGCCGGATGGATCGCGGCGGGCAGTGCCAGTGCCGGTTTCGCCGGAACAGGCGACGGCGGCAGCGGCTGCGGCGACGGCGGCAGCGGGGGAAGCTGCGGCGGCGGCGGGTGCGGCGGCGGCGGCGGTGGCTGCTGAGACGTGCGCAAGACCGGGACCTGGGAGGGGGTCAGGTCCCGGTCTTGGTGACCAGGTGTGCCGGGTCGGGTTGAAATGGTCAGCGGAGGTTGGCGAGGGCGGTGTGGACGGCTCGGCCTGCGGTGGGGTCGCCGACGGCGATGCGGGCGCTGCCGTCGGGGTAGGCCTTGGCTTTGATGCCGGCGCGGCGTAGGGCGGTGGCTACCCCCGGGCCGGGGAGGTAGAGGAAATTGGCGTAGCTGCGCGGGACGTCTATTGCGCAGGCGCGCAGAGACAATCGGAGGGCTTCTCTCTCGCGGTTGATGCGGTTGATGCGGTCGCGGAGTTCGGGGGTGGCGGCGTAGGCGGCGCGGACCGCGGCGACCGAGGTGGTGGGGATGCCGAACGGGAGCTGCTGGTCGCGGATTCGCTGGATCAGTTTTCCTCGGCCGACGCAATAGCCGATGCGCAGGCCGGCCAGGCCGTAGGCCTTCGAGAAGGTGCGCAGGACAAGCAGATTCGGGTGGCGGTGTAGGAGAGTGTGCAGGTCGAGTCGGTTTGCGGGGTCCAGGAATTCGACGTAGGCCTCGTCGAGGATCACCGGGACACGATGGGGGATCGCGTCGAGGAACGAGCGCACCGCGGCCGCGTCGAGGACGGTGCCGGTGGGGTTGTGGGGGCGGCACAGCACGATCAGGGCGGTGCTGCGGTTCACCGCGCGCCGCATCGCGGTCAGGTCCTGATTGCCCGCCGGATCCAGGGGGACCGGGACGAGTGTCATCCCGGCCATCTCCGCCATGATCGGATAGCCGTCGAAAGTCGGTGTGCTGCTGAGCAGTTCACCACCGCCGAGAGCACGCATCACCTGCATCGCGACACCGGTCGCCCCGGCGCCGACCACCACGTCGTCGGGCGAGACCCCGAGGTGGTCGGCGATCACCCGCGGCAACTCTTCCGGAAGGAAGTCCGGATACCGGTTCGCCTGGGTCAGCGCGATATTCACCGCCGCGATCACGGAAGGCAGTGGCGGAAAAGGGTTCTCGCTGAGACCGAGATCGAACAGCGTTGGTGTCGCGGTGGTGTGAAATCGACGGGAGGGGATCGTCGGTTCCACCAGCAGACTCATCGCGCCGCCCCCCATCGGATAGCCGCCGCACCGGCGAAATCACCCGCGTGCGCGAACGCCGACAACAGCACCACCGACCCGTTGCGCAACCGGCCCGCCTGGTTCTCCGCATCGAGCGTCACGGGAATCCCTGCGGCGAAAAGGTTTCCGCACTGATCGAAGGTATCGGGATGACGTTCGGCGGGCAGTTCCAGCGCGTCGTGCCAGTTGCGCAGGAACAGCCGGTTGGGCTGATTGGTGACGAAGGTGTCGATATCGCTGCTCTTCACTCCGATGCGTTCACACACCGCCAGCGCCACCTCGGGCACCAGCCGGTTGCCGCGCGCGAACACCTTGGTGATCTTGGATTCGGAGAAGCTCACGCAACCCTGACCCTCGCCCGGCTCCCAATATTTGCGCGGACCGTTCGTGGAAAAGTCCATATCACCGGCGAATTCGGGATAGGTGCGGGTTTCGATATCGAGAATCGGGCCCGAATCGTCTTTGCGCAGCAGGCCGATTCCACAGCCGTCACCGGGTACCGGCGCCTGCGCCAATTTCCGGATATCGGGCTGGGTGAACACCGGACCCGCGCAATTCTGGGCGGCGACGATCAGCGCGGTCTTCGCGTCGCTGGTGGCCATCATCATCCGGGCCATCGCCATCATCTGAACGAAGGCCGCGCAACCACTGTTGTGCACATCCAGGACCTGCGACGGACGAGCGCCGAGCCGGCGAGCCAGTTCAGGGCCGGCACCGAGCACCGGATTATCGGGCAGCTGGGTGTGGGTGATGATGATGTCGATCTCGGACGCCAGGTCGGCGCCGTGCCGCTCGCGCAGTGCGGCGAACGCCTTCTCGGCCATATCGACGGCGGTTTCGTCGCGGCCGATATGGTGGCGGCCGGTCGGCGAACGGAACATGACGTTCTTCGCCATCCGCTCCGAACGGGAGAACTGGGTGAAGTATTCGGTCGGGACGGGGTCGCCGGGCAGATAGCTCGCGACATCGACCAGACTCACCTGCGGCATATTCACTGCATCCACTCCGGCTTGATCGGCAGCCCGTTGGCCGCGCGGTATTCACAAATGGCTTTGAGGTTGTCCAGCTCGAGCTGGTGTCCGGCGGAGAACATCTCCCAGAAATCGCCGACCCACACGGGACGCTTCGGCGGTGCTGTTTCGGGATAACCGTTCTCGTCGTAGAAGGGGTGCTTGCAATTGACCCAGGTGACCACCGAACCGGGCTTGTTGAACACCACCTGGGCGTCGACCACTCGCATCAGATAGATCATCCAGAGGTGTTCGGACTGATCCCACGCGCAGTGATAGTCGACGGTCATCGCGTCGGAGTGGGCGACGGTGCGGGTGAAACACTTGGTCGCGTCACCGAGACGGTCATAGGACAGCCACAGGCCTGGCTCGTCGGTTTCGACGAAGCCGCGCAGGCTGTAGGTCCATTCCTCGAGCGAGCGGGTGTCGGCGAGGTATTCGTAGACCTCGCGCGGTGGTGCGGCGATGTAGGTCTGCACGGGGCAGTAGTCGCCGAAGATCTGGTCGTGCGGATAGACCGAACGCAGCATGTCCATGATGATCGGCGTGGTGGTCTCCCGGTCGGAGTTCTCGATCCGGATGACACCGGGCACCACCTCCTCGGGGATGTCGGACAGGGCGGGCAGGGCGCTGGTGGTCACGGGATGCTCCTGGATTCGAGGGCTGACAGAAACGGCAGAAAGGGTGGGACTTCGTCTGGGTCGCAGAGGATTTCGAGGAACGCGGGTCCGGGGGCGGTGAAGCCGCGCTCCAGAGCCTCGGCGAGTAGCGCGGGATCGGCGACGGTGTGGGCGGGCAGTCCGGGGAACATGGCCGCGAGGCCGGCACCCAGATGCGATGGCTGAAAACGGTTGAAGCTGTAGCGATCCTGGTAGTAGAGCTGTTCGCGGGTCACGCACATGGCGTGCGCGTTGTTGTTGAACACCACGAAGGTGATGGGCAGGTTGTGTTCGATCGCGGTGTGGATCTCCATGCCGTGCATGAAGAACGAGCCGTCGCCGGCGATGACGACGGTGCGGTGTGCGCCGTCGGGGGCGGCGCGGCGGGCGAACGCGGAGCCGATCCCCGCGCCGAAGGCGTAACCCATGCCGCCCATCCCGAGAGCGACCGTGAAGCGCCCGCCTTCGGGTACCCGTAGGTAATGCACCACCGATGCTCCGGTGTTACCCGCATCGGCGAAAATATCCGCGCCATCGGGCAGTGAGTTTTGGATTGCCTCGACGACCGTGCGGTAGCGCAAGCCGGGACCGGTTGCGTCCGGGACGGTCATCGGGGTGAGTCGGGGTGCCTGACCTGCGGGTTCGGGGGCCGTCGGTGCGGGGGCTCCGATGCCCGCCAGCAGTGTGGTGATGGTGGCGGCGAGGTTCGTGCTGGTGGCGTGGGTGGTCGACAGGTAGGGCGGCAGCGCGCCGACGCTGAGGACCGGCAGTTCGGCGAGTGCCGCGTCGAGCCCTGCGCGGGCGGTGACCGGTAGGCGGGTGCCGACCAGCAGGCAGGCACTCGCCGCGGAAAGCGCCTCGACCAGCTCGGCGTGGCCCATGCTGCCCGCGACACCGCAGTAGCCGGGGCCGGTATTGGAGTACACATCCTTGGCGTCGGGAGCCACACCGATCGAGGCGTCCAGCGCTTCGACCAGCTCGGCGAGTTCCACACGGGCATCGTCGCGAGCGATCTGATCACCGGCGATGATCACCACCTTGCCGAGCCGACGGGCGTCGGCGAGTTCCGTGGCGATGGTGTGATCCGGCGGTGCGGGGGTGGTATCAGTGCCGGTGGTTGCGCCCGCAGCGAGCGCAGACCGGGTTGGCATCAGTTGCTGCTGAACATCTTTCGGAATCAACAGCACCGCGGGTCCGCCACCTTCGGCCGCGGCGATCGCCGCGGCGAGCTGAGCGGGCAACTCGGCCGGATCGGTCACCCGGGCGCAATACCGGCTGATCGTCGCGAACAGTGCTGTTGCATCGATGGATTCGGCCAGTCCGCTCGAATCCTGGAACGCGCCGAGTCCTTCGAGGCTCGTCGGTGGTTGACCGACCAAAGCCAGCACCGGCACCCGTGACGTATACGACTCAGCCAGTCCAGCAACGAGATTCACTGCCCCGCCACCCGAAGTGGCAGCGACGACACCCATCCCGCCCGTGCTGCGCGCGTACCCGTCGGCCATCGTCGCCGCCGAGAATTCGTGCTTGGCGACGATCCCCGCAAGCGAGCCGCCCGCATCGAAGATGGCGTCGTACAGGTCCTCGATGTTGGCGCCGTCCACGCCGAAGATCTGGGTGATTCCCCGGTCGGCTACCGTTCGTACCAGGTAGTCCACCACTCTGTCCGGCATCGGCCCTCCTTCTCCGCGACGAAATGTGACGCCGTCGTGCACCGCGTCTATCGGGGACTACGAGACGCGCCGAGGGGGAGTTCAGAGGGTGGGCCGAATCCACCCCTTGTGTGTACGTACACTTATACGTATAGTGAGTTCATGCCCAACAAGACGATCTACGTAGCCGACGACGATCTCCCCGTGTTCCAGCGGGCTCAGGAGCTCGTCGGCGGCAACCTCTCGAGCACTGTGGTCAGCGCGCTGCGCAGGCTCATCGAGTTGGAAGAAGGCCGTGAGGCCGGCTTCGAGGAGATCACGTTGCAGGTGGGTCGCGACGGTGTCCGGCAGGTGCGCTTCCAGGGCTCACTGCTGGGCGAATGGCGCGATGCCGGTGACAAGCAGGCGCTGCACCAGGCGGTGTATCGCAGTCGCAAGGGCAAGCTCGTGCTCTACACGCACTCGGCGAAGTGGGAGGACTACCCGACCGGTGAGGCGGCCGGTGACATGAAGGAATGGAAGTACTGGCGCCGCATGTTCGGCATCGGCGCACCGTGGGACTGGGGCGACTACGACTACGAGATCCTCGATGACCTGAAGGATCTGAAGGGGCGCGTCCCCGACAAGCTCTACCGCAAGGTCGAGGACATGACCGCGCATCCCAAGGTCGAGGAACTCGACATCTAAGCCCTTCGGCGACAACCACATACCCAACCGAGCACCGCAGCCCCTGGGGGCTGTGTGGATCAAACATGCACTTATTCGCACCAATGAATGTAATCTTCTGGAAAGGGACGACCATGGTCAACTCGGCCATCACCGCACGCGGCCTGCACAAGGCCTACGGCGACAAAACAGTTCTCGACGGCATCGACATCACCGTCGCCGAGGGCACCGTCTTCTCGCTGCTCGGCCCCAACGGCGCGGGCAAGACCACCACCGTGCAGATCCTCACCACGCTGATCGACGCCGACGCCGGCGAGATCACCGTCGGCGGCCACGACGTGGTGACCGACGCGGCCGGAGTGCGCCGCATGATCGGTGTCACCGGACAGTTCGCCGCGGTCGACGAACTGCTGACCGGTCGCGAGAACCTGCAGATGATGGGCGACCTGAACCACCTCCCGAAGCGCGAAACCCGCAGTCTGGCAACTGAACTGCTGGAACGCTTCGACCTGGTCGAGGCCGCGGACAAGCCCGCGAGTACCTATTCCGGTGGCATGACTCGCAGGCTCGACCTGGCGATGACGCTGGTGGGCAACCCGCAGGTGATCTTCCTCGACGAGCCGACCACCGGTCTCGACCCGCGCAGCCGGCGCGCCATCTGGGACATCATCCGCGCCCTGGTCGACGACCTCGGCGTCACGGTGTTCCTCACCACCCAGTATCTGGAGGAGGCCGACCACCTGGCCGACCGCATCGCGGTGCTCGACCACGGTCAGATCGTCGCCGAAGGCACTGCGGCAGAACTGAAACGGCTGATCCCCGGCGGCCACATCCGCATCGATTTCAGTGCACAAGCCGCCCTCGACGCCGCCCGTTACGCGTTCGGCTCCACCGCCCAGGTACTCGAAGGCAGCGACGGGCTCACCCTCGCGGTGCCGGGCGACGGTGGCGTGCGCTCGCTGCGCGCGGTGCTCGATGTGCTCGATGCCGAAAACATCGAAGCGGGCGGCATTTCCGTGCACACCCCGAACCTCGACGACGTCTTCCTCACTCTTACCGGCCGTACCACCACCACCGAGCAGGAGTCACTGCGATGACCACCCAGATCAAGTCCAACTCGTACGCTTTCGCCGACACGATGACGATGTTGCGGCGCAATATAATTCACGCGAAGCGCTATCCGAGCATGGTCTTCAGCATCATCATCATGCCGACCGTGCTGTTGCTGATCTTCAACTTCGTGTTCGGCGGCGCCTTGGAGAAGTCGTCAGGCGGTAATTACATCGACTATCTGGCGCCCGGCATGATGTTGCTGCTGCCCGCGTACATGACGGTGTCGGTAGCGGTGTCGATCGCCAGTGACGCGAGCAAGGGAATCGTGAATCGCTTTCGGGTGATGTCGATTTCGCAGTCGTCGATGCTCACCGGGCAGGTGCTCGGCTCGCTGCTGCAGGCCATCGGCGGCATCGCCGTGATGACCGGCGTGGCACTGCTGATCGGGTTCCGGCCCAACGCCGATGTCGTGGAGTGGGTCGCCGCGCTCGGTCTGCTCGTGCTGGTGACCTTCGCGTTCTCCTGGCTCGCCATCGCGCTCGGCCTGATCTCACCCAATGTCGAAAGTGCCAGCAACGCACCGTTTCCGATCGTGATGATGCCGTTTCTCGGCAGCGGCTTGGTGGCCACCGACACCATGCCGGTCGGGTTGCGCCAGTTCGCCGAGTACCAGCCCTTCACGCCCATCACCGAAACCCTGCGCGGGCTGCTGATGGGCACCGAGATCGGCATCAACGGCTGGGTCTCGCTGGCCTGGTGCGCGGTGATCGCGGCCGGCGGCTTCCTCTGGTCGAAGTCGATCTTCCGCAAACAAGCGAAATAGTCTGTCGCACAAACAGTCCGGCCTCCAAGACGGAGGCCGGACCGTTTGTGTGTTCAGACCTGGGCGACCAACACCGTCCGCCCGGAATCGACGGAAGTGATCTCCACCTTGCTGATCGAATCCGGCGGGGCGTCGATGGTGCGATCCACCGTCAGTTCCGTACCGGGGCCCGCGGGCCACTGGTCGAGCTCGAACCGCTGCTCACCCGCGGTCACCACCAGCCCGTACGTGCGGGTGTAGCTGGAACCGTAGGCGCTCGGCGCGTAGCGGCAGGTCATCACCAGGCGCGTGCGGTCACCGTCGCGGACCAGCTTCACCTGCGCGCTCACCGGTGTCTGCTCCACCGCCTGCATCTGCTGTTCGGCGACGATCTGCTCGGTCGGCGTGTCCGAGCGGGCAACGGTCATCGTCACCGGAATCGCGATCGCCACCGCGGCCGCGGCAGCCGCCATCGCGCTCCCGACACCTGCCCAGCGTCGCCGCTTCCGTTTCCGTTCGGCGGCCGCGGCCAACGAGGGGATCAAGTCGGGGACCTGCGGCGCGAGTGGTTCGGGTGAGCCGATCATCGACAGCGCGGTATCGCGGTCGACCAGCCCGAGCATGCCGGGCATCCCGGACAGTTCGGCCACCGCCTGCTGGCAGTGCGCGCAATCGGTCAGGTGTGTTTCGTATTCGCGCCGCTCGGCGGCGCCAAGCGAACCGAGGACATAGGCAGCGTCCCAGGTGCTGTACTCGTCAGCGAGGTCGGTCATCGGTTCGTCACCCCCATCTCCTGAAGCGCCAGTCGCATGGCACGCATGCCGTAGTGCAGGCGCGATTTCACCGTCCCCGGTGGTATGCCCAGTTCGTCGGCGATCTGGGCCATGCCGAGGCCGCGATAGTAGGCACGCACGATCACCTCGCGATGATCCGGGCTCAACGTGTTCAGGGCGTCGGCCACCAGCCAGCCGTCGAGGGCCCGATCCGATTGGTCGGGGCTCACCTGCTCCGGCGGGGTGTCGGTGCCGAACTCGCGGCGATTGCGCGCGCTGCGGTGTTCGTCGACCGCGAGATTACGGGCCACGGTGAACAGCCAGGCGCGCGGCGAGGTGTCGGTCTGTTCGAGCACGGCGGGGCGTTGCCAGGCGCGCAGCAGGGTCTCCTGCACGATGTCCTCGGCCCGGCCCGGATCGCGCACCAACCCCAGGGTGAAGCGCCATAGTGCGGGTGCGTGCTCGGCGTAGAGCGCGCGCATCAGTTCGTCGCGACCATCGTTCATCGGCGGCCCTGGTCACTGCTCGTCGTAATTCATGTGTCACTCCTCGTGTCTGCAGGAGTAACGAGGTCAGTTGCGTTCGAGTTCAATCGGGTGGGTGGCGAGCAGAGCCAGCGGCAACGGTTGACGGCGCAGCACCGCGGCCCACAGATCGTGGCGGTCGGTGGCGATCGGATCCGAGGGCAGCGCCGACACCACAATCCAGTCGTCGTTGTCGAGTTCGCCGTCGAGCTGGCCCATCGACCAGCCCGCGTACCCGGCGAAAACCCGCAGCTGCTCGACGAGCGGGCCGATCTCGGCGGGGTCGGCGTCCAGGTCGACCAGCACCACCCGGCCGTCGACGCGGCGCAGGCCACGAATATCGGAGATGTCGACACCCGCGCGCAGCACCGCCAGACACAGCGCGGCATCGCGTTTGACCGGGCCGCCGATATAGAGGTCGGTCGGTGACGCGGCCAGATCGGCCCAGGCGGGCAGCACATCCACGACCGGGGTCTCGCTCGGCCGGTTCAGCACCACGCCCAGACTGCCCGCGTCGTTGTGCTCGATCACGTACACGACGGTGCGCCGGAAAGTGGGTTCCACCAGGTCGATCGCGGACACCAGCAGGTTGCCCGCGCGCACGCTCAGCGCGGGTTGACCGCGCCGCCGATCGTCGCCGTGCCCGTCGCGAGTCCGGCGCTCGTCCGGGTCGTCTCCGCCTGCCACCGAGCCATCATCGCATTTTCGGCGGCGGTGCGCGCTTCCCGCGGACCGGATCGGAACCGGAATTTCATCCCGCGCGCACGCCACGGATCGCCCGGTAGGGTCGCGCTATGCACTCGCCCGCCGTCCTGCTCGACGACAACGACGCCGTGTACGACTACTACCTGCGGCATCAGCAGAACAGGTGGAAGGCGTTGGCCTCGTACGCGGTGTTGGCCCGGCGATTCCAGCCGCGGGTGCGGTTCGCCGAGGGCGCGAAACAGCAGTTGAAGACGCTGATCCGCAGCGGGCGGCCGGTGATCTACGCGATCAATCATCTGTCGACCAGCGATCCGTACACGGTCGCGGCGACGGCGTGGCGCTCACCGTTGCGTTCCAAGATCGGGCGGGTGCGGGTGCTGGCCAAGGACGAGCTGTTCCTCGAACCCGAGCAGCGCCGCAAGGTGGACATGATGGGCGGGATTCCGGTGTTTCGCGGCAAGGACCACGGGATTCGCGCGGTCAATGCCGCAGGTCAGCGCATGATGGATGTGTGCGCGCAGCGGTTGGCCGCCGGTGATCACCTCGCGATCTTCCCCGAGGGCACCTGCAATGAGGTAGATCACACCAAGGTGCAGGCCGTGGGTAGCGGAATCGGGCATATCGCTTTTCGAGCGGCCAAGCTGGACGCGGCACCCGCGCTGGTGGCCATGGGGATGCATTACGGGGCCTACGAGGCCGGTGCCGAACCGACCGCGGCCGAGGTCGTGTCGGGCCTGGCCTACTTCCGGGCGCCGATTCTGGAACTGCCGCAGCGGCCCGCCGACATCGCCAGGCTCGTCAAGGAAGAGCTGCAACTGGCCGTCGACGGGGCCGTCGCGCACTACTGAGGCAGACCGAACAACTCTCTGGCCCGCTGCGGGACGTAGGCGATGTAGTCGGGATGGGTGGTGATGAAATGCAGGACCACCGGGCACATCGGCAAAACGCTGAAGCCCTCTTCGCGGCTGGCATCCAATGTCGCTTCGACCAGTACGTTCGCCAGTCCGCGGCCTTCGAAACGGGGGTAGATCTCGGTGTGGACGAGGGCGCGTTCGTCGCCGGTGTCCTGGTATTCGATGTAGCCGGCGGGGTGACCGTCGGTAGTGAGTTCGAACCGCTCGAGGGCGGTGTTCTTGCGGACCTCGGTCGCCATACAATGACGCTACAGCCTTCATAAGGACAACCCACTGATCAAGTGAGAACATGGGTAACTCCTCAACCACCTCCGAGCCGCTGCGCGCCTGACACCAGACCGACAGCGAACGGTCGAGCTCGACACGACACGCTGAAAACGCGGAGAGGCGGAACCGAACAGTGACTCCTGCACCGGTTGTTGTGCTCGCTCCGGACAAGTTCAAGGGTTCGCTTTCGGCGCCTGAGGTTGCCGAGGCGTTGCGGCGAGGGATTTCTCGGCGGGCGCCGAAGGCCGAGGTGCGGTGTGTGCCGGTGGCCGACGGTGGAGACGGAATGGTCGACGCTTTCGTCGCGTCGGGGTGGACGCGGGTGGAAGTGGCGGCGCCCGGACCCACCGGGGAGGAATCGACGGCGGTGTACGCGGTGCGTGGGGACACCGCGGTGGTGGAGCTCGCGGTCGCGGTGGGGTTGGTGAAACTGCCGGGTGGGCGGCTCGATCCGCTGCGGGCCGACACGTTCGGGCTGGGCGTGGTGATCGCGCACGCGCTCGACGCGGGGGCTCGCGAGATCGTGATCGGGCTCGGCGGCAGTGCTTCGACCGATGGCGGGTCGGGGTTGTTGCGGGCGCTCGGGCTGCGGTTGCTCGATCAGCAGGGGCTCGAATTGGCGGGGTATGGGGATGTGGCCGTGATGCTCGAGCAGGTTGCCTCGGTGGATCGGGGCGGGTTGCATCCGGCGGTTGCGACGGCGCGATTCACCTTGGCCTGCGATGTGGACAATCCGTTGCTCGGGCCGGCTGGTGCGGTGGCGGTGTACGCGCCGCAGAAAGGCGCGACCGCGCGGCAGATGACGAAACTCGAAGCGGGACTGACTAATTGGGCAGCGGTGCTGGGCACCGGGTACGCCGAGATCGGTGGGGCCGGTGCTGCGGGCGGCACGGGGTTCGGGGCGCTCGCGGTGTTGGGGGCGCAGGTGCGCAGCGGGATCGATGTGCTGCTCGAGCTGCTGGAATTCGCGGCGTTGCTCGACGAGGCCACGCTGGTCGTCACCGGTGAGGGGTCGCTGGATCATCAGAGCATGCACGGGAAAGCGCCCGTCGGGGTGGCGGCGGCGGCGAAGCGGGCGAAGGTACCGGTGATCGCGGCGGTGGGGCGAACCCTGTTGTCGTCCGGGGAGATTCGAGCCGCCGGGTTTGCCGCGTGCTATCCGCTCAGTGACCTCGAACCCGATCCGGCACGTTCGATCAGTGCCGCGGCGGAGCTACTCGAGCGGATCGGCGAGCGAATCGCCTTGGAGCACTTGTAGTTACAACTTGCGCGAATCGCTGAGAGTTACAGCGCGATTCGAGAGGGCGCAGTCTCCGGTGCGGAGGTTCGCGTAACGGCGGCCAGTTCCGAACGGTTGCTGTTGCCCCAGGTTTCGAGCGGCTCCAAGGCCAGGCGCAAGGTTTCGCCCAGGGGAGTCAGTGAGTACTCCACGCGCGGGGGGATCTCGGGAAAGATCTCGCGATGCACCACGCCGGTGCTCTCCAGATGCCGCAGGTTCTCGGCGAGCACCTTCTCGCTCACACCGTCGAGCAGCCGCCGGATCTGACCGAACCGCTGCGGTCCGCCGCCGAGCACCCACATCAGGTGCAGCTTCCATTTACCGCCGACCACGTCGATGGCCAGGCTCATACCGCACACATCGTGATCTGCGTCACTGTTCATCGTCGCCACACCCTTCTGACCGTATTTCGAACCTTTAGGTAAGCAACCACACCACAACGTTCGGTCTTCCCGACGATACCCGGGCCGACCACCATGGAAAGCGACACCGAATCACCCAGTATCGAAAAGTGAAGGGCCACAACATGTCCGAGAAAATCTCCGCCGTTTCCGTGCTCGGCCTCGGCCCGATGGGTCAGTCCATGGTCAAGGCATTCCTCGAGGCAGGCGTCGAGGTGACGGTGTGGAATCGCAGCACCGCCAAGGTCGACGCCATGGTGGCGCTGGGCGCCAAGCGCGCCGACACCGTCGCCGAGGCGCTCGACGCCAACGAGGTCTCCGTGCTCAGCCTGACCCACTACGACGCCATGTACGACGTGCTCGGCCAGGCGCTCGACCACCTACCGGGCAAGGTCATCGCCAACCTGTCGTCGGATTCCCCGGAGAAGGCGCGGGCAGGCGCGAAGTGGGTCCGCGAGCACGGCGCCGAGTTCTTCTCCGGCGGCGTGATGTCGGCGGGCGACAATATCGCCCATCCCGCGTCTTACATCTTCTACAGCGGGCCGAAAGCGGTGTTCGACGCGCACGCCGGACTCCTGCGCCCGCTGAGCCCGCAGGAATACCTCGGCGCCGACGACGGCCTCGCCCAGGTCTACTACCAAGCGCTGCTGACGATTTTCCACCCCTGGCTGCTCGCCTTCGACCAGGCGACCGCCGTGATCGCGAAGTCCGGGCACGATATCGCCCAGTTCGTACCGTTCGCGGTCCGCGCGAGCGAGGCGTTCCCGTACTTCATGGACGAGTTCTCCAAGGCCAACCAGAACGGCGGCTGGGCCGACCTGGCGAGCCTGAAGATGATGGACGCGGGCGCCCAGCACATCATCGACGCCAGCGAGGAAGTCGGCGTCGACGCGGGCTTGTCCCACCTCGCCCAGTCGTACTGGCGCAAGGCCCTCGCCGCGAGCGAGACTGCGGGCGAACCGGTTTCGACCTACGCGCTGATGCTGGGCAAGGCCTCCTGATGCCGGGCCGATCCGTCACCGTGGTCGGGCTCGGCCCGATGGGGCAGCAGATCGTGCGCGCCTATCTCGCGGCCGGAGTCGCGGTGACGGTCTGGAACCGCACCCCCGAGAAGGCCGACGGGCTCGGCGCCGAGCGGGCCGACTCGATCGCCGAGGCGGTGGCGGCGGCCGAGCTCATCGTGCTCAGCCTGACCCACTACGACGCGATGGACGCGGTCCTCGATTCCGTCGATCTGACCGGCAAGGTCGTGGTCAACCTGTCCTCGGATTCCCCACAGCGCACCAGGGAAGGCGCGGCGTTCGTCCGGGCGCGAGGTGGTGAGTTTCTCTCCGGTGGGGTGATGGCTCAGCCGGAAGAGCTCGCAGGCTCGTCGGCTTACATCTTCTACAGCGGACGCCCGGAAGTCTTCGAGGCGCAGCGAGAGTTGTTGCGGCCCTTGGCGGCAGCGGAATATCTGGGTGCCGACGACGGTGCGGCCCAGGTCTACTACCAGGCGATGCTCGCCCTGTTCCTGCCGCTGCTGCTCGGCTACGAACAGGCGCTGGCGATCATCGAGCGGTCCGGCTCCGAGATCGCTCGGTTCCTGCCCTACGCCCAGCGCTCACTGGGCAGTCTCGGCGACCTGTACGCCGCGTGGGCGGGGATGGCAGAGGAAGGCGGCCTCGCTGATGCGGCCTACCTGCGGATGATGGCGGCCGGTGCGCGGCATGTCGTGGAGACCGGCACCGCGGTCGGCGTGGATACCGTGCTGGCGGAATCGGTTTCGTCCTACTGGGACCGAGCCGTCGGCACGTCGGCCTCGACATTTCAGCTGCTTCGCCGATGACACACCAAAACCGTCCGGCACAGTTGCTGCCGGACGGTTCGGTCGTGCTCAGGCGGTCTCGGCGCCCAGCCTCGGGAACGGCTCGGTGGAGAACACCACTTCCACCGCTACCTCGAAATAAGCCGCGAGGCGCAGGGCCAGGTGCAGGCTGGGGCTGTATTCGCCCCGCTCGAGGTAGCCGACGGTCTGGTAGTGCACACCGAGTGCCTCGGCCAGGTCCCGCCGCGAGATGCCACGCTCGGCGCGCAACATCGCGATGCGGTTGTAGATGACCTCATGCCACATGAAACATGAGGCAGTGGACCGCTGTTCGGAGCTGTCCGTGTCGGAGGCGTATGTCACACTTCTCGATGATGAGCCGCCACACGACCTTCCGGTATTGTCTCGACCCCACAGTCGAGCAGTCCGTCATGCTCGCTCGGCATGCCGGTGCGGCCCGATGCGCGTTCAATCAGAGCCTTCATTTCGCGAAGTCCGCACTCGCAAAACGTAAGATCGGTCCGGAGTCCCCGGTTCCGTGGACAAGGTTCGACCTGATCAACGCGTTCAACACGTGGAAGAAGTCCGAAGCTTGGCCACTGAGGCATCCGAACTGCACTCGACTTGCCGCCACCATGCACGGAAAAGCGGCGATGATGGGGGTTGGGTCGGAATCGATCGCGGGCTGACCGCCTTTGCTGTCGCCGCGACCGCCGACGGAACAGAACGCGCACGTATCGCCGCCGCACCTAAGCCTTTGTCCACCGAACTGGGTCGGCAACGTCGGCTGGCGAAATCGATGTCACGGAAACAGAGGGGATCACACAACTATCAGCAAGCGGCCGCCCGGCTGGGGCGCCACCATTGTCGAGTCGCGAATATCCGACGTCATTTCGCCCATCAGATCGCTAACAGGCTGGTCAAAGCCCACGACCGGCTCGTTGTCGAAGACCTGAATGTGGCAGGAATGCTCGGCAACCGTCGTTTGGCGCGCGCTATCAGCGACGTCGGCTGGGCCGACTTCGCCCGGCTGTTGGTCTACAAGCAGCAATGGCGTGGCGGCACGGTCACCGTCGCGGATCGCTGGTATCCGTCTAGTAAACGGTGCTCTGCCTGCGGTGTACCCAATTCGACGTTGTCGTTGGCGGATCGAGTGTTCATCTGCGAGTGCGGTTTTCGCGCCGACCGAGACCACAACGCGGCCGTCAACCTCGCACTCTGGCCGACGGTGCAACAGAACTTTTCACGATCCCCGGACCCCCGAGCAGGAGGCCGGGTCACCAATGTCCGCCGACGGGAAGGCACTGACCGACACCCTATTGGTATCGGTGAAACCGTCCCGGTCGACGCGGGAACCGAAGTTCACGCCTCGCTGGTGGCGTGAACCGACGACGCCCGAGAAGGGCGGTGCCTGGGCCTGTCGGGCAGGGCACGCTATCAGGAGGCACGTTGCATAAGTCAGATCTTGATCTTGCAACGGCTAGGCAGCGAAACGCGGCGGCCTACGCTGAGTGCAACCCGCGATTGCTGGACCTCGGCACGCGAGGCTGAGCGGCAATACTTTCGCCGAAACTGGACATTTCGGAAACAGAGAGCACTGCTCTTGACTTTGTCCGGTGGCGCGCGCATGCTTGTACTCAACAGAGAGCAGCGCTCACAGTTCGAGGAGTGATCGACATGACCAACACCCGCCACCTGCCCCCGACCGGCATCGATCCGATCGTCAACAAGATCGCCAACCTGCTGCCCAAGTTGGGGATCAGCATCATGGGTTCGCGACTGCTCGCGGTGCGCGGGCGCAAGAGCGGCGAATGGCGCACCACCATGGTCAATGTGATGACGGCTGCCGACGGCGAGCGCTACCTGGTCGCGCCGCGCGGGCACGTGCAGTGGGTGCGCAATCTGCGCGTGGCAGGCGAGGGTGAGCTGCGGCTCGGTCGCAAGGTCGAAACGTTCACGGCCACCGAGGTTCCCGATGCCGACAAGATCCCGCTGCTGCGGCTGTACCTGGAGAAGTGGGGCTGGGAGGTCGGCAAGTTCTTCGAAGGCGTCACCAAGGACGCGACCGATGCAGAGCTTGCCGCGATCGCCCCCGGTTTCCCGGTTTTCCATCTCGCATGATTGCGCGAGAACATGGGTAACTCACCGGGCACGGGCTGACTCACTCACTGTAGGGCCGTCGGCCGCGTCCTCGGATCGCCCCGCGCCTGGGTCTGGCTTAAATTCGCGGAGAGGCGGCACAGTACTCGATCGCGGCGGCGTAACCCTGGATGCCGAGGCCGGCGATGACCGCGGTCGCGATCGGGGAGATGTAGGAGTGGTGCCGGAACTCCTCGCGCGCGTGCACATTGCTGATGTGCACCTCCACGATCGGCACCTCCGGGATCACCAGGGCGTCGCGCAATGCGACCGAGGTGTGGGTGAGGCCGCCGGGGTTGATGACGATGGCAGAGGCCTCGCCGCGGGCCTGCTGGATCCGATCGATCAGGGCGCCTTCGTGATTGGACTGGAAGGCCACCACCGTGCGGCCGAAGCGGGCGGCGGTCTGTTCGCACAGGGCGACGACATCGTCGAGGGTGTCGGCGCCGTAGATCTCGGGCTGCCGGGTGCCGAGCATGTTCAGGTTCGGCCCGTTGACGACCAGGATCGGACCAGTGGCCTGCACGCTTTCCATGCAGGCCACCTTAAGTCACAGACCCGTTGGGCCCTCCGAACGCAGGTCGTCGACTTTGCGCATGGCCTCGCGGAGTTCGGCCAGCCAGGTTTCGGCGTGCTTGCCCGCGAGTTTGACGGTCCAGGCGAGGGCGTCGGCGCGGGAGCGGGCTACGCCTGCGTCGATGAGGGTGTCGAGGACCTGGCGTTCGGGCTGGCGCAGGCGGGTCATCACGGGGACGGCGAGGTGGGTGAAGACGGTTCGTTGGCCGTCCACTCGCACGCCCCAGGCGACGCTGCGGCCGTAACGGCGCTGGGCCTCGTCGGCGATCTGCATGCGCGCGGGCCGGGTGGACTCGCGGAAGCGGGCGAGGGTGCCCTCTTTCGTGGCGGTGCTCGCGTCCTCGGGGAGGGGGAGTTCGCCGACGACGACGATCTCGTCGCGGTCGATCTCGATCTCCACCGGCCCGGTGAACCAGTCGGCGGGCAATCGTCCGGCGAACCAGTCGGGGGCGTCGGCCGGATCGGGGAGGTCGGCTTGCTGCCAGCCGCCGGGGCGGCCGAATCCGCGTTCGCGATGAGCGTTTCGCATGGAAATCACCTGCAATCTGTCTTACGCACGTTGCGTTGATTACAAGATTACGCCGATATGAGTGTGCGAGATTCCGCTCTGCGTGAACGGGTGAATTCCGGTTCGCACGGGGGTGCCCATGGGGTTGGCTGTCGGTAGGCCTGGGTACCCTCACGTTGAATCGCCGGACAAATGCGAGATCCGCACCACCCGGCGTAGCTGTCGGTACGGTTGACACAGCAGTTGTTGCCGCTTACTGGGCGAGGTTGGAAATCCTGTCCTCATCGGGGCGAGATTTCCGGCACAATCGAGGTGTCGAGGTCGGGTAGCGTCCCGGCCTACCGGGGCATTGGAGACGGGTCAACTTCCGGTACGGTGGATTTGTTACCGGAGTGGCAAGAGTGAAGAGTGGGCGATATGGATGTGTGGGGATCCCGCCGCTTTCGCGTCCGGGGCGCAATGGCGATCGCGGGGGTTGCGACCCTCGCCATTGCGCTGTGCTCGTGCGGAGTGGGTGGGAAGACGAGCGAGTCGGAGACGGTGGTCGGGCGGTTCACCGACCTCCTCGACGATCAGGACTACAGCAAGGCCGCTGACCTGACCTCGTACCCCGCCGCCGCTTCGGCAACCATGAAGCAAATGTTCGAGGGCCTGCAGTCGGGCACCGTCGACTACGAGGCATCACAGGTCATCGACCTCGACCCGCAGTCGGCGATCTTCAGCATGGACGTCGCCTGGAATTTCGGCGAGAAGAAGGACTGGACCTACACACTGCAGGGCACCGTCCGCAAACTCGCCATCGGCTGGCGGATCTCGTGGGAGCCCGCGGTGGTGATGCCGCAGCTGGCGAACAATCGCACCGTCAAGCTCGTGCGCACGACCGCGAAGCCGCCGCCGAAGGTCGTCGACCTGCCCGGCGAGGCGCTGATGACCGAGCAGACGCTCAATGTCATCAAGATCGACCCGAGCCGCACCGGCGACCTCGTCGCCACCACCAACGCGCTCGCCGACGCCATCGAACCGGTCGCGCCGCTGATCACCGGGCCGTCGCTGATGCAGCAGCTCGCGGGCTCGCAGGGGCAGCCGATCGTCGCGGTGAACCTGCGCGACGGTGACTTCGCGATCCTGGAACCGCGGATGGCCAAGATCGCGGGCGTGGTGATGGAGAAGCAGCCGAAACTGATCTCCGCCGACCGGCGCACGCGTTCGCCGATGCTCGATGCGCTGCGCAAGGTGTGGCAGGACAGCCTCGAGGCGACCGCGGGCTGGGGTGTGCAGATCTTCGAGGCCGACGGCAGGTTCGTCAACCAGGTGGCCGGTTATCAGGGGCCTGCGGGACCCGATATCGCCGCGACGATGGATCAGCGATTACAGCGTGCCGCCGAGGACGCGGTGGTGAGCGCGGGGACCCCGGCCACCGTTGTGGCCATCCAGCCCTCCACCGGTGCGGTCGTGGCGGTGGCGCAGAACTCCTACGCCACCGAGAAGGGCCCGGTCGCGTTCACCGGGCTGTTCCCGGCGGGCGGCACGATGGAGCTGTTCCGTGCGGTCGCCGCGGCGACCAAGAACAAGCCGCCGCAGGACGTGACGGTGGCCGAAGCCGCCGAGGCGGCCACCGCGCTCGGCGTCGGCGTCGACTTCAAGGTGGCCGGGCTCGACGAGGTGACCGGGCGGATCAGCGCGCCCGGCCGCAGCACCGAACAGGTGCGTCAGGGCGCGGGCGCGGATGCGGTGCAGGTGAGTCCGTTCGGGATGGCGATTGCCGCGGCGGCCATTTCGCGTGGCTCGGTGGCGCCGCCGATGATCGTGGCAGGCCAGCCGGGGACCACCGATACGCCGGTCCCCGCCTTGCCTCAGCCCGCGGTCGACCGGTTGCGTGCGATGATGCACGAGGGCATCGGCAAGCCGGAAACCGCTGCGCTGCGCGGATTCCGCGATATCACCGCCTTCGCCGCGACGGGCGGCACCGACGGTTGGCTGCTGGCGACGATGGGTGATCTGGTCTTCGCGGTGCACATCGCCGACGTCGACAGTGGTGACGCCACTTCACGACTCGCGGCCGTGCTGCTCAAGTCCCTTGCCACTCCGGAGCCCTGAGTTAACACTGGTCAGTGGGTATGACCCGGCCTCGAAGTCGATCTTGACCGGTTACGCTACGTCCGTGAAGAGATACGCGCCGTTCGGTATCGATGCTCTGCTGGTGATCGTGTTTTGCGCTATCGGAAGGCGTAGTCACGATGAGGCTGTGATCGCCGGGCTGTTGAAGACTGTGTGGCCCTTCGGGTTAGGGCTGATTCTCGGATGGGTGCTCGCGGTGGTCCTCGCGCGGAAAACGCGGTTCGACGCAACAGCGTTGTGGCCCACCGGAATCCTGATCTGGGCGAGCACACTGATCGGCGGGATGGTCTTGCGCGCCGTCAGCGGGCAGGGTGTCGCGGTGAGTTTCGTGATCGTCGCGGCTTGCGTGCTCGCGTTGTTCCTGCTGGGCTGGCGGGCGGCGATTCGCGCGCTGCGGTGATCAGATCCGGCGCTGCTGCTTGAACTCTTCCTCGTATTCCTTGTCGTCGTCCTTACGGAACAGGAACGCGAAGACGATCCAGCCGACGACGGCCACCAGGATGAAGCTGACCAGCCGGTAGACGAACGCGGCAGCGACGGCCTGCGCGGCGGGCAGCCCGGCGCCCGCGGTGAGACCGTAGATCAGCGTCGCGTCCACGTAGACGATGCCGCCCGGCGCGAATGGAATCGACCCCACCGCCTTGCCCGCCGCGAACGCGATGAGCAGCCCGGACAGCTTCGGATCGGCCCCGACCGCGAAACACGCGGCGCCCAGACACGCCACATCGGCGAACCGGTGCACCAGCGCCCACACCCCGACCAGCGCCGCGTCCTTCTTCCCCAGGTCGACCGACTCGAGTTGGGCCCTGAGCTCGGCCAGCTTGGCGATGCCGTGATCGGCGGGCTTCTTACGTAGCCGGTTGACCAGCGCGAGCACCCGCCGCAGGATCGCCTCGAGGGTGCCGGGATGGCGCGCGAGGTAGTTGCCGACGAACAGGACAAGGCCGAGCACCACCAGCGAAACGATGAATTTGAACCCGATCCCCTGCCCGACCAGCGCGGCTCCGGCGATCCCGATCAGTGCCAGCCCGGCGGCGGCGACCACGCCGGAGAAGACCAACTGCCAGGAGGCGACGATCGGGCTGGCGCCCCAGCGCCGGGTCTGGCGGTAGGTGAAGGCGGTGGAGAAGACCTGGCCGGCGGGCAGCGTCAGCGACATCGCGGTCGCGCCGTAGACCACCGATACCGATTTCCCCTGGCTGACGTCCACCCCACCCGCGTGCAACAGTTGTTTCTGTACTCGGCCGAAACCGCTCATCGAGATCGCCTGCAGGACGATGCAGAGGATCAGCCAACCCCAGTGGATCTCGGTGAGCGTGCGCCACGATTCGTGCAGGCGGGGCCATAAATAGATCCCTTCGCCGATGAGCAGCGCGAGGACCACCACGCCGAGCACCCACTTGACCCACCGGAACCGGCGGCGGCGCTCGGCCGGTGCGCCTGCTAGGTCGCCGTCGGCCGTCACGGTCTCAGCCTAATGAACACAGTCGGCTTCCGGCCGTCCGCAGACTGCGCACGGCCGGAGCGAAGGCGGAGGTACGCCTAGCGAAGGTGCTCTTCCTCGTCCGTGCGCGGCGCGGCGATCGCGGACTTCGGCCAGGCCAGGCGGGTTTTTCGGCGTCTTCCGCGCAACTGGACCTCGTCTCCGGTTATCCAATGTTGCTGCTCGCTTTCGTCGGCGAAGTAGAGCGCGCTGCCCGAAGCGAGAACGCGGCCGGGATGATCTTTGGCCAATTCGGTGAGCCGCGACGCCTCGTTGACGGGGTCGCCGATCACGGTGTATTCGAAACGGTTTGCGGCACCGATGTTTCCGGCGACCGCCAGGCCCGCCGAGACGCCGATGCCGACGTCGAGGGTGGTCACCTCGCGCAGGGCTTCGCGCAGGTCACGGGCGGCGGCGAGGGCGGCACTCGGTGCGTCGGGGCGGTCGAGCGGGGCACCGAAGATGGCCAGTGCCGCGTCGCCGACGAACTTGTTGACGAAACCGTGGTGGCTGTCGATCACATCGACCACCACCCGGAAGAACTCGTTGAGCAGGCTCACCACCTCGGTCGGTGGGCGTTCGGCGGCCGCGGCGGTCGAACCGACCATGTCCACGAACAGCACCGCCACGAATCGGGTCTCACCACCGAGTTCGGTGCCGTAGTCCAGGGCCCGCTGGGCCACGTCCTCGCCGACGTGCTGGCCGAACAGCTCCTGCAGCTTTCGCCGCTTCGCCGCTTCGTCCATCATCCGGTTGAAGCCCACCTGCAACAGCCCGATCTCGGAGCCGTCGTAGACCTCCACCTGCACATCACGCGCGCCCGCCTGCACCTTGTTGATGGCGGTGGACAGCTGACGCACGGGGTCCGAGATCGAGGAACCGGTGAGCATCGACAGCGCCAGGGCCTGCAGGATCACCACGCCACACAGCAGCAGGATCGAGATCGCCAGGGACTTCGCCGAGAACTTCACGTCCGAGGAGATCTGGGTGACGCACAGCAGCACGATCGCGATGGTCGGCGCGAACGTGCCCATGCCCCAGGTCATCGCCATCCGCGTGCCGACACCGGGGGTGAGCGTGTGGTCGAAGGTGCCTTCGGTGAGCGCTTCCGCGGCGACCGGGCGCAGGATGCGTTCGCCGAGCATGTAGGTGAAGCCGAACACGATGGTGGCGGCCATACATTCGGTGACGATCACCGCGCCGGCCAGCTCCGGCGATTCGGCGATGATCAGCGCGGCCAGGATGCCGCCGCCGATGATCCACAGCACCAGGTGCACGATCGACTGCCGCAGCGGCACGTGCAGCGCCGCCATCTGCTCACGTCGGCTCGGCGGGCCACCGCGCATCTGCCAGCGCATCACCGGCCGCAACATGAGCGCGGCGGCGAAGATGCTCAGCACCGCGGCGACCCCGAAAACGAGCAGCGGTGCGAGCAGACCGGTCTGGCGCACCCCACCCGGATCGCCCTCGGGAACCGGGAGACCGTATTGGATGAAGGCCCACACCAGCACCGCGCCGAAGGCGTTGGCCAACAGCACAGACGTCAGATACAGCGGCCAGCGCGTTCGCATGGTCTGTTTGACCGCTTCCAGAGGCGCCGACACGACAACCAATCTAGCGTTCGGACCGATAGGCTCATCCGAGTGACCGACCAGAAGGTAGATTCTCCGACTGCGTCAACGCTGTGGCGCTCCGACGCCGAGGCAGTTCATCCCCTGGTCCGAAAAGCCGCGGCGTGGAGCTGGCGGCTACTGATCATCTTCGGCGCGCTGCTCGCGGTGGGGATGCTCGTGCAGAAATTCGCGACCGTGGTGATCCCCCTTGCCATCGCGTTGCTCGCCGCCGCGCTGCTCGCACCGCTGGTCGATTGGATGCAGCGGGTGGGGATTCCGCGCTCGCTCGGCGTGTTCGTGGCGCTGCTCGGTTCGATCGGATTGCTCGCGGGGGTGCTGACCTTCGTCGTCGAGCAGTTCGTCGACGGTGTGCCGGGGCTGTCCAACGAGGTCACCAACAGCGTGCACAAGGTGCAGGACTGGTTGATCAACGGTCCGCCGCACCTGAGCGATCAGCAGATCCGCAGCGCGGGCGACACCATCGTGCGCACCATCCAGGACAACCGCGAAAGCCTGACCAGCGGCGCGCTGACCACCGCCACCGCCATCGGCCACATTCTCACCGGCGCGTTCCTGATCCTGTTCATCCTCATCTTCTTCCTCTACGGCGGGGATCAGATCTGGAACTTCATCACCCGGATCATCCCCAGCGCGCACCGCGAAAAGGTCCGCACCGCTGGTGAATTGGGATTCGGGACGCTGGTCGGGTTCGTGCGCGCCACCGTCGCGGTGGCCGCGGTGGACGCGATCGGCATAGGAGCCGGGCTGGCGATTCTGCATGTGCCACTTGCCTTGCCGCTGGCCTCCCTGGTGTTCATCAGTGCGTTCATCCCGATCATCGGCGCGTTCTTCGCCGGGTTCGTCGCGGTGTTCATCGCGCTGGTCACCAAGGGGCTGGTGACCGCGCTGATCGTGCTCGGCATCATCGTCGCGGTGATGCAGCTGGAAGGCCATGTGCTGCAACCACTTCTGCTCGGCCGGGCGGTGAGTATCCATCCGCTGGCCGTGGTGCTGGCCATCACCGCGGGCTTGGTCGTCGGCGGGATCGCGGGGGCACTGCTCGCGGTGCCGTTGATCGCGGTGGGCAACACCGCGATTCGGTATCTGCTCGCCGACAGTCCGGCGGAAGCGTTCGGCGAACTCGTCGGCGCCGACGAACGAAAACGGTTCACGGCCGAACCCGACAAACCCGAGCCGCCCGGCCGATTCGACGTGGCGAAGCGGCTGCGCAAGGAGGAAACCGAGACCGGCGATGCGGACCCACACAGCTGAGTTGAGCTCGACCGACGCCGCGACCGCGCCGTTGTGGCGGGCGGCGCAGGCGTTTCGGCTGGTCACGCTGCTGTATGCGATCGGGCAGCAGATCGCTTCGGTGCCGTATTACGAGCATCCGCGGTTGAGTTGGATGCTGATCGCGGTGATGGCGATCTGGTCGGGCAGCTCCGCGCTGTTGTTGTCGCAGTGGTACTTCCCCGAGGCGACCGGGCGGATTCGTGGCTGGGTGGTGTTCGGCGACCAGGTGGTGACGATCGCGCTGATCGCCTCGACTCGCCTTGTCGCGGACTACGACTGGTATCACGGGCATCAGACGCTGCCGACGACGCTGTGGATCGCGAACTCGGTGATCTCGATGGCGGTATTGCGTGGGCCGGTCGCGGGAGTTGTTGCGGGCCTGGTGATGGCGGCTGTTGTGGTGACGGTGCGGGATCAGTGGGGGCAGGACGTGTGGGGGGATGCGACTGCGCCCGTGTTGGTTTCGGTGGGGTTGGCGCTGGGGTTGGCGGCCAATACCGCTCGGCGGGCACAGGGGCAGCTCGAACGGGCCTTGCGGATCACGGCGGCCGCGCAGGAGCGGGAGCGGCTGGCGCGCGAGGTACACGACGGGGTATTGCAGGTGCTCGCCTTCATCAAACGGCGCGGCAGCGAAATCGGCGGGCCTGCAACTGAACTGGCGCAGCGGGCGGGGGAGCAGGAGGTGGCGTTGCGGGTACTGCTGTCCGAGCAGGCCGAACAGCCCGACTCCGGTTCGGGGGAAGTAGATTTGCGGCCACTGCTGACTTCGAGGGCGACGACGACGGTGTCGGTGGCTACGCCGGGTGATCCGGTACTGGTCGGGCGGATGGTGGCGCAGGAGATCGCCGCGGCGGTGACGACCGCGCTGTCGAACGTTTCACTGCATGCGGGGATCGACGCTAAAGCGTATGTGCTGCTTGAGGATACCGGCGACGGGCTGGTGGTGAGCGTGCGTGACGACGGTGTGGGGATTGCCTCGGGACGACTGGAAGCAGCCGAAGCCGAAGGGCGGATGGGGGTTTCGCGGTCGATCGTCGGGCGAATCGAAGCACTCGGCGGCACCGCCGAGTTGCTGACCGAGGGCGAGGACCTCGGCACCGAATGGGAATTCCGGATTCCGCGCCAGTCGGCGCGCTGAGAAGAGGAGCTGGGCGATGCCGGGCATTACGGTGATGGTGGTCGATGATCATCCGATGTGGCGCGAGGGTGTTTCCCGCGATCTCGCCGAAGCCGGATTCGAGGTGCTTGCCACCGCCGACGGCGTCGGCACGGCCGCTCGCAGGGCCGCGGCCGTGCAGCCTGCGGTGGTGTTGATGGATATGCAGCTCACCGACGGGAACGGGGCGGCGGCCACCGCCGAAGTGCTGCGGGTCTCGCCGCACAGCCGGGTGCTGGTGCTGTCGGCATCGGCCGAGCGCGACGATGTGCTCGACGCGATCAAAGCCGGGGCCAGCGGGTATCTGGTGAAGAGCGCTTCGGCGGCCGAGTTGATCGATGCCGTGCGCGCCACTGCCGCAGGTCAGCCGGTATTCACGCCCGGGCTGGCCGGTTTGGTGCTCGGGGAGTACCGGCGGATGGCGACCGCGCCGGTGGCCGCCGACCAGCCGCATCGCCCCTCGCTGACCGAGCGCGAGACCGAGGTACTGCGGATGGTGGCCAAGGGGTTGTCGGCCAAGCAGATCGCAACCCGGTTGAACCTCTCGCATCGGACTGTGGAGAACCATGTGCAGGCGACACTGCGTAAGTTGCAGCTGGCGAATCGGGTCGAGCTCACGCGCTACGCCATCGAGCAAGGTCTCGAGTAGTGGTTCTCGGCGCGCCTCCGCCGATGGACTGACCGGAGGGTGCGACGAAGGAGTGCCCGGAGGGAGGGAAGAGGTGGAGTCAAGCGCCGAGAACCCGCGGCGCCAGCCGCAAAAAATCCGGGTTTGCCCTGATGTGCTGGGGGGTGTGGCTGGTTACCCTCGAATGCATGGGCGGTCCTGATTCCCTTTTCGTACCCGGTGCCGCGGCGGCTGGTCCCGTCGGTGACCGTGAGCTGCGTGTGTCCGATGCCGAGCGTGAGCATGTCGGGCAACTGCTGCAACGGGCCGTCGGGCTCGGGATGCTGTCGCTCGGGGAGTTCACCGAGCGGATGGATACGGCGTTGGCCGCCAAGACGCGGGGTGAGCTGAACGCGGTGCTGGTCGACCTGCCGGGGATGCGGGTGGCGGGTACGCCACAGCCTGCGGCTATGCCTCGGCCGCGACATGTTCCGGTGCCTGGTGGGTCGAACCCGAGTGCTATTCGGAGTCGGTTGTCGGGGGTTCATCGGCGGGGGCCCTGGCAGGTGCCGCCTGTTCTGCATCTCAACAATCTGATGTCCGGGGTGACGTTGGACTTCACCGAGGCGGTGATGCAGACGCAGATCGTCGAGATCCAGGTCGATGATTACTGCACCAGCTTGACGTTGCTGGTTCCCGCGGCCGCGACTGTTGATCTGAACGGGCTGGATTTGGTGGGGTCCTCGGCTAACAACAAGGTCCGGACGGGCCCGCCGATCGGGCCGTTGCATCTTGTGGTGCACGGTCGGGTTCGGTTCGGGTCGGTCACTGCGAAGTATCCGCTGATGGTTCAGTGGAAGCGGTTCTTGGGGTCGTAGGGCTGGGGGTTCGCCCGTGCAGGGCGGGTTTGCGTAGGGACGGGGCGTTCGCAGGGGGTTTTTACTCATGTACGTCGGTCCGTGGGGGTCGACTATGGAGTTATGAGTACTGCCATCGATCCCGCGCTCGTCGCGCGGCTCTCCGGAGAGTTCACCGCGCTGGGCGCGCACATGGGTCAGCTGGGTGGTGATCTGGATGTGCTGGCCGGGCAGTTGCGGGCGGAAGCGGCATCGCGAGCCGAGGGTGCGGTGTCTGCACCGCCGGGTTCGGGTGCGGAGCAGGCTGCTTCGGAATCGCTCGAACGGTCAGGTGTCTCGAAGGCGGAACCGACCCCGCATCGCGAGGGGATCGGTGAAAATGCGAGTCCCGATACGCAGCGTGGCGCCGGGCAGGTCGTTTCCGGCGAGGGCCGCGCGCCCTACGGTCCCGAGCGCGGTGCTCCTTACGGCGAGGTCAGGGGCGCTGCGCCCTATGGCCCGGTCGGAGGAGGTGCTCCCTATGGTCCGGCAGGGTGGCAGGGAGGTGCTGGGCTCGGCGCGCAGCCTGGTGCGGCGGCCTATGGGCCGATGGGGATGCCGGGGGCTGTAGGCGCGGGGCAGGGGCGACCGGGCGGGCCGGGCTGGGGATACGGGCCTCCTCCTGGTGGTCGGATGCCGATGCCGATGCCGATGCCGATGCCGATGCCGATGCGTGGTCCTGCGCGGGTTGCTCGGACTCCGTGGTGGCAGCGGGAAGGAGTGATTTCTCGGGTGCTGGCGGTGGCCGGGGTAGGGGTGACCCTGGTCGGGGTGCTGATGCTTTTGGTGTTGGCCGCGCAGGCTGGTTTCTTCGGTCCGGCAGCCAGAGTTGTTGCCGGGGGCGCGCTTTCGGCGGTCTTGGTTGGGCTCGGGTGGCGGGTGTTCGGGCGGCCTGGCGGTCGGGTCGGTGGAATTGCCTTGGTGGCCACCGGCATTGCCGGGTTGTATCTGGATGTTGTTGCGGTGACCGGGTATTACAAGTGGATACCGGGTGGGGTGGGGCTCGCGGTGGCGCTCGTGGTGGCGTTGGTCGGGGTGGGGATCGCGATGCGGTGGCAGTCGCAGCCGTTGGCGGTGGGTGTGGTGTTGGGGGCCGCGGTGTTGTCGCCCGCGTTGACCACCGAGTTGATGTTGCTCGGGTTCCTGGTGGTGTTGCAGGCGGCCGGTGTTCCCGTGCAGATGCGCCGGGATTGGCCGGTGCTGCATGTGGCGCGCACCCTGCCCGTGGTGCTCGCCGTGCTGGGTATGGCGGCCTTCAGCGGGCTCGAAGGGGCGATCTCCGGTGCGGAGGCGGCACAGCGGCGAGGACTGCTGGTCGCGGCGATCGCGTGCGCGGTGGTCGGGCTGGTCGGTGCGTTGCTCGCGGTACGGCGCAGGCCCTCTGACATCACCGCCAGCATCACCATCGCCCTCACCGCACTCCCGGTACTCGCCACCGCAGTCCTGTTCGACCAGGCTGTGAGCGCGTCGATCACCGCGGTACTTGCCACCGTCCTACTCGGTCTCGCCGCCACCGCGCTGTTCCGCCGCGCCGGTTCGACGGAGAACCTCGCGCACGGTGGTGCGAGTCCCGCGCAGTCAGTAGCAGGCCCATCGAGTACCGCCGAGGATCCGGGTGCCGGGCTCGTCGGACCGTTGCGGATTGCGCGGCACACGGCGTTGGTGGCTGGGTTGACCGGTGCCGTGGCGTTGTTGCAGACCTGCACCGTGGCGACGGGCGGTCATCCCCGGTTGTTGCCGACCACACTGTTCGCGGTGGGCCTCGCGTTCCTGGCGGTCGCTGCCGCGAGTCGCGCGCGGGTGGTCGGCGGGCTCGGTATCGCGTTCGCGTTGCTGGGCGGGCTGGTGATGCTGGCGATCGCGACACCGGAAACGCTTGCGCTGCAAAGACTTGCCGAGCGGGAACTCGACATCGCGATGGCCGTGGCGGCCGTCGTCGGGCTGGGTGTGGCGGCGATGGTGGCGTGGACAGTACCGAGGTTGCCGCGGTGCGATGACCCGGCGCTCGTCACCGGGGTGTGGATCGCGGTGAGTATCGCCGGGCTGTACTTCGTGCTGGTCGCCGCGGTGTCGCTCGGCGTATCCCTCGGCGGCGCAGACGGTTTCATCGTCGGGCACAGCCTGGCGACCATCGTCTGGATGGTGGCCGCGACCGCCTCGCTGTTCTACGGACTGCGTCGCCTCGCCAGCTCACCCGCGGTCGCGAAGGTCTGTCTGGTCTCCGGTCTGCTGGTCGCGGCAGCCGCGTTGGCGAAGCTGTTCCTGTTCGACCTGGCAACGCTCTCCGGCCTGATCCGCGTCACAGCTTTCCTGGCAGTCGGAATCCTGTTGCTACTCACCGGAACCCGCTACGCCCGCGCGTTCGCTGACGCAGCACCCCATCGCCAGGCCACACAACCTGGGCCGGGTAGTCACCAGGAAGTCTCTACCAAAGGGGCCCGCCCCGATCTGGACTGACCGGAGGGTGCGACGAAGGAGTACCCGGAGGGAGGGAAGATCGGGGCACCGGAGGGCCCCGCTCGAGCGCGCCAGCGCTCCAAAAATACCGAATCAGTCGTCCTCGCGTCGGCGCAGCAGTTCGTTCACGCTGACCGTCCGGCCCTCGCCACCGTGATGACGACCCTCGTCGGCGGGTGTACCGCGGCGAGACGAGCGCAGCTGAGCCATCCAGTTCTCGATCTCGTTGCGGGTGTCGGCCTGCGGTTCGTCGGATTCCGTCGAACCGGATTCCGGTGTGGTGGAACCGGATTCGGCTGGTTCGGTCGGCGTTGCGGCCGGGGTCGGGACGGCGGTGAAGCCGGACGGAGCCTGCCACTGGCCGGAGGTGTCGGGCTGGTCGATCGTCTCTTCGACGTCGTCGGCACTGTCCTCCGAGGAGGGGGTGACCGGCGAGAACCGTGGTCCGCTGCCCTGATCGGGAGTGTTGAAACCGCGCGGCGTGCCGGGGCTCGTCATGCCGTTGTTCCAGGGCGTGCTCGGCTGTGGCTCAACGGGGACCGAGGTACCGAAAACACTCTCCGCGGGGATCGGCGAATCGGGCTCCGTCTCCGCGCGCGCAGCACGATCCGCGTTGACCGGGTACGGCTCGGCCGCACGGTCTGTGTTGGCCGGGTAGGACTCGGCTGTACGGTCCTGGCTGACGGGGTACGACTCGGCCGCATGACCCGCGTTACCCGGGTACGGCTCGGCCCCGCGGTCGGTGTTGACCGGGTACGACTCGGCCGCACGGTCCGGGCTGACCGAGTGAGACTCGGCGCGGTGCGCGCCGGGTGTGACCGAGAAGTCGGGAGCCGGTGAGTCGAATCCCTGCGGACCCGAATCCGATTCGCGCACTGCGGGATCGGCCTGGGTCGGCGACGTGGTCGGCTCGGGCCGGGTGCTCGAATCGGGAGCGGGGGTGTGGGGTGTGACGGGCCTGAGATTCGACGCGGTCACGGGGCTGAATCCGCTGAAGGTTCCGCCCGACGGTGTCTCGTCAGGTGCCGACGGCATTTCGCGCGGTGCCGGTGGGGTCTCGCGTGGTGCCGGTGGCGTATTGACGATCCTCGGCGGCTGCGGCGGGACGAGCCCGCGCGGCGGCGGAGTAGCCGTGCTCGGCCTGGGCGGCGGGACGATGCTCGGCCGTGAATCGACTGTGGGCGTACCGAATCCGGCATCATCGCCGGTCTCGTGCGGCGTCGACACCCGAGGTACCGGCGGTGTCTCGCCGATCACGCCGGGGGTGTATCCCGACGGCGGCTGCACGCGCGCGGAGCCACGCGCAGGACCACTGGTGACGATGCCGGGCGGATCGAGGCTCGGACCGTTGTCGACCGGATCTGGATGGGAAATCGACGGGGTGCCGGTACCGCTGCCGAACGGTGAGCTGCTGCTCGGCGAATCGGCTGTGCCGCTCGTGTGTCCGGGACCGCTGGTGGGGCGAGTCGCGCCGCCGGGGCCGGTTTCGGGATCACCGAGGTCGGCCAGGGGTGCGGGGGGCGTGCCGAAGCTCGGTCCCGAATAGCCACGGTCGTTATCCGAGGTCGAATCACCTTGTCCCTGATCGGGATTCGGGGTGTTCGGCTTCATGATCGGGAGAACCTGGGTCGGTTCGCCGGACACGTACTTCGGCAGGTCGGGACCGGGATCTTCCGGCTTCTCGGCATCCTTGGCGTCGGGCGTACCCAGCTTCACCACCGGCAATTCCCGTGTCGGCTCACCCGAGGACAGCATCGAGGCGCGGGGGCGCGTCGGATCGGGCGACATCGGCAGGCGCGGGCGGGCAGGCTCGGCCGGTTCGGCGTCGGTGATCTTGTCGATGCGCTGGGTGGGGGCATCGGCCTCGATCTCGGCGACCGTGCGCGGCCTGCGGGGAGTGCGAGCCAACTTGGAGTCGGGGACCGCCTTCATCTGCATGGTCGGCGGGTCGGTGATCGGGGTGGTCTTCACCAGGTCGACCACGCCACCGTGCTGGGGGCGTTCGTCGTCGAGGATGGGTTCGCCGAGGCCGATCTTCTCCTGGATCCGCTTCATCCACTTCGGCGCCCACCAGCAGTCGTCGCCGAGCAGTTTCATGATCGCGGGGACCAGCAGCATGCGCAGGACGGTGGCGTCGATGAACAGCGCCGCGATCATGCCGTAGGCGATGTACTGCATCATCACCATGTCGGAGAACGCGAACGCGCCGGTCACCACCAGCAGAATCAGCGCGGCGGCGGTGATGATGCGTCCGGTTTGGGCGGTGCCGATTCGCACAGCTTCGGTGGTCGACGCACCCTGGGCGCGCGCTTCCACCATGCGAGACAGCAGGAAGACCTCATAGTCGGTCGACAAGCCGTAGATGATCGCGATGATCAGCATCAAGACCGGCGCACTGATCGGCTGTGGCGTGAAGTTCAGTAGCCCGGAACCGTGGCCGTCGACGAAGATCCACGTGAGGATGCCGAGGGTCGCACCGAGACCGAGCGCGCTCATCAACGCGGCCTTGATCGGCAGCACCAGTGAACCGAACGTCAGGAACATCAGGATCGTGGTGGTGACCAAGACGAGCAGGATCATCCACGGCATCAGGCCCATCAGCGTATCGATGCTGTCGGCCATCAGGGCGGGCTGACCGGTGACATACATCGTGACGCCGTCGGGTACTTCGATCGCGCGCAGGTAGTCGATCGTCGGCTCGGCGTTGTTGGTCGGATCGACCATGGGCGCCGAGGTGCGGAACACCATGGGGTTGGTCGGCGACTTGACCGGCACTTCGAACGGGCTGACCAGGCCGGGAGCCTGATTGGCTTCCTTCCAGACCTTGCCGATGGCATTGGTGTTGTCCGAGACGAAGACCAGCTGGATCGGGTCGGTCTTCTTCATCGGGAAGACCTCGTAGAAGTGCTCGAGCGCGGAACGAGCGGGGTCGTCCGGCGGGAGGTACTTCTCGTTGATGCCGCCGAACGCCAGATCCTTGACCGGGATGATCAGCAGCAGCAGGCCGATGGTGATCGGGATGGCGATCTTGAGCGGGTGCCGCATGACCCAGCGGGTCAGGTTGCCCCAGAAACCGTTCTCGACCTGCTCCGCGGTCTTGGTCTTGCGGAACCGCTTGAGACCGAGCATGTCCACGCGCGGGCCGAGGATGGCCAGCATCGCGGGCAGAATCGTGACCGCGGTCAGCGCCGCGAGGGAGACCGCCGCGATGGTGCCGTACGCGACCGACCGCAGGAAGCCCTGTGGGAAAATCAGAATGCCGCCGACGCTGGCGATGATCATCGTCGCGGAGAACACCACTGTTCGTCCAGCGGTCATGACCGACCGCCGGACGGCGGCTCTGGTGTCGTAACCCTCGGCCAGCTCCTCGCGGAAACGGCTGACGATGAACAGTCCGTAGTCGATCGCGAGGCCGAGACCGATCATCGAGACGACACCGGTGACGAAGAAGTTGACCTCGGTGAAATTGGTCAGCGCCATCACGATGCCGGTGGCGCCGAGAATCGTCAGACCACCGATGATCAGCGGCAACGCGGCCGCGACGATGCCACCGAAGATGAAGAACAGCAGGACCGCCACCGCGGGGAAGGCGATCACTTCCATCCGCTTGGAGTCGTGGTCGAGGGTGTCGGTCAGGGTGACCGCGATGGCCTGCAGGCCCGAGACCTCGACATCGACGCCGGGGATGTAGAAGGCATCCGCCACGGCGCGGTAGTTGCTCATCATGACGGTGTCGTTGTCACCGGCGATGGCGATCGAGGCGAACGCGTGCTTCTTGTCCTTGGACCCGAACGCGGACGGCACCGCGGGCGCGTCGCCCACCTTCCAATAGGTGCCGTTGATCTTGCCGATCTGATCGGGATGTTCGGCGACGACGGAAGTCAGGCTGTCGACGACCTTCTTCGAGAACTCCGGGTCATCGATAGTCTTGCCCTCTGGGGCGTTGTACATGACGATGACGTCGGCTTGGTGGTCGCGACCGTAAGACCCGTCCGCGATCTGCGCGCCCTGCACCGACTCCGAGCCGGGATCGAACCAGCCGCTCTGCGACAGCCGAGGCCCGAGCCCCATGCCGTAGGCACCCAACGCCAACATCGCCCCACCGACAACAATGATGACGGCGAAGCGGAACCGATAGACCAGATCGCCCCAGCGGGTGAACACTTAAGCGACTCCTTGACCAGGGCGAGAAGTGAGTAGCGCCGACAGCGGCCGGAACGGCTGCAGCCAGGCACCCTCGTCGGGCAGCGACTCGAGACTCACCCGCGGCAGCGGTTCCCGGAACACTCCCGGGATGTCCTCGAGGTCGACGAACCCGAGGGTATCCGAAGTGACCGCCCAACTCGCGTGCTCACGGAATCCGAGCACCTGAGCTGGGATTCCCTTGGCGGCGATGGCTTCCAGTGGTTCACGGAAGGCTTGGCCGTCGGCCGAGGCGACCATGATTCCGGCTAAACCACCGTCGCGCTGGCGGGCCGCGATGTGGGCGAGCATATCGGCGTCGACATCGGAGTCTTCGTCGATCTTGGGCTTGGCGAACACCGCGAAACCGACATTGCGCAGCGCTTCCACCCACGGGCGGACCACGTCGGCGGTGCCGGGCGCGATATTGGTGAACACAGTGGCCTCGGCCTCGATGCGCCCCTTGGAGGCGACCGAGATCTCGGCGGTGCGGGCCAGCAGCCAGCGGCCGAGGGCGTCGAAACGGGGGCGATAGGCGGCGGTGGGACGTCCTCCGAGGATGGCACCGAGCCCCATGTCGAGGTTCGGCGCGTCCCAGACCAACAGGACACGTCGAACATCGGAACCGCTCAACGCCTCGGAACCGGAGCCTGCCTGGGCGGGCACCGGCATCTCGGGGGCGATCTCACTCACGCTCATCTGTCGATCTTCCCCCATATGAACTCGTTGATGGCGCTACCGGCGCGCAGGCCTTTGCCTTCGAACTTGGTGACGGGCCGTTCGAAACCGATCGGCGCGGTGGTGCGATTGGCGGCGCTGTCGCCGCCGGTGGTGTCGTTCAGGCCGGTGAACAGCGGTTCCTTGGAGCCTACTTCGAGAATATGCTCCGCGTAATCCGCGTGGTCGGTGGCCACGTGCAGCACGCCGCCGGGCTTGAGTCTGCTGGCGATCAGCGCGAAAGTCGGCGCCTGCAGCAGCCTGCGCTTGTGGTGGCGGGCCTTCGGCCACGGGTCGGGGAAGAACACCCGAACGCCGATCAGCGATTCCGGGGCAACCATGTTCTCCAGTACGTCCACGGCGTCGCCGCGCAGCAACCGGATGTTGTCGATCTCTTCACGTTCGATCTGCTGCACCAACTGGGCCAGACCCGGCTGATACACCTCGATCCCGATGAGGTTCAGGTGCGGTTCGGCCTTGGCCATGGCGGCCGTCGCGGTGCCGGTGCCGGTGCCGATCTCGATCACCAGCGGCGCCTCGCGCCCGAACCAGGCGTCGGCGTCGACCGGATCGTTGGACACATTGCGCCCGACCACCGGCCACGTCTTGTCCCAGGACGCTTGCTGATTCGACGTCAGCGCGCCACGACGCGTGCGGAAACTCGTCACGCGCGGGTACAGCCGGGAGCCGGTCAGCGATCGCCTGCCGGCGTCGTCGGGCATCTCCGACAGCTTGTGGCTGGTCGGCTCGGCGTGGTTGGCGGCGTCGTTCACGTCGTCCATTGTCCAGCATGCGCCGAGCTACGCCACAGGCGAGTTCGTCGCACGCTGATCTGCCAGGTCGCGCAAAGGGTTCGCCCAGCCCCCACCCGGCGCGGATCTGACAGAATGCCCTCCTGAAAAGGGGGTGTGCAGAATGTCGACAGCCACCGAATTCGCACAGACACGGCCCGCAGATCAGCTCGACGAGTTGATTTCGCGCCTCGGTGCAGGTCGGGGCGGTGATCCGGCGATCGCGCAACAGCTTGCAGAGGCGGCTGCGCGGCGTCGTCGGCCGCTGCACATCCAGATCACCGGGCGTGCGCTCAGCGGACGGACCACCGTGCTGGCCGCACTGGCGTTGTTGTCGGCGCAGGAGACTTCGCCGGTCGACCAGCCCGAGTCGCCGGATCCGGTTCTCGACGGTGATCTGGTCATCTACGTACTCGCCGGTGCGCCGCAGGCAGCCGACTATCGCCTGCTCGCCACCGTGCCCCATGGTCGCGGTCTGGTCGTCCTCAACAAGGCCGACGCGGTGGGCGCGCGCTGGGGTGAGGCCGTAGCCGCGGGACAGCGGATCGCGCAGGAACTCGGGGTGCCGGTCGTGCCGATCGTCGCCTCTGTCGCCGCCCGGACCAGGGCGGGAGCGGTGAGCGCCGACGATCTGAGCGACCTGCGCAGGCTCGCGGTCGGCCCCGACGTGCCCTCGGTGCTGGCCGCCGATCTGTTCATCGGCAGCGGTTCCGACCAGGACGCGCGCACGAGGCTCATCGCCAACTGGGATCTCTACGGCGTGGACTGCGCGCTGTCGGCCCTGCGCGCCGATCCCGATCTGCCCGCGTCGGCGATCATCCAGATCCTGCACTCCGCCAGCGGTATCGATCCGCTGCACAAGCTCGTCCACCGTCGGTATGAGCAGGTGGAAGCGGTGCGCGGCGGCGAACTGCTCGACGAGCTGGTCCGGCTGGCCGCCCGCGCGGTCCCCGGCGACGGTGGTCGCGCCCGCGAACTGATCGAGCACTATCTGGCCGGGGACGAAGCGCTCTGGGCCGGACTCTGCGCGGGATTGGCCTGCCCGCAGGTCTCGCACCTGGCCGCCGGCTACCCGTCACCCTCGCCCGCCGACGCCGACGAAGCACTCGCCCGCGCCACCCGCTGGCGTGCCGTGGTTTCCAGCGACATGCCGCCGGCTGCCCGCCGAGCTGCCCTACGCGTCCACAACGGCTATGTCAGAGCCTGGGAGCGGATGTCCAGTGCCGGACTCTGACGTTCCCGACCGAGGTTCGGCCGTCGGCGCGCGAGCCACCGGCGATCCGGGCACGTCGGCGGCTCATGGCCCTGCCGATGGGAACAGGGCCGACGACCCGAACGCCGGGTCCGAGCGCGTGCCGACCGACGACGGCGATCCGGGTGCGCTCGCACCAGCGGTAGACGCCGTGATCGAGCGGTGGAATCCGCAGGGCGCCGCGCTGTTGCGGGCGATGGCCGGTGCCGGTCAGGGCTCCAGCGTCGACTTCTATGCCCCCGATGACGCCAACACCACCCTGCTTCGCACCGAACTCGCCCACTTCGAACCCCGCATCGACCTGGCCGAACCCGCCCCGGGCAACGAGCCCGCCGCGGCACTGATCCTCTTCGACGCGGGCAGTGTCCTCGGCTCCGACATGTTCGCCCTGATCGACCGCCTCCGCGCCGCCGACCAGCGAATCCTGCTCGCCATGAACGGCTTTCACGCCTACCAGGACTGGCGCGCGACCCGCGATCGCAACCTCGAACTGCTCGCCGCGCGCGGCATCACCGACCTCGACATCGTCGCCGTCTCCGCCCGGATGTCCGCCGCGGCCCGCGCCGCCGACGACTCGGCCCTGCTCGATCGTTCCGGCGTGGCCGGACTGCACGCTGTCCTCGCCGCGGCCACCGCGCACGGCCCGACCGACGGTGCCCAGCGTCGCACCGCCGTGCGCACCCGCGTCCTCGCCGACACCAGGGCGCGCATCGACGAGCAGATCACCGCCCTGCGCTCTGGCGCCGACACCGCCCGGATCAGGGAGGAACGGATCGGCCTTGTCGCCGAGCGCGACGGCGGCCGCCAGACCGGGCTGGCCGCGGTGCGCAGCCAGGTCCAGCTCGCCCGCGTCGATCTCACCACCGAGCTGGGTGCGATGGTGCGCGCGCTGCACACCCGCTCCCGTGCCGAACTCGACCGCTGCGACCGCGCTGAGCTGCGCGATTACCCCCAGCGGCTGCAGCAGGCGGCCGGTGAACTGTCGGTCTCGGTCGACGCCGTCATCGACGAACGCGTCATCGAAGCCGCCCGCCGGATCGGCACCACCGCGCCGACCACCCGCAGGCGCGATCCGGCGCCGCGGGTCGGGCCGGATCCGGACAAACGGCACCGTGGTGTCGAAGATCACCTCATGATCGCGCTCGGCGCGTCGGCCGGTGTCGGTCTCGGCAGGTTGATCGTGGCGCCGCTGTCGCTGGTGCCGACCCTCGATGTGGCGAGCGTCCCGGTGACGCTGCTGCTCGGCGCGGGTGCGGCCGCCTGGGTCGTGCGTGCCCGCGGCCAGCTCGCCGAACGCAACCACATGGCCCAGTGGGTCTCGGAGGCGCTGGTGAACATCAAAGCCCAGCTCGAGCAGCGTGTCGCGGGGGTGCTGGTCGATATCGAGGCCGAGCTGGCCGAGCACGTGGTTCGCGAATCGACCGCCCGCGCGATCGCCGTCGACCGGCGCGTGACCGAGCTCGACGCGCTCGCGCGCAGGCTGGTCGCGGAGCGTCCCGCACAGCTGACCGCGTGCGAGCGTGACATCGCCACCCTCGATCAACTGTGAGCACGGGATTGACCGATATACCTGTGGGTATCCGTAAGGGAGCCCGATGCCGTATCAGTGGTCATGTCGCGTTAACCTGGAGGCAGGAACCTGGGCGTCCGCTCTTGCCAGTCGATGCGCGGCCATCGTCCGTGTACGGCCTTCAGCCGTCTCTCGGGGTTGTGCGACGGTTGGTCTGAAGCGGGCGCCCTACCCGCCCATGGTGGCGATCGATGACCGCCCATCTCAGGAGAGTTTTCATGACCTCAGCGACCATTCCTGGTCTTCGTGGATCCGACGGCAAGGCGCCGACCGAGCACAGTGAACTGCTCGCCTGGGTACAGGAAGTCGCAGAGCTCACTCAGCCCGATCGCGTGGTCTGGGCCGACGGCTCCGACGCGGAATGGGATCGCCTGACCACCCAGCTGGTCGAGGCGGGCACGTTCAAGCAGCTCAACGAGGAGAAGAAGCCGAACTCCTTCCTAGCGCTGTCCGACCCCTCCGATGTGGCGCGCGTCGAGTCGCGTACCTACATCTGTTCCAAGACCGAGGCCGACGCCGGTCCGACCAACAACTGGGTCGACCCCGCCGAGATGCGCGCCACCATGACCGAGCTGTACCGCGGCTCGATGAAGGGCCGCACCATGTACGTGGTGCCGTTCTGCATGGGCCCGCTCGGCGCCGAGGACCCCAAGCTGGGCGTGGAGCTCACCGACTCCGAGTACGTGGTCGTCTCGATGCGCGTGATGACCCGCATGGGTGCCGCCGCGCTGGAGAAGCTGGGCACCGACCGCCCGTTCGTGAAGGCGCTGCACTCCGTGGGCGCGCCGCTGGCCGAGGGCCAGGCCGACGTGCCGTGGCCGTGCAGCGACACCAAGTACATCACCCACTTCCCCGAGGACCGCGAGATCTGGTCCTTCGGTTCCGGCTACGGCGGCAACGCGCTGCTCGGCAAGAAGTGCTACTCGCTGCGCATCGCCTCGGCGATGGCCCACGACGAGGGCTGGCTGGCCGAGCACATGCTGATCCTCAAGCTGATCTCGCCCGAGAACAAGAACTACTACGTGGCCGCCGCGTTCCCGTCGGCCTGTGGCAAGACCAACCTCGCGATGATCCAGCCGACCATCCCCGGCTGGCGCGCGGAGACCCTGGGCGACGACATCGCCTGGATGCGTTTCGGCAAGGACGGCCAGCTCTACGCCGTGAACCCGGAATTCGGCTTCTTCGGCGTCGCGCCGGGCACCAACCACAGCTCCAACCCCAACGCGATGGCCACCATCGACGCGGGCAACACCGTCTACACCAACGTCGCCAACACCGACGACAACGACGTGTGGTGGGAGGGTCTCGAAGGCGACCCCCAGCACCTCATCGACTGGAAGGGCAACGACTGGACCCCTGAGTCCGGCACGCCCGCCGCGCACCCGAACTCGCGCTACTGCACCCCGATGTCGCAGTGCCCGACCCTGGCCCCCGAGTGGGACGACCCGCAGGGCGTGCCGATCTCGGCCATCCTGTTCGGCGGTCGCCGCAAGACCACCGTCCCGCTGGTGACCGAGTCGTTCGGCTGGGAGCACGGCGTGTTCATGGGCGCCACCATGGGCTCGGAGCAGACCGCCGCCGCCGAGGGCACCGTCGGCACCATCCGTCGCGACCCGATGGCGATGCTGCCGTTCCTCGGCTACCACGTGGGCGACTACCTCAACCACTGGATCGACCTCGGCAAGAACGCCGACGCGAACAAGCTGCCGAAGATCTTCTACGTCAACTGGTTCCGTCGTGGCGACGACGGCCGCTTCCTGTGGCCCGGATTCGGTGAGAACTCCCGCGTGCTGGAGTGGATCGTCGGCCGCATCGAGGGCACCTCGAACGCGTCCGCCACCGCCGTCGGCCACGTCCCCACCGCCGCCGACCTCGACCTGGACGGCCTCGACGTGAACGCCGCCGACGTCGACGAGGCCCTGTCGGTGAACGCCGACGAGTGGCGCAAGGAGATCCCGTCGATCGAGGAATGGTTCGAGTTCGTCGGCGACAAGCTGCCCTCGGGCGTGCGCGACGAGTTCGAGGCGCTCAAGGAGCGCCTGGGCTGATCACCCCCGCAAACCACAAACCGCCCGTACCGTTTCGGTACGGGCGGTTTTGTTTGTGCGTCGGACGATTTCCGCGAACTCTTTATGGGTACATCTATCGAAGTCAGAGAGTCGCTGGAACGTACAGCGGAACTGTCGCCTATATTCCTCTCGAGCTGAAACACCTGCGAGACTCCTGCACCGCCGCGAGATCGACGCTGAGAGGTGGTTCGACGCATGACCGATCTGGTGACCGGATTCGAGTCCGACACCTATTCGAGCACGCCCCTGCAGCGTGTGGCGGGCAAGCTGGAGCGGGTCCTGCCGCCGGGCTGGCGGGTCGAGGTCGTCGACCTACCGGCCCGAGGCGAGGTGGCCGCGCAGCCGGTGCTGCGGGTACATATGCCTTGAGTTCTAGGCTTCTGACCAACCCATCGGCATGAGCACTGACTTCTGTTCGCAGAAGGCGTCGAGTCCTTCCGGGCCGTTTTCGCGGCCGATGCCCGAGTTCTTGTAGCCGCCGAACGGTGCGGTCGGGTCGAAGGCGTACCAGTTGATCGCGAAGGTGCCGGTGCGGATTCGGGCCGCGACCTCGACGCCGTGCTCGATATCGGTGGTCCACACCGAACCGGCGAGCCCGTAGTCGGAGTCGTTGGCGATCGCGATGGCCTCGTCCTCGGTCTCGTACGGGATCACCGAGAGCACCGGACCGAAGATCTCCTCCTGGGCGATGGTGCTCGCATTGTCGACGTCGGCGAAGATCGTCGGCTCGACGAACCAGCCCCGCTCCACACCCGCCGGCCTGCCGCCGCCGAGCACCAGCCGCGCGCCCTCGGCCTTGCCCTTGGCGATGTAGCCCTCCACGCGGTCGCGCTGCTTTTCGCTGATCAGCGGCCCGAGCTGGGTCGCGGGATCGGTCGGATCGCCGGTCTGCATGGTCTTCACATGCGCGACCAACGCCTCGACGATCTCGTCATAGCGACTGCGCGGCGCGAGAATTCGCGTCTGCGCGACACAGCCCTGTCCGCTGTTCATCAGCGCGGAGAACGCGAGCACGGGAATGCACGCGGCCAGGTCGACATCGGGCAGCACGATCGCGGCCGACTTGCCGCCGAGCTCCAGCGAGACGGTCTTGAGCTGCCCACCGGCCAGCGCGGCCAGCTTCCTGCCGACGGGAGTGCTGCCGGTGAAGGTCACCTTGTCGACGCCGGGGTGGCCCGCGAGGTACTCACTGGCCTCGGCCTCGGCGGGCAGCACCGAGAGCACACCGCTGGGTAGGCCTGCCTCGGTGAAGATGTCGGCGAGGATGTTCGCGGTCAACGGCGTCAGCGGTGACGGCTTGAGCACCACGGTGCAGCCGGCCAGCAATGCGGGCCCGAGCTTGTTCGCGGCCAGGAACAACGGGACATTCCAGGCAGTGATCGCCGCGACGACACCACGGGGTTCCCGTGCGACACGCGAAGTTCCGAACAGGCCGACTCGAGTCTCGTTCCAGGCGAAGGTTTTAGCGAGCTCGGCGAGTGCGTCCAACGCGGCGACGGCGGGAATCTGGTTGAGTGTCAAGGCCGCTAACGTCGGCGCGCCCATCTCCGCGGTGAGCGCGGCGAGCAATTCCGGCGAACGCTGCTCGATCAGGCGGGCGACCTTGGTGAGTACCTCGGCTCGTTCCAGTGGGGGCGTCGATGGCCACGGCCCGCTGTCGAACGCGTCGCGCGCCGCGGCGACTGCCGCGTCGACATCGGCATTCGTTACCGCGGGCACGCTGCCGACGGTCTCCTCCGTTGCCGGGGAGATCACCGAAATGCGGTCACTACCGGCCGGGGTGGTCCACTTACCGCCGATGAACAGACTGTCGTAGTGCATGAGAACACGTTACAGTTTTGCGGTCGAATTGTCTGCAACCTGTTCTAATTCGCTGTGCCGCAACGACTGTGAAGATTGCGAATTCCGACCTGCCGGTTCGCTATTCGGGGAAACGCACTATTGCGTTCCGGTGGTGAAAAGGGGATGCTTTAGCTACTGATCAGCTCGCTCGATTCATCGGACATTAACAGCGAATTGGGGAGACCGACTCATGGCTGTGCAAGTGATCGGCCGATCGTTGATGACCAGCGACCAGACCGACCATCAAGCGAAAAGTGTGGGCAGTGGCGGATGGGTTGTCTCATTCCTGCCTGGCCGCACACTCACGATCGAGCAGGCGACTGCCGCTATCCAGGCCGCTGAGGCCGTTGCGATGGTCGGCGCGCTTGCCGATCAGGTCGGCCTGACCACGCTGGAGACCGTGGGCCTGGCGATTCAGGAATCGCCGTGGGACCGGGTGTTACCCGAGCCGATTCGGAGGTCGCGGCGCTTGAGCTGGCTGGCCTGATCAGGCTTTGGTCGCCACTACTACCAAGTTGCTGACCAATAGCTCACGGATCACCGGAATTCGGACGAGCCACCAGGCCCAATGCGGGTGGTAGCGCGGAAAAACAGTCCGCACGTCGGCTGAAGTCGTTGCCGCCCAGCGCAACCCGTCTGCCGCCGTCACCGCGAACAATGATCGGCCGAACCTGTTCTTGGGTTCGTGGCCCTTCTTGCGCCGGTACCGGCGGGCCGCGAATTCGCCACCGAGGTAATGCCACAGGCCGGTCTCGTGACCACCGAAAGGCCCGTGCCACACCGTGTACGAGTACACGATGAGGCCGCCGGGCTTGGTCACCCGCACCATCTCGTCCGCCATCAGCCACGGCTGCGGCACATGCTCGGCGACGTTGGAGGAAAAGCAGACGTCGAAGGCGTTGTCGCGGAACGGCAATGCCATCCCCGATCCGCGCACCGAACCCGAAACCCGCAGCCCCGCCGCGTGCATCTCCGACGGGTCCGGCTCCACCGAGACGTAGCGTGCGCCGACCGCGGTGAACTCGTCGGCGAAGTAGCCGGGGCCGCCGCCGACGTCGAGGACCAAGGTGCCGGTGAGTTCGCGGCCGGTGATGTCGGCGTAGAAGTCGCTGATCAGCTCGGCGCTGTCGGTGGCGATGCCGCCGTAGAAGCGGGCCGGGTCGGTCTGCTCGAAGCGGAAGCTGGTGAGCAGGCGCAGTGAGCGGCGCAGGGTGGCGCGTCGGGCGAAGCGGGATGGGGCGCGTCGGGCGGCGGGCTGCTCGGTTGTCGGCTGGGTGGCGATCGGCACGGGCTGCAGTGTATTTGCAGACCTGTCGTGGGCGGCGGGGTGGGAGGTTCGGCAGGGTGAGATTTCAAGGGTGCGGTAGTCCGTGTGGTTTTAGGCTGTGTTTTTGGAGCGCTGGCGCGCTCGAGCGCGGCCCCTGGGGG